>NZ_JAWLFK010000062.1:0-10046 GCF_041685615.1 Thioalkalivibrio sp.
CTTTTGCGTGCGAACAAGGCGCGGTGACTGCCGTGCAGTCATTCTGCACAAGGGAGCCGCAACGCCGTGCGCGCGCAAAAGCGGCCGAGCCCCTTCGCTTATTAAATTGTGGGGTTGGCACCCCAGGTTCCCCGATCCTGCGTTGTGCCGCTTACAGGTAGAACCACTACCTGTCGCACGACGCGCCTTGTCTTGGAAAACCTGGGGTACCAACGCGAGTGTGTACATTGATCAGTGTCTCCCTAGAGCTTGGTGCCGCGATGCAGGGCGACGATGCCGCCGGTCAGGTTGTCGTATTCAACCCGTTCCAGTCCCGCGTCGCGCATCATGCCGGCCAGGGTTTCCTGGTCCGGGTGCATGCGGATGGACTCGGCCAGATAGCGGTAGCTGTCGGCGTCATTCGCGACCAGCTTGCCCATCAGCGGCAGCATCTTGAACGAATAGATGTCGTAGATCGGGCGCAGCGGCGCGACCGGCTGCGAGAATTCCAGCACCAGCACGCGCCCGCCCGGCTTGATCACCCGGCGCATTTCGGCCAGCGCGCGTTCCTTGCGGGTCACGTTGCGCAGGCCGAAGGCGATGGTCACGCGGTCGAAATAGTCGTCCGGGTAGGGCAGCTGTTCAGCGTCCGCCTGCACGAAGTCGAGGTTGCCTACGTGGCCCTCGTCCAGCATGCGGTCGCGCCCGGCCTCCAGCATCGAGGCATTGATGTCGCAGACCACGATCTGCCCCTTCGGCCCGACGCGCGGCGCAAAGGCACCGGCCAGGTCCCCGGTGCCGCCGGCCAGGTCCAGGATCTTCATGCCCGGACGCACGCCGGTACGCTCCAGTGTGTAGCGCTTCCAGATGCGATGGACGCCCATGGACATCAGGTCGTTCATCACGTCGTAACGCGAGGCGACCGAGTGGAAGACCTCGCCGACGCGCGAGGCCTTCTCGGACTCGGGGACGCTCTGGTAGCCGAAGTGGGTCTTGCCGGGTTCTTCTTTCATCAAGGTGCCGTTGTCAGTGCGTCTTGCGCTCGTGCCCGGCCTCTTTCAGCCGATCCAGGTAATCCTGCCACAGACGCTCCTGGTCTGTGCCGAGCTCGTGCAGGTAGTCCCAGTCATAGATGCCGGTGTCGTGGCCGTCGGAGAACACGAGCTTCACCGCATAATTGCCGACCGGCTCGATCTCGGTGATGTTCACATCCTCCTTGCCCACCTGCAGCACCTCCTGGCCCTTGCCGTGCCCGCGCACCTCGGCCGAGGGCGAATACACGCGCAGGAACTCGCAGGGCAACTCGAAATGCGAGCCATCGGAATAGGTTAGTTCCAGGATGCGCGACTTCTGATGCAACTGGATATCGGTGGGACGGTGCGTACTGCTCATGCGGCCTCCAGCATCCTCGGTCCGGGATGGCCCCGGAAAGATCTTGCGCGACCGCCCAAAACGGCGGCCGCCAACGGACTGCGAGGATACCAGCCCTGCCGGCCCGCGTGGCATCTCCCCGCGCACCGCAGGTCTGCCGGCTCACTAGAGTTTATCGCGCATGTCTTCTGAGATATGTGCCTTCGCGTCGCTTGGAGCGTGCTGACGTCCCCTTCGTTGTGGCCGTTACCAAGTTCGCGCCGACACCCGGCTATTCCAGTTTTATTAAATGCTGCCTTTCATACGAGCGCCGTGTGCACCCATATTAAAGACACAGGGCTTCTGGATCGGGTGCCAGAGTTCAAGCCCATCTGGCCCCGCCGCGCGAGTGAACGCTTTTGCCGGAGCTTGGATTGTCGGCTCGAACGCGTCGACGAATCATGACGCTCGGTGCATCGGTTGAGGGGGGCGAGGCTGCCCTGACAATCAGGGTGATGTGCCGCAGGGTGGCAGTTCACTTAGAACTGGCAGCATCCACCGTTTTGAACGCAACTGCCCGAGTTCATCGCCAACACGTGCCACGTTGGGCACAATCGGCCCATGGTTACTCAAGTCCATCGGCGTGCGGAAGCGCCGCAGACGCGGGCCGGGGCCCACGCACATACGTCCTGGGTGCCCCGCGCACCATCCAGCCTCCGTGGTCCACAGGGCGATCGCTGTGCACCGAAGACGCAATCATCAGGATGATCCATGCCCGACAATCAAACCCCGGAACAGGCCGCACGCGAACGAATTGATCAGCAGCTTCGGGCCTCGGGCTGGGAGGTACAGAGCCTGGCGGAACTGAATCCGTCGGCCGGACGCGGTGTGGCAGTGCGCGAATACCCAACCGACACGGGCCCGATGGACTACCTGCTGATGGTGGACGGTGAGCCGGTGGGTCTGATTGAGGCCAAGCGGGAGGAGGAAGGCCACCGCATGAGCAAGGTGGAGGAGCAGTCCGCCCGCTACGCCAGCGCAGAGCTGAAGCATGTTGGCAAGGCCGATCTGCGCTTTGTCTACGAGGCCACCGGCACACTCACGCGCTTTACGGATCGGGGTGACCCGGCACCCCGCGCCCGGGAAGTATTCCAGTTCCAGCGCCCGGAGACTCTGGCCGACTGGCGGTCGCAACCGGCCTCGCTCCGCGGCCGTCTCCAGGACCTGCCTGAGCTTGAGCCCGACGGCCTGCGCGATTGCCAGTACCACGCTATCAACAACCTGGAGACCTCCTTCAAGGAGAACCGCCCCCGGGCGCTGATCCAGATGGCCACCGGCGCCGGCAAGACCTTCACCGCCATCACCAGCATCTACCGCCTGCTCAGGCACGCCGGGGCGAAGCGCATCCTCTTCCTGGTGGACACCCGCAACCTCGGCGTGCAGGCGGAGAACGAGTTCCACCAGTACCTGCCCCAGGACGACAACCGCAAGTTCACCGAGCTCTACACCGTCCAGCGGCTGCGCTCGCCGCATGTGCCCACCGACGGCCAAGTCTGCATCAGCACCATCCAGCGGCTCTACTCCATCCTCAAGGGCGAGCCGCTGGCGGAAGAGGCCGAGGACGAGCCGGGCGGCCTCGACGCCCTGCGCAAGGAGCCTCTGCCGGTGGTCTACAACCCGAAGGTGCCGCCGGAGTTCTTCGATGTCATCGTCATCGACGAGTGCCACCGCTCCATCTACAACCTCTGGCGCCAGGTCATCGAGTACTTCGACAGCTTCCTGGTGGGCCTCACCGCCACGCCGGACAACCGCACCTACGCCTTCTTCAACCAGAACGTGGTCAGTGAGTATCCACTGGAGCAGTCGGTGGTGGACGGCGTCAACGTCGACCACTTCGTCTGGCGCATCGACACCCGCCTGACCCGGGAAGGCGGGAAGATCGAGGCCGAAGAGACGGTCGAGCGCCGCGACCGCCTGACCCGCGAGCAGCGCTGGCAGCAACTGGACGAGGATCTGGAGTACGCCGGCAGCCAGCTCGACCGCAGCGTGGTCAACCCTAACCAGATCCGCACCGTCATCCAGGCTTTCCGCGACGCCCTGCCCCGCATGTTCCCGGATCGCCGCCTGCCCGACGACGAGGGCGGCCTGGGAAGCGTTGAGGTCCCCAAGACGCTGATCTTTGCCAAGAGCGACAGCCACGCCGACGACATCATCCGCATCGCCCGCGAGGGGTTCGCCGCCGGCAACGACTTCTGCAAGAAGATCACCTACCGCATCGACGAAGATCCTCAGGGCCTACTGAACAGCTTCCGCAACGACTACCATCCGCGCATCGCCGTCACCGTGGACATGATCGCCACCGGCACCGATGTGAGGCCCATCGAGTGCCTGCTGTTCATGCGCGACGTCAAAAGCCGCAACTACTACATGCAGATGGTCGGTCGCGGCACCCGCAGCCTGGACGCCGACGGCCTGCGTCAGGTCAACCGCTCCGCCACCGGCCCCAAGGCTCACTTCGTGCTGGTGGACGCTGTGGGCGTCAGTGAATCGAAGAAGATGGAAACCGGCAGCCTGGAGCGCAAGCCCAGCGTGCCCATGAAAGACCTGATGCAGGCCGTGACCATGGGCGTGCGCGACCCGGACACCCTGAGCAGCCTGGCCGGTCGCCTGGCCCGCTTCAGCAAGCGGCTCGACGACGAACAGCACCAGGAAGTGCGAAAGATCACCGGCGGCCCGGACCTCAACACTATCGCCTCCGAGCTGCTGGGCACCGACGACCCCGACGCCCTGCGCCGCGCCGCCCGCGAGACCCACCAACTGCCCGAAAGCGCCGAACCGAGCCCGGAGCAGCTCGCAGCGGCCCGCGAGGAGCGGGCGAAGGCCGCCACCGCCGCCATCACCGGCCCGCTGACCACCTTCCTTGAAGACGTGCGCCAGCGCCAGGAGCAGGTGGTGGACGACGTGAACCCGGACGAGCTGGAGACCAGCGGCTGGGAGACCGACGCCGAGACCCAGCGCGAACAGCTGCGCCAGGAATTCAGCGAATGGCTGGAAAACCACCGGGACGACATCGACGCCCTCACCATCTACTATCAGCAGCCGCACCGGCGGCGCGAGATCACCGCACGGGCCATCCGCGACCTGCTCGAAGCGCTCAAACGCGAGAAGCCGCAACTGGCCCCGGCCCGCGTCTGGGAGGCCTACGCCCGGCTGGACGAGGTGCAGGCGCGCCGACCGGAGAGCGAGCTGGCCCAGATCATTGCCCTGGTGCGCCGGGTCAGCGGCTGGGACGACCAGCTCACCCCCTACGCCGACACCGTCCGCGCCAACTTCAAGCGCTGGGTCTTCGGTCGCCACTCCGGCAACCAGCCCAAGTTCAACGAGGAACAGATGGCCTGGCTCGAAAAGATCCGCGACCATATCGCCGCCAGCTTCCACATCACCGTGGAGGACCTGGACTACGCCCCCTTCGACGCCGAGGGCGGGCGCGGGCGCATGTGGCAGCTGTTCGGGGAGGATATGGAGCAGGTGTTGGACCAGATGAATGATGAGATGGCGGCTTAATGGCTCTAGCGCTGACACCGACGGAGATTCTGGAAAAGGGCGAGCATTGCCTGCTTACGGCAGGGCCTCACTGGGAGCGGGTACCGCTCAGCTATGTCGCTGACGTGCAGAATGGGGCGGCGTTCAAGTCTGAGTACTTTACCCACGGCGATGGGCTTCCGCTGATCAGGATCAGGGATGTCGGCAAGACGGAAACCGACAACCACTACAATGGTCCTTATGAAGAAGAATATCTCGTTTATCCCGGTGACATCATAATCGGGATGGACGGGGACTTCAGGGCCGCCAAGTGGGAGGGAGATGTCGGCCTTCTCAATCAGCGTGTCTGTCGTCTCAAAATCAAATCCCAAGACATTGATCATGATTTTCTGCTCTATTGCTTGCAGCCTTTCCTTGATGCCATAAATGAAGAGACTTCCTCTGTCACGGTCAAGCACCTTTCGTCGCGGACGGTGGCTGAAATCCCATTGCCGCTCCCACCATTAAATGAGCAGCGCCGCATCGTCGCCAAGATCGAAGAACTCTTCTCCGAACTGGACAAGGGTGTGGAAAGCCTTAAAACGGCCCGCGCCCAGCTCAAGACCTACCGCCAGTCCCTGCTCAAGGCCGCCTTCGAAGGCCGCCTCACCGAACAATGGCGCCGCGACAACGCCGACAAAATCGAAACTGCCGACCAACTCCTTGAGCGCATCCAGGAAGAGCGTGAAGCGCGCTACCAGCAGAAGTTGGAAAAGTGGAATGCCGCTGTGGCGGGGTGGGGGATGGATAGAAAGCTAGGCAAGAGACCGAGGAAGCCGGCGCCTCCAGTCATTCCCAATGATCCAGATAGTCTGCCCAATGGTGAGTTAAGTAAACTTCCTTCGGGTTGGAGGTGGTTAAGGGTTGGCGACTTGTTCCCTGTCTATGTTGGTGCGACGCCGAGTCGGAGAGAGCCATTGTATTGGGGAGGGTCAATAAATTGGGTAAGCAGTGGCGAGGTTGCTTTTTGTGAGATATGGGATACCAAAGAAAAGATAACAAGTGAAGGATTAGATAATACGTCTACAATTGTTCATCCTGAAGGAACAGTGGTTCTGGCGATGATTGGTGAAGGCAAGACGAGGGGGCAGGCAGCCATACTCCGTGTCAGCGCGGCGCATAATCAAAATACTGCCGCTATCCGTGTGTCAGAAATAGGGCTTGACCCTGCCTATCTCTTCTATTTCTTTATGTATCGCTATGAAGAGACTCGCATGGTCGGGTCCGGAAATAACCAGAAGGCGCTGAATAAATCTCGGGTGCAGGCGATGCCTGTGCCGCTTGCTCCTGAGAGTGAGCAAAGAGTGATCACCAAAATAATTGAGCAAGGCTTGTCGTTTGTTTCTCATATGGAAGAGGAACTGGATGAGCAGATTCAAAGGGCAGATACCCTCCGCCAATCCATCCTCAAACGCGCCTTCGAAGGCAAGCTCGTCCCCCAGGACCCCGACGACGAACCCGCCAGCGCGCTGCTGGAACGCATCCGCCAAGAACAGGCTGACGCGCCCAGGCTCAAACGCCGAATACGCAAGACGGAGGCATCGGCATGAGCCAGGTCACGGCACGGGCCATCCTCGAACAGCTCCGGCAGCTCGACGAGTCGGACCGCATCGAGGCCAAGCGCGCGTCCGAACTTGGTAAGTCGGTGCTGGAGACCGTCTGTGCATTCGCCAACGAGCCGGGTATGGGCGGCGGCTGGCTGTTGCTGGGGGTGGAAAAGGCTTCGGATGCGCCCGGTGACTATCGGGTGAGCGGTATCGAGGACCCGGAAAAGCTGCTCAGCGACCTTCACTCCCAGTGCGCCAGTGTTTTCAATGCACCGGTGAGGATTCAGGCTCGCGCGGAGGCGCTGGATGAGGGCACGGTGATCCTGGTGGAGGTACCCGAGGCTGAGCCTGCCTCCCGCCCCATTCACTTCGTCAGAAAGTCTCTTCCAGGCGCCGCCTGGCGGCGCGGGCCCAGCGGGGACTACCGCTGTAACCACAATGATCTGGCAGAGCTGTATCAGGGGCGGTCCAGCCAGAGCTTTGACGGCTCGATCGTCTCTGGTGCCACGTTGGATGACCTCGACCCAGATGCGATCGAGTACTACCGGGATGTCCGCCGAGCCGTGAACCCGTCGGCCGAGGAGCTGAACTTTTCCGATGGCGAGCTCATGGAGGCGCTGGGTGCCGTTGTCCACAGGTCCGGCGGGCTACACCCGACAGTGGCCGGCGTACTGCTGTTCGGTCGCCGGGGCGCGCTGCGCCGATTGTTCCCGGCCAACCGGGTGGACTACGTCCGGATCGCTGGCAAGGAGTGGGTCGAGGACCCGCACGATCGGTTCACGACGCTCGATTTGCGCGACACCCTGCCCCGTCTCATCCAGCGGGCCACGGCAGCGGTGCTGGATGACCTTCCACGAGCCTTTCAGCTCCCGGAAGGGGAAATACGCCGGGACGAGAAGACGGTGCTGCCGGACAAGGTCGTGCGTGAGGCCGTGGTGAACGCGTTGATGCACCGCAACTATCGGCGCCAGCAGCCCGTCCAGTTGCTCCGTTACAGCAACCGGCTGGAGGTGCAGAATCCGGGGTACTCGCTGAAGGCACTGGAGAGTCTGGGCGAGCCGGGATCGCAATGGCGCAATCCCGTGATCGCCAACGTGCTGCATGATATGGGGCTGGCGGAGACCAAGGGCAGCGGTATCCGCGTGATGCGCCGGCTGATGGAAGAGGCCGGGCTTTCTCCGCCGAGCTTCGATTCCGATCGCCACAACGACCAGTTTTCCGCCACCTATCTGTTCCACCACTTCCTGAGCGAGGAGGATATCGCCTGGCTCGGCCAGTTCCGGCATCTGAGCCTGGGCGAGGACGAACAGCGGGCATTGATCTTCGTCCGGGAGATCGGCCGCATCACTAACTCCGATTACCGTGACCTCAACCGGGTCGATACCCTGACCGCCAGTCAACGCCTGACCCACCTGCGGGATTTGAGGCTTATCGAGCAGGTTCCGCGCGGCCCGGCTACTTACTATGTCCCCGGTGACGAACTGGGTGGCCCGTCCAACGAAGACGAGGACGACCTGTTTTCCAGCTTGTCACAGGAGTCCGAGGCCTTATCACAGAAGTCCGAAGCCTTATCGCAGGAGTCCGAAGCCTTATCGCAGGAGTCCGAAGGGGAAGCATCCAGTCAGGCGTACCGTGAACAGCTGCTGGCCGAATTACCTGACGAACTTAGAAGAGAGTTGGAACGAATCGGGCAACGCAGCCGAGACCCGAAGAAGATACCCCGGCTCATACAAGCGCTTTGCGCCCTCAGGCCCTACGGCACCCGTGAGTTGGCGGTTCTTTTGAAGCGCCGACGGGACTATCTGCATCGCCAGCACATCGCCCCCCTGCTCACCGAAAGAGTCGTGCAATACCAGTTTCCCGACGAGCCGAACCGCCCGGATCAAGCCTATATCGCCACCGAGGAGCAGGAATGAACGCCGAAAACCTCGTCTCCAGGGTCTGGAACTTCTGCCACATGCTCCGCGACGACGGCGTGAGCTATGGCGACTATCTGGAGCAGCTCACCTACCTCATCTTCTTAAAGATGGCGGACGAGTACAGTCAGCCGCCCTGGAATCGTGATGTCGGCATCCCCGCCACCTACGACTGGCAGAGCCTGACCTGTCGCAAGGGCGCGGACCTGGAGGGCCACTACATCGAGCTGCTGCGCGAGCTGGGCTGGGAGCGCGGCATGCTCGGCCAGATCTTCACCAGGGCGCAGAACAAGATCCAGGACCCGGCCAAGCTGGCGCGGCTGATCAAGCTGATCGACGATGAGAGCTGGGTGATGCTCGACGCCGAGGTGAAGGGCGACATGTACGAGGGGCTGCTGGAGCGCAACGCCCAGGACACCAAGTCCGGCGCCGGCCAGTACTTCACCCCGCGCCCGCTGATCCGCGCCATGGTGGAGTGTGTACAGCCGCAGCCGGGCAGGACCATCTGCGACCCGTCCTGCGGCACCGGCGGCTTCTTTCTCGCCGCCTACGACTACATCAGGGACCACCACATGGCGGAGATGACCGCCGAGCAGAAGCAGGCGCTCAAGCACTCCACCTTCCACGGCAACGAGATCGTCCCCAGCGCGCGCCGCATGTGCCTGATGAACCTCTTCCTCCACAACATCGGCGATCTGGGCGACGAGCCCACCATCTCCCCGACCGACGCCCTGCTGGCCGAACAACCGAGGCGGCACGACTACGTGCTGGCCAATCCGCCCTTCGGCAAGAAGAGCACGCTGACCATTACCAACGAGGCCGGCGAGCAGGAACGCGAGGAGTTCGAGTACAACCGCCAGGATTTCTGGGTGACCACCTCGAACAAGCAGCTCAACTTCGTCCAGCACATCCGCACGCTGCTCAAGGAGAACGGCCAGGCCGCCGTGGTGGTGCCGGACAATGTGCTGTTCGAGGGCGGAGCCGGCGAGACCGTGCGTCGCAAGCTGCTGGAGACCACCGAGCTGCACACTATCCTGCGCCTGCCCACCGGCATTTTCTACGCCCACGGCGTCAAGGCCAACGTGCTGTTCTTTGACGGTCGCCCCGGCCGCGCCGAGCCGTGGACCGACGAAGTCTGGTTCTACGACTATCGCACCAATATCCACCACACCCTGAAGAAGAAGCCGCTGCGCGACGAGCACCTGCGCGACTTCGTCGAGTGCTACAAGCCGGGGGCGCGCCACCAGCGCCAGGAAACCTGGAGCGAAGATAATCCGGAGGGCCGCTGGCGCCGCTTCTGCCGCGAGGAGATCCTCAAGCGCGACAAGACGAGCCTCGACCTCTTCTGGCTCCGCGACAAATCCCTTGGCGATCTGGACAACCTGCCCGAGCCGGACGAGATCGCCGAGGAGATCATCGAGAACCTGGAGTCCGGGCTGGAGAGCTTCCGGAGTGTCCTCTCCGAACTGCGGTCGTAAAGGTTAGGGAGAACGAACCCGGCGAGATCCACGGCTTGATAGGGCAAGCACCAAGCCTGACTCGCTCAAGAGCCCCTGCCTGACGCGATGTTCCTAATTGGTGTCTCCCGGGGGCGCCGTGTGTGGGACACCGGGGCGTACGTCGCGGCCCTGGTGGATTTCCCGCAATGTGGGGTAGAAGGCGTCCAGCGGGA
>NZ_JAWLFK010000024.1:0-34163 GCF_041685615.1 Thioalkalivibrio sp.
CACACCCACCAGGGGCGCCGTCAAATTGCCTGCCGTCTCAGTCATGGCCCGAACGATAGCGAGCCCGGCCCCACCCGACAAGCCGTGTTCACCACGAAGCACACGAAGGCACGAAGAAAACCCCGGTCGGAGCGACAGAGACACGATGCGATTCGCTTTGTTCACCACATCCTGCCGCCCCCGATACCATGACTGCCTTCTCCGTGCTCTCTGTGTCCTCTGTGGTGCAACCGCCGCTGACCTTCTTCGGTCTTCGTGCGCTTCGTGGTGCATCAAGCCCGTGCCCGGTAGAATCGCGGCATGACTGACACCCTGCTTGAAAGCCACATCCCCGAACTGGAACGCGTGCATCGCGGCAAGGTACGCGATCTCTATGCGGTGGATGCCGACCACTGGCTGATGGTCACCACCGACCGCCTGTCCGCCTTTGACGTGATCCTGCCCACAGCCGTGCCAGAGAAAGGCCGGGTGCTGACCGAGATCACGCAGTTCTGGATGCACAAGGTGGAGCGCGAGCTGGGCATCCCCAACCAGCTGACCGATATCCCGCTGGAACAGGTGATCCCGGACCCGGCCATTCGCGCCCCGCTGGAAGGACGCAGCCTGGTGATTCGCCGGCTCGAAGCCCTGCCGGTGGAGGCGGTGGTACGCGGGTATCTGATCGGCTCCGGCTGGAAGGACTACCAGGCCAGCGGCGCGGTCTGCGGCATCCCGCTCCCGGCCGGCCTGGAGCTCGCCTCGAAGCTCCCCGAGGCGATCTTCACTCCCAGCACCAAGGCCGACGTCGGCGACCACGATGCCAATATCGACTTTGATTCCGTGGTGGCGACCATCGGCGAAGAACGAGCACGGCAGGTGCGCGACGCAGCCCTCGCGATCTACGCGATGGCGCGCGACTACGCGGCCGAGCGCGGGATCATCATCGCCGACACCAAGTTCGAGTTCGGCGTCGATGCCGCCGGCACTCTGCATCTGATCGACGAGGTCCTGACCCCGGACTCGTCGCGCTTCTGGCCGGCCGACCGCTACGCGCCGGGCACCAGCCCCGAGTCCTTCGACAAGCAATACGTGCGCGACTATCTGGAGACCCTGGGCTGGGACAAGCAGGCGCCCGGCCCCGAGTTGCCCGCCGAGGTGGTGAAACAGACCGCGGCGCGCTATCGCGAGGCGCTGGAGCGCCTGACCCGCGACGCATGAGCGAGGTCCCGCAGGGCCTGTTCGTCACCGGCACCGACACCGGCGTCGGCAAGACCTTCGTCAGCTGCGCGCTGCTGGAACTCTGGCGAGACCTTGGGCTGCAGCCACAACCGCGCAAGCCGGTGGAATCCGGCTGCCCGCCGGGCCCCGATGGGCTGCGGCCCGAGGACGGCGTGAACCTGACCCGCGCGGCGGGCCTTCCGGACGCCGCCATCGAGCAGGTCACGCCCTGGCGCTTCCCCGATGCCATCGCCCCGGACCAGGCCGCCGCGAACCAAGGCGTGCGCCTGACGGTCGCCGAGCTGGCCGCGGCCTGCGCAGCCGACGGCATGGGCCCGCGGCTGGTGGAGGGTGCGGGGGGCTTCTACTCGCCGCTGTGCGCCGACGGGCTGAACGCGGACCTCGCCGAGGCCCTCGGGCTGCCGGTCCTGCTGGTGGCGGAGGACCGGCTGGGCACGCTGAACACGTGCCTGCTCACCCTTGAGGCCCTGGAACGACGCGGCCTGCAACTGGCCGGGATCGTGCTGAACCGGCGCCAGACGGATGCCGACCCGAGACTCGACAATGCCGCCGCGCTGCGTTCGCGCACGAGCGCCCCAATCGTCGAGTCAGCGGAAGGCATCACCCGCGAGGGGCTGGTTCAGAAACTCTCCACCTCGAAGTTGTCCGGACGCACGCGACCGGAGGACTCGCGCTCCTGACGGCGGGATTCGGAGGTCGCTGGGGCGTCCTCTTCCGGCGCGGCGTCGGCGCGGAAGCCGGCCAGGGTCTCGCGCAGGGCACGGGTGCCCTCGTGGTCCACGCGGCGGTTCTCGATGATGTGCACCGGGCGCTGGGACTCGCCGTAGTACGCCTCGTTGAAGTCGTCGCGCACGGTCATTCGCGAGCCGGAGAAACTCATGCCCAGGTAGGCCCCGCGTGCCCTCGAGTAGGACAGGAAGTCGGCGGTCGGCGTGGCGCTCCGGCCCGCGCCGACCGGACCGGCCGCCACCGAGGCATCACCCCCCAGACGGATCGCGGAACCGAACATCGAGTCGACCGCGTCCTGGGTGCGCGCCACCATCACAACCTCGGCGGCATCGCCGCCAAACTGCATGCCGAAGCTGACCGAGCCGAGCGAGTAGAACGCTACCGGGGAATAGTTCTCCCGCTCGTCGTCCCACGCGAGAAACACGCCGATGCCGCCGGAGCCGCCGACAAGGAAGGCGCCCCGGGCCACGCGCGGGAAGATCACCACGCCGCGGGCATCGCGCAGGTCTTCTTTCAGGGATTCGTAGTCGGGATGGGTGGCCATGTTCTCCACCGTTGCCTGGGCGCGATCGATGATGTCCTGCGGGTCGATCTCGCGGCTGAACGGGTTGGCATGCGCCGTACCGGCCATGGCCACCACCAACAACAATATCGCCAAGCCGGGAAGGGTCAGTCGTTGCATCGCGGAAACCTCCAGAAAGACCAGGGGAGACGCGACCGCACGGATGCGGCGGCGTCCCCCCTTTGCGAAAGAGTCATCATGGCACAAAAAAAGGGGGCCGAAGCCCCCTTTTCCGTGCTGCAATCCGCAGGATCAGTTGACCTTGGGATCCAGCTCGCCGGACAGGTAGCGCTTGACCATGTCGTCCAGGGAGACCGGCTTGATCTTGGACGCCATGCCGGCGCAACCGAAGGCCTCGTAGCGAGCCTGGCAGAGGTCCTTCATCGCAGCGGTCGAGGCCTTCAGGAACTTGCGCGGATCGAATTCCTTCGGGTTCTCGGCCAGGAACTTGCGCACCGCACCGGTGGAGGCCATGCGCAGGTCGGTATCGATGTTGACCTTGCGCACGCCGTGCTTGATGCCTTCCTGGATCTCTTCGACCGGCACGCCGTAGGTTTCGCCCATGTCGCCGCCGTACTTGTTGATGATGTCCAGCCACTCCTGCGGAACGGAGGAGGAGCCGTGCATGACCAGATGGGTATCCGGGATGCGGGCGTGGATCTCCTTCACGCGCTGGATGGCGAGGATGTCACCGGTCGGCGGACGGGTGAACTTGTAGGCGCCGTGCGAGGTACCGATGGCGATGGCCAGGGCATCGCACTTGGTGTTCTTCACGAAATCGGCGGCCTCGTCGGGGTCGGTCAGCAGCTGGTCGTGGGACAGGGTGCCCTCGGCGCCGGAGCCATCTTCCTCGCCGGCCTGACCGGTTTCCAGGGAGCCCAGGCAACCCAACTCGCCTTCCACGGAGACACCGCAGGAGTGCGCCATCTCGGAGACCTTGGCGGTCACGTCACGGTTGTACTCGTAGGTGGCCGGCGTCTTCATATCGGGCATCAGGGAGCCGTCCATCATCACCGAGCTGAAGCCGGACTGGATCGAGCGCAGGCAGACCGCCGGCTCGGAGCCATGGTCCTGGTGCAGCACGACCGGGATATCCGGGTACTGCTCGATGGCGGCGATGATGTTGTGGCGCAGGAAGGGCTCGCCGGCGTACTTACGGGCACCGGCGGAGGCCTGGATGATCACCGGCGAGTCGACCGCGGCGGCCGCTTCCATGATCGAATGGACCTGTTCCATGTTGTTGGCGTTGTACGCCGGCATGCCATAGCCATGCTCGGCGGCATGGTCCAGAAGCTGGCGAAGTGAGATCAGTGCCATGGATTCCTCCTTACGGGATTCGGACTGAGGTAGTGAAAAAGTCGGTTCTTGATTGCGCGACCACCGGGCGGTGCGCGGGTCAGGCCAGTTCGCCGACGCGCACGATCTTCATGGCGTTGGTGCCACCATGCTCGCCCTGCAGGTCGCCCTTCGTAATGATAACCAGCCCGCCATCCTGCACGACGCCCTCGACCTTGAGCAAGTTCACCGCCTCACGGTTCACGCTTTCCTGACTCTCGGGAATCGGGTTCAGAATGACCGGATAGACGCCACGATAGAGGGTCATGCGGCGGCTGGTCGACTCGTGCCGGGTGAGCGCGTAGATTGGGATACCCGAGCTGATGCGCGACATCCAGAGCGCGGTGGAACCGGATTCGGTGAGCGCGGCGATCGCGGCGACATCGAGATGGTTCGCGGTATACATGGTCGCCATCGCGATGGCCTCGTCGACCCGGCCGAACGTCGAATCCATCCGATGGTCGGACTGGCGCGCCGCGCGCTGGCGCTCCGCGGCCTCGCAGATCCGGTCCATACTGGTGACCACGCGCGCCGGGTAGCGTCCGGTAGCGGTCTCGCCGGAGAGCATCACCGCATCCGTGCCGTCCAGCACCGCATTCGCCACGTCGAACACCTCGGCGCGCGTCGGGATCGGGTTCTGGATCATCGTCTCCATCATCTGGGTCGCGGTGATGACCAGGCGATTAAGCGTGCGCGCCCGGGTGATCAGAGTCTTCTGCACACCCGGCAGCTCGGCATCGCCGATCTCCACGCCCAGGTCGCCGCGCGCGATCATGATCACCTCCGAGGCGGCGATGATCTCGTCAATCACATCCAGGGCCTCGGAGCGCTCGATCTTGGCACAGATACCGGCCTCCCAGCCGGCGTCCTTCAGCAGGCTGCGTGCCAGATGCAGATCCTGGGCGGAGCGCGGAAAGGAGACGGCCAGGTAATCCACCTGCAGCTCGGCAGCCAGGCGGATGTCCTCGCGGTCCTTGTCGGTAATCGCGGGGGCGGACAGACCGCCGCCCTGGCGGTTGATACCCTTGTTGTTGGACAGCTCTCCGCCAACCATGACGGTTGTCTCGATCCGGCTTCCGCTGACCCCGGTGACGCTGAGCACGATACGGCCGTCATCCAGCAGCAGGGTGTCGTCCGGCACCACGTCTGCCGGCAGTTCCTTGTAGGTCAGGCCGACCTGCGTGGCATCACCCGCATCGCGATCCAGTTCGGCATCCAGCGCGAAGGAAGCCCCTTCTTCCAGATGCACCTTGCCCTGCTGGAAGCGGTCGATGCGGATCTTGGGGCCCTGCAGGTCCCCGAGGACACCGACACAGCGGCCGGTGCGCGCGGACGCGGCCCGCAGCCGCGCCAGGCGCTGGCGGTGGTCATCCGGATCGCCATGCGAGAAATTCAGCCGGACCACGTCCACACCGGCCCGGATGATGGCCTCCATGGCCTCGTCGCTGTCCGTCGCTGGCCCCAGCGTGGCTACGATCTTGGTGCGTCTCATCCGTGCGCGTCTCCGTCAGCGGAACGGGACAAGGGCTTCAGCCCTTGGCTCGCTCTTCCAGGATGGCAACGGCCGGCAGGGTCTTGCCTTCGAGGAACTCGAGGAAGGCACCACCGCCGGTAGAGATGTAGCTGATACGATCGGCCAGGTTGTACTTGTCGATCGCGGCCAGGGTGTCCCCCCCGCCGGCAATCGAGAACGCGTTGCTCTCCGCGATCGCCTCGCCCAGGGCCTTGGTGCCACCGGCGAACTGGTCGAACTCGAACACGCCCACCGGGCCGTTCCAGACGATGGTGCCGGCATTGCGCAGGGCCTCGGCGTACGTGGCCGCGGTCTCGGGGCCGACGTCGAAGATCATGTCATCGTCCGCGACGGCGTCCACGGCCTTGGTCTCGGCCGGGGTCGACTCGGAGAATTCCTTGCCCACGGTCACGTCGGTCGGGACCGGGATCTCGCCGCCCTTGGCGCGGGCCGCCTCCATCAAGCGTCTGGACTCGTCGACCAGATCCGCCTCGTACAGCGACTTGCCGACACTATGGCCCTGGGCCGCGATAAAGGTGTTGGCGATGCCGCCACCGACAATCAGCTGATCGACGACCTTGGACAGCGACTCCAGCACGGTCAGCTTGGTCGAGACCTTGGAACCGCCGACAATCGCCACCAGCGGGCGCTTCGGGGTCTCCAGGGCATGGCCGAGGGCCTCCAGCTCCTTGGCCAGCAGCGGGCCCGCGCAGGCCTGCGGGGCGAACTTCGCCACCCCGTGGGTGGAGGCCTGAGCGCGGTGGGCGGTACCGAAGGCGTCCATCACAAACACGTCGCACAGGGCTGCGTACTTCCGGGCCAAGGCCTCGTCGTCCTTCTTCTCGCCGGCGTTGAAGCGCACGTTCTCGAGCAGGATGACCTCGCCCGGCTTCGCGTCCACGCCGTCGAGATAGTCACGCACCAGGCGCACCTCGCGCCCGAGCAGGCCGCCCATGTGCTCGGCCACCGGGGCCAGGGAGTCCTCCTCGGAGAACTCGCCTTCGGTGGGACGCCCGAGGTGCGACATCAGCATCACGCTCGCGCCGCCGTCCAAGGCCTTCTGCACGGTCTCCAGGCTCGCGCGGATGCGGGCGTCGGAGGTGACCTTGCCGTCCTTGACCGGGACGTTCAGATCCTGACGCACCAGTACGCGGCGACCCTGCAGGTCGAGATCGGTCATCTTGATGACAGACATGGGAGTACCTCTCGAAATACGGTTGAAAAGGAAAAGGCTTCGGGCCAGCCCCCGCAGGGACTGGCCCCACGCCTCTATGGAAGAGAAACGGCCGGGCCCCGGCAAGGGACCCGGCCGCTCGCCGTTACTTGGCGACGTGCTCCACCATGCGCAGCATGTTGCAGGTGTAGCCGTACTCGTTGTCGTACCAGGCGACAACCTTCACGAAGGTCGGGTCCAGCTGGATGCCGGCGCCGGCATCGAACACGGACGGGGCGGTGTAGCCGCGGAAGTCGGTGGAGACCACCAGCTCGTCGGTGTAGCCCAGCACGCCCTTCAGCTCGCCTTCGGAGGCCTTCTTCATGGCCGCGCAGACGTCGTCGTACTTGGCGTCGCCGTTGAGTTCCACGGTCAGGTCAACCACCGAAACGTCGGAGGTCGGTACGCGGAAGGCCATGCCGGTCAACTTGCCATTCAGGTCCGGCAGCACCTTGCCCACGGCCTTGGCGGCACCGGTGGAAGACGGGATGATGTTCTCCAGGATGCCGCGACCACCGCGCCAGTCCTTCATGGACGGGCCATCGACGGTCTTCTGGGTGGCAGTGGCGGCATGGACGGTGGTCATCAGGCCACGCTTGATGCCCCAGGTATCGTTCAGCACCTTGGCCACCGGCGCCAGGGCGTTGGTAGTGCAGGACGCGGCGGAGACCATGTCCTGGCCCGCGTAGTCACCGTGGTTCACGCCGTAGACGAACATCGGGGTGTCGTCCTTGGACGGGGCGGACATCACGACCTTCTTGGCGCCGGCATCCAGATGCTTCTGGGCGGTCTCGGCGGTCAGGAACAGCCCGGTGGATTCGACCACGATGTCGGCGTTGATGTCGCCCCACTTCAGCGCGGCCGGATCCTTCTCGGCGGTCAGGCGGATGCGATTGCCGTTCACCACCAGATGGTCGCCGTCGACACTGATGTCTCCGTCGAAGCGGCCATGCACGGAATCATAGCGCAGCATGTAGGCCAGGTACTCCGGATCCAGCAGGTCGTTGATGCCAACCACCTGGAGGTTCGGGAAGTCCTTGGCGATGGCGCGGAAGGCCATGCGGCCGATGCGACCGAAGCCGTTAATACCAACCTTGATAGACATTGAGAATCTCCTCTTTATTGCTTATGCGAAATCGATTCGGGCTCAGCCGTTCATCACGTCACGCGCGACCTGGGCAACGTTCTCCGGCTTGAAGCCGAAATAGTCGAACAGGGCGCCGCCCGGGGCGGACTCGCCGAAGCGATCCAGCCCGAACACCGCGCCGTCGAGGCCAGTGAACTTGTGCCAGGTGGTGGTCGCGCCGGCCTCAATGGCGACACGGGCGCGCACGGCCTTCGGCAGGACCGCTTCCCGGTAGGCCGGATCCTGCTGCTCGAACAACTCGACGCAGGGCATGGAGACCACGCGGACCTTCTTGCCCTCGCCGCTCAGCTCATCGGCGGCCTGCACGGCCAGCTCCACCTCGGAACCGGTCGCAATGAAGATCAGGTCCGGGGTGCCGCCGCAGTCCTTCAGCACGTAGCCACCACGGGCGATGTTGGCAAGCTGCTCGCCGTCACGCTCCATGTGCGGCAGGCCCTGGCGCGACAGGATGAACGCGGACGGGCCGTCGGTACGTTCGATACCGGCCTTCCAGGCCACCGCGGTCTCGACCGCGTCGCAGGGACGCCAGACGTTCAGGTTCGGGATCAGGCGCAGGCTCGGGGTCTGCTCGATCGGCTGGTGGGTCGGGCCGTCTTCGCCGAGACCGATGGAGTCATGGGTCAGCACGTACATCACGCGCTGCTTCATGAGCGCGGACATGCGGATGCCGTTGCGGGCGTAGTCGGAGAAGATCAGGAAGGTACCGCCGTACGGGATGAAGCCGCCGTGCAGGGCGATGCCGTTCATGATCGCGGCCATGCCGAATTCGCGCACGCCGTAGAACACGTAGTTGCCAGCGGCGTCGTCGCGAGTCACGCCCTTGGAGCCGCTGTACATGGTCAGGTTGGAGCCGGCCAGGTCGGCGGAGCCGCCCAGCAGTTCCGGAACGGCCGGGGCCATGCCGGCGATCGCGTTCTGCGAGGCCTTGCGCGAGGCGACCTTCTCGGCCTTCTCGACGGTTTCCTTGATGTAGGCGCTGGCCTTCTCGTTCCAGTCGGCGGGCAGGTCCCCACTGATGCGGCGCTCGAACTCGGCGGCCAGTTCCGGGTGCGCGGCCTTGTAGGCGGCAAAGCGTTCCTTCCACTCGGCCTCGGCCTTAGCGCCCTTGTCCTTGGCACTCCAGCCTTCGTAGATGTCGCCCGGGATCTCGAACGGGCCGTGTTCCCAGCCCAGTTCCTTGCGGGTCAGGGCAACCTCGTCGTCGCCCAGGGCGGCGCCGTGGCACTCTTCCTTGCCGCACTTGTTCGGGGAGCCGAAGCCGATGACGGTCCTGCAGCAGATCAGGCTGGGCTTGTCGCTGTTCTTGCGGGCCTCCTCGATCGCGGCCTTGACCGCGTCGGCGTCGTGACCGTCCACGCCGCGCACCACGTGCCAGCCGTAGGCCTCGAAACGGGTCGGGGTGTCATCGGTGAACCAGCCCTCGACCTCGCCGTCGATGGAGATGCCATTGTCATCCCAGAACGCGATCAGCTTGCCCAGGCCCAGGGTCCCGGCCAGCGCGCAGGCCTCGTGGGAGACCCCCTCCATCATGCAGCCGTCGCCGAGGAAGGCGTAGGTGTTGTGATCGACAATGTCGTGGCCCGGCTGATTGAAGTGGGCCGCCATCATTTTCTCGGCCAGCGCCATGCCGACCGCGTTGGAGATGCCCTGGCCCAGCGGGCCGGTGGTGGTCTCGACGCCGGCGGTGTAGCCGTATTCCGGGTGACCCGGGGTCTGTGAGTGCAGCTGACGGAACTGCTTGATCTCGTCCATCGGCAGGTCGTAGCCGGTCAGGTGCAGCAGGGAGTAGACCAGCATGGAGCCGTGGCCGTTGGACATCACGAAGCGATCGCGGTCCGGCCAGCTCGGGTTCGCCGGGTTGTGCTGCATGTAGTCGTTCCACAGCACCTCGGCGATGTCTGCCATTCCCATGGGCGCGCCCGGGTGACCGGAATTGGCCTTTTGTACCGCGTCCATCGAAAGGGCGCGGATGGCGTTGGCAAGCTCTCTACGGGTCGGCATGCTGATCTCCTGCTCTAAGTAGTGTTGGATTTGGCTGATGGCGGGCGGCGGCGCGAGGCGCCAGCGGGCGGCCGACCCGAACGAGGCGGCCGAACGAGGGGCTCACGGTTACTGGCCGGCGCTCCTGCGCGCGGCGGCCCGGGCAGCCTGCGGGAGCAGGCGCTGACCGATCACGCGAACGCGCGGCGGGCAGCTCTCCCCATCAAACGCGGTGCATTTTGGCCACTTTCGCGCACCGGGGCAAGTCGGTCCCAGGCCGCGCCATGCTGCGCCCTCGCCGCCGGCGACGGCCCGCTTGCCCCTACCATCGCCGGGGAGGGGCTTAGAAAAATCCCGCGAGTCGCGTTACACTAGCGGTCGTTTTGCGCAAAACTAAATGGAAACGACCATAAAGGAACGCCTAATGTCCAACGATTATATTTTCACTTCCGAATCGGTCTCTGCGGGTCACCCCGACAAGATGGCCGACCTGGTCTCCGACACCATCGTCGATGCCATCATCGAACAGGATCCGCACGCCCGTATCGCCTGCGAAACCGCCACCAAGACCGGCATGGTCATGCTGCTGGGCGAGATCACCACCGGGGCGCAGATCGACTACGAGAAGCTGGTGCGCGAAACGGTCTGCGAGATCGGCTACGACGACTCCGACAAGGGCTTCGACGGCAAGACCTGCGCCGTGCTGAACGTGCTCGGCGAGCAGTCCCAGGACATCGCCATGGGCGTGGACCGCGACGTCTCCGACCGCGCCACCCAGGGCGCCGGTGACCAGGGTCTGATGTTCGGCTACGCCGCACGCGAAACCGACACCCTGATGCCCGCCCCGATCTTCTACGCCCACAAGATGGTGCGCATCCAGTCCGAACTGATGAAGAGCGGCAAGCTGCCGTGGCTGCGTCCGGACGCCAAGAGCCAGGTCTCCCTGCGCTATGAAGACGGCAAGCCGGCCGGCTTGGACGCAGTGGTCCTGTCCACCCAGCACAGCCCGGACATCTCGCAGAAGGACCTGAAAGAAGCGGTCTACGAAGAGATCTTCAAGAAGGTCCTGCCCGCCGAGTGGCTGAGCCAGGTCTCCGACGACCAGATCCACATCAACCCGACCGGCAAGTTCGAGATCGGGGGCCCGGTGGGTGACGCCGGCCTGACCGGCCGCAAGATCATCGTCGATACCTACGGCGGCATGGCCCGTCACGGTGGGGGCGCGTTCTCCGGCAAGGACCCGTCCAAGGTGGACCGCTCCGCAGCCTACGCCGGCCGCTACGTGGCCAAGAACATCGTCGCCGCCGGCCTGGCCGACAAGTGCGAGATCCAGGTCTCCTACGCGATCGGCGTGGCCGAACCGACCTCGATCACCATCGACACCTTCGGCACCGGCAAGCTGGACGACCGCAAGATCGAAGGCTTCGTACGCGAAGCGTTTGACCTGCGCCCGTGGGGTCTGGTCCAGATGATGGATCTGCTGCGCCCGATCTACAAGGCGACCGCCGCCTACGGTCACTTCGGCCGCGAAGACGTCGACCTCCCCTGGGAGCGTACCGACAAGGCCGAGGAACTTAAGAAGATGGCGGGCCTCTAATAGCACCCGACATTTTGTAAGCGAAATACCCATCCGGCTGAGGAGCGCTGCAGCGGTTCAACCGTCAGGCTCAGCCGGATGTCCCCTGAAAAGTGAACACGGCGCTCATCCAGAGAAACGGAGAAGTTGATCCATGAATGCTGTGATGAACGACAAGAAAACGACCGATTACGTCGTCAAGGACATTAACCTTGCCGAATTCGGCCGCAAGGAAATTGCGATCGCCGAGACCGAAATGCCCGGTCTGGTCCAGACCCGGGAAGAGTTCGCGGCCTCCAAGCCGCTGAAGGGCGCCAAGATCGCCGGCTCCCTGCACATGACCATCCAGACCGCGGTGCTGATCCAGACCCTGGAAGCCCTGGGTGCCGACGTGCGCTGGGCCTCCTGCAACATCTACTCCACCCAGGACCACGCCGCGGCCGCGATCGCCGACAACGGCACCCCGGTCTTCGCCGTGAAGGGCGAGACCCTGGAAGAGTACTGGGACTACTGCCACCGCATCTTCGAATTCGACGGCGGCGCCAACATGATCCTGGACGACGGCGGCGACGCCACGCTGCTCCTGCACCTGGGTGCCAAGGCCGAGAAGGACCAGTCGGTCATCGCCAAGCCGGAGAACGAGGAAGAAGAGGCCCTGTTCGCCAAGATCAAGGAACGCCTGGCCGAACAGCCGACCTGGTACTCCGACATGCTGTCGAAGATCCAGGGCGTGACCGAAGAGACCACCACCGGTGTCCATCGCCTGTACCAGATGGCGAAGGACGGCGAACTGGCCTTCCCGGCGATCAACGTCAATGACTCGGTCACCAAGTCCAAGTTCGACAACCTGTACGGCTGCCGCGAGTCCACCGTGGACTCCATCAAGCGCGCCACCGACGTGATGATCGCGGGCAAGATCGCCGTGGTCGCCGGTTACGGTGACGTCGGCAAGGGTGCCGCCCAGTCGCTGGCCGGCCTGGGTGCCACCGTGTGGATCACCGAGATCGACCCGATCTGCGCCCTGCAGGCCTCGATGGAAGGCTTCCGCGTGGTCACGATGGAAGAAGCGGCCGACAAGGCCGAGATCTTCGTCACCGCCACCGGCAACAAGGACGTGATCACCGAAGATCACATGACCCGCATGAAGAACCAGGCCATCGTCTGCAACATCGGTCACTTCGACTCCGAGATCGCCGTGGCCGCGATGCGCAAGTACGAGTGGGAGAACATCAAGCCGCAGGTTGACCACATCATCCTGCCGAACGGCAACCGGATCATCATGCTGGCCGAAGGCCGTCTGGTGAACCTGGGCTGCGGTACCGGTCATCCGAGCTTCGTGATGTCCAACTCCTTCACCAACCAGACCCTGGCTCAGATCGAGCTGTGGACCAAGGGTGACCAGTACGACAAGAACGTCTACGTGCTGCCGAAGCACCTGGACGAGAAGGTCGCGCAGCTGCACCTGAAGAAGCTGGGTGCCAACCTGACCCGTCTGACCGACGAGCAGTCCAAGTACCTGGGTCTGCCGGTGGATGGCCCGTTCAAGCCGGAACACTACCGCTACTGATCGGCCAGCCTCACATTTCAATTCGTTGTTAATGTGAACGCCGGGGCGGGCCGCATGTTCGTGCGGTCCGCCTTCTTTTTGTCTGGAGGACAAACATGTCTGCACAAGAACGCGTCTACAGCGTTGAATTCTTTCCGCCCAAGGACGAGGCCGGAGCCGAACGCCTGGCCAAGGCCCGCAAGCGCCTGGGCACCCTGAATCCCGAGTTCTATTCCGTCACCTTCGGCGCCGGGGGTTCCACCCGCGACCGCACGCTGGAAACGGTCCGTGACATCATCGACAACGACGGCATTCCCGCCGCCCCGCACGTCTCCTGCATCTCTTCCACCAAGGACGAGTTGCGTGAACTGCTGTCGACCTACCGCGATATCGGCGTGAACCGCATCGTCGCGCTGCGCGGCGACCTGCCGTCCGGCACCAAGAATTCCGGTGGCGACTTCCGCTATGCCTCGGAGCTGGTCGAATTCGTGCGTGCCGAATTCGACGACCAGTTCAAGATCGAGGTGGCGGCCTATCCGGAATTCCACCCGCAGGCGCCGAACGCCGAAAAGGACCTCGAGAACTTCAAGACCAAGGTGGATGCCGGAGCCGACGCCGCGATCACCCAGTACTTCTACAACGTGGACGCCTACGTCGCGTTCATGGAACGGGTGGAAAAGATGGGCATCACCATCCCGATCATTGCCGGGATCATGCCGATCACCAACTACACCCAGATCGTGCGCTTCTCCGAGATGTGCGGCGCCGAGATCCCGCGTTACATTCGCAAGCGGATGGAGGCCTATGGCGACGACAAGGAGTCGATCCGCAAATTCGGGATCGAGGTCGCCACGCGTCTGACCGACGACCTGCTCGATAACGGCGCGCCGGGAATCCACTTCTACTCCATGAACCAGGCGGGCCCGACGGAACAGATCTGGAAGGCACTGGACCTCGACAACCGGAAGTAGACGGCATGCGTTGCCCCCGGCTATTGCTCGAATCCGAGGCACTGGCCGCGGGGCAGTCGCTTCCTGCCCCGCAGGATCGGCTCCACTACGCCACCACCGTCCTGCGCCTGAAGAGCGGCGCCCCCTGCCGCATATTCGACGGCCTTGGCAATGAATTCGAGGCCACCCTCGAACTGACCGACCGCCGCCAAGGCACCTTCCATCTGGGCACACGTGCCGCCGCCCCAACTCATCCGGTTTTTCCGATCCATCTGCTGCAGGGCGTAGCCCGTGGCGACCACATGGACCTCGCCATCCAGAAGGCCGTGGAGTTGGGCGTGCAGTCCATCCACCCGGTGCTGTGCGAGCGTTCGCGGTCGGCTGCCGCACACAAGGGGCTGGAAAAGCGCCAGCGCCACTGGCAGGGCATCCTGCGCGCCACCACGGAACAGTGCGGCCGCAATGAGCTGCCCGAACTGTTCGAACCCGCCCTGCCGGAAGAGGCCCTCGCGGGCCGGGCTGACAGCCTCGGACTGGTGGCCGAAGAAGGGGCGCCCGGCCTGGATGAACGTCTGGGCAGGGCAGGCAGCCGGCCATCGTCGGTCACGCTCTATGTCGGGCCGGAAGGCGGGCTGACGCCCGCGGAAGCCGAGCATGCTCGGGATGCAGGTTTCCTGGGGGTCGGGATGGGGCCGCGGACCCTGCGCACCGAGACCGCCGCGATGGCCCTGGTCACGCTGGTCCAGTCGCGGCTGGGCGACCTGCGAGGGTAAGCAGACAAACGGTTCGGAAGGCCCGGGTCCATGCAAGGCCACCCGGAGAACGGGGGGCGCCTCAAGCCGGCTGGGCCTCCGCGATCTCCAGCAGGCGCTGCTCGAGGGTATCCAGGCGCAGCAGGTGCGTCGTCACCCCGGAGGCCTTGACCCGCCAGGACCACGGTGTGGCATCCGAGTCCTCGAGCGCATAGATGTTCTGCGGGGTGATCTGCACCGGATGTGGCGTACCGCGAACCTCCAGCGCATAGAACGGCAGGTGGTCCGGCTCCATCACCGCCTGCATCACCAGCAAACGGGTGAAGCGGCGACGGTCCTCGCCCGTGTCGCGGTCCGGATCCAGCAGCTGGTTCACGTTGACGACCGGCACCTGCACGTCCTGCCAGATCAGGCTGGACTCCAGCCACGGGATATCCGGATGCTCGGAGGCCTGTTCCACCGAACCCGCCCGGGTCGTGACCTCGAGAAAGGCGCTGCGCGGCAACAGGATGGATCCCGCATCCAGCTGCACGATCACGGCCTCGACGGCCTGGGATTGTGCATCCTCGCTCATGCGGATACCTCCCGGAGTTGTTCGCGGATCGCATTCAGCAGGTCATTCTCGAGATACGGCTTGCCGAGATATCCGTTGACCCCGAGGCGGTCGGCTCGCTCGCGATGCTTGGTCCCGCTGCGCGACGTGATCATGATGATCGGCACCTGCCCGAAGTCCGGATGATCGCGCACGTGGGCGGCGAACTCGAAGCCGTCCATGCGTGGCATCTCGACGTCCAGCAGGATCAATTGCGGGCGGCGTTCGTCCAGCAGGCCCACCGCATCCAGGCCGTCGCGCGCAGTCACCACGTCATAGCCGTGACGGGTGAGCAGGCGCGCCGTGACCTTGCGGATGGTAATCGAGTCGTCCACCACCATGATCCGCCTGGAGCTCGAGGCCTCCGCCGTCGTCTGCGGTGCCTCGGGCAGCGACGCGGTCGCCTCGGCGAAGCGCACCAGCATGCTGAGGTCCAGGATCAGCATCACCGATCCATCGCCCTGCAGGGTGGCACCGGCCACACCCGGAATCCGGCTCAGTACCGGTCCCACGGACTTCACTACCACCTCCTGACTCCCCAGCAGGCCGTCGATGCGCAGGGCCACGCGCCGATCGTCGGCCCGCACCAGCAATAACGGGAACGGGTGATCCGGGAAGTGGTCGACCCCGGCCTGGCTCTCCAGGCCCATCAGGTCGCCCAGGCCGCGCACGTCGTAGTCCTGGCCGATGTAGTTGTAGGTCGCCTCGCCCTCACCCGCGTCGATCTCCTCGCCGCGCGCGCGCACGACACCCTCCACCGATGCCATCGGGACGGCGAAGGTCTCTTCACCCACCTGCACCAGCAGGGCCTGGGAGATGGCCAGGGTGAACGGCAGACGCATGGTAAAGCGCGAGCCCCTGCCGGGTGTCGACTGGATATCCAGCGTGCCGCCGAGCTGCTTCACGTCGCTGTTGACCACGTCCAGGCCAACCCCGCGTCCCGCGACCTGCGAGACCTCGGCGGCCGTGGAGAACCCGGACTGCAGGATCAGTTGCAGGGCCTGGGAATCGCTCACATCGGCATCGGCCGCGATGAGCCCCCGCTCGATAGCGCGTGCCCGAATGGCCTCCGCGTCGATCCCCTTGCCGTCGTCGGTCACCTGCAGGCGGATCTCGCTGCCGGACTGCTCCAGGCTGACATCGATCTGCCCCTGGGCGTGCTTGTGCGCCTGCTCGCGTTCGGCTGGTGATTCAATGCCGTGCGCGATGGCATTGCGCAGCAGGTGTTCCAGTGGCGAGACCAGTCGCTCCAGCAGGGCCCGGTCGAGCTCCGCCCCCTGCCCGGTGAACTCGATCCGGACCCCCTTGCCGAGGTCCTCCGCGGCCTGGCGTACGACACGGCGCAGCCGCGGCGCCATGCGGGCAAATCGCACCATCCGCTGGCGCATCAACTGGTCCTGCAGGTCCGTGCCGACGCGGCGCTGTTGCAACAGGATCCCGCCGGCGTTCTGCAGTTCGTCGCCAACCTCCTGCTTCAGGGCCTCGAGGTCACTGACGCTTTCGGCCAGGGCACGCGACAGCTGCTGGATGCCGGAATAGCGGTCCATCTCCAGGGGATCGAAGTCCAGGGTCTCCTCGCCGCTCTCTTCCTCCACCCGGAACAGGATCTGCGCCTCGGTTTCGATCTCGAGCTTGCGTAGCTGGTCACGCAGGCGGGCGATGGTCCGGTCGAGTTCGTCGACCTGCCCCTCGACCCGGCCGACGGTCTGCTCGAAACGTCGATGGAACGTCGCCAGTTCGCCGGCATTATTCACCAGGCTGTCGAGGATCTCGGCGTCCATGCGGACCTGGTCCTGGATGCGCCGGCCCTCGGTCTCCGGTGCCTCGCGAGAGCGGCGATCGGCCTCGGCCGCCTGCGCCGTCGCCAGGTCCGTGCCGGAGGCGGCCTCGGACGCCGAGTCGTCGGTCTCCACGACACCGGCTTCGGTCGGTTCATCCGGCGCCTCGGCATCCGATTCGCCCGCGGACCAGGCGCGCAGGGCAGGCAACGATTCGCTGGCCGTCTCGTCCATCTGCCAGGCGCCGACCCCGCGCTCGACCAGATGTTGCACGTCGGTCAGGGCCCGCTCCGTGAGCTGGAAGAAGCCATCGCGCGGTTCCAGGCCGGTCTCGGTCTCGACACTCAAGGCGCTTTCCAGGGCGTGCGCGATCGCTCCGACCACGGTAAAGCCGGCCATGCGCGCACTGCCCTTCAGGGTGTGCACCTCGCGCTGGAAGGCGTTCTGGTCCGGGCCCGGACGACCGCCGGCCTCGCGCCAGCCATTGAGGGCGGCGAAGGCGGCTTCGAGGATATCGCGGGCCTCCTCGATGAAGACCTCGGCGAATTCCCAGTCAATCTCCGGCTCGGGCTCGGGCTCGGACTCGCCAGGCACGTCCGGTTCTGTCTCTGCGCCGGAGGCGGCGGACTCGACATCATCGAAGTCCGGTGCCTCTTCCTCGTCGGCCTGTTCCTCGGCGCGCAAGAGCTGCTCGGCCGTCGCATGGTCCAGCAGGGCATAGACCTCGGGAGCCCAGGATGGCGGATCCAGCACCTTGGCCGGGTCCGGCTCCTCATCCCCGACCGCATCGGCGACATAGGTCTCGAGCTGACGCAGGAGCGCGACGGCCTCGGCCGGCAACGCCCATTCCATGTCGCGGTGGATACGGACCAGGCGCTCGAACGGGCCGCAGACCGAGTAGATGCCCCGGATGTCGGCCGTGCGGGCGCTGCCGTTCAGGGTGTGCAGCGCCCGTTCGAGATCGTGATTCGGAATCCGGTCGGGACGCCACTGGGCCTCGTCCAGCCAGCCACGCAGGGTGAGCAGGTGGACCTGGGCCTCGGCGGCAAACACCTGCCACAGCTGCGGATCCGTATCCATGCGGGTGGCCACGGGTTCCGCGGGTGCATCCTTCAGGTCGGGTTCGACCGACGCCGGCTCGTCCGGCTCGATGCCCCCTTCGGGATCTTCCTCCAGCGGTGCGACACCTTCCCCCACCTTGATCCCATCGTCGGCCGCCCGCGAGTCGTCCTCGCTCAGGGCCTCTTCCGTCACCTCGAGGGCATCGGAGGGAAGCTCGAGATCATCCAGGTCCAGCGGCTCGCCGGCCGCTCCGGGTGCCGACGGCTCTTGCGTGCCGGTCTCCGAGGCGGACTCCGCGTCCTGGTCCGACCCGGACGTGTCGGTATCCAGAGCGTCCGGGTCGAGCGCCTCCGGCGGGAGGTCCGGCACGAACGCACCCGGCTCTTGCGGGATCTCCCCGGCCGCCTCGTCCTGAACCGCCTCGGCGGTATCCGTGATGTCCGTGTCCGCCGGCGTACCGACTGTATCCATCTCGTCGAGGGTCCGCGCCAGCGCCTCGAACTCCGCAGCCGCACCCGGGGGCGCGGCGCGCCCGGCCGCCTCGTCGTCCGCGTCACCCTCGGGCTCCGGCTCGCCGGCGGCCAGGGCCCGCAGGCGCAGGGCGATGTCGAGGACCGGCGTATCCGGGCCGGTGTCGTCACGGACCTCGGCCACCAGCCCGGGGAGCACCCCGATGGCATCCTCGATCACCTGCAACGTGGCGTGATCGGCCTCGTGGTCCGAATCCAGCAACCGGTTGAGGAATGACTCCACGGCCCAGGCGAACTCGCCCAGGCGCAGGGCCCCGGCCAGGCGGCCCGATCCCTTCAGGGTGTGGAAGGAACGCCGGATGACCGACAGGCTGTCGAGGTCGGCGGGGCTGGCCTGCCAGAGCGGAAACTGCTGGCGCAGGCTCGCGACCTCCTCGTCCGCTTCCTCGAGGAAGATCTCCAAGATCTCCGGATCGACATCGGGCCCGCGCACCTGCTCGGCCAGAACGGCGTCGTCGAAGGGCAGCGAATCGCGCCCTGCGGCCGGCACCTGGCTCGTTTTGGAAACGGTCGATGGTGCATCGGTTTCGAGCACCGAGGGCTCGGCGGGCGTGTCGGGGGACGCGTCGACCGGTTCTTCGTCGGCGACATCGAAGTCGAAGTCCGGCAGGTCGCCGGGCGCGGACTCGTCGAGCGTGGTCGTTGGCAGCGGTTCATCCGTCGCGTCCGGGGCCGGGGCCTCCGGCGCGGCGGCCAGGTGCAGATCCGCGACATCACCGCCGGAGATCGCGCCAATGCGCTGCAAGGCCGCGATTCCACGCTCGTGAACGCTATCCAGTTCACGCCAGGGCTGACCGGAGGACTCGAGCGCCACTTCGATGCTGCTGAGCACCTCGGCCAGGGCCTCGATCTCGCCCTCGTCCAGTTCGTTGGCAGCCATACCCGCGCGGGAATCGAGGTGCCGGATCAGCGGCCCCAGGAGGGCATGCAGGGCCTCGAAGCCTGACATCGACATCGCGCCCTCGATGCGGCGCAGTCCTTCCCGGGCCTCGTCGAGGCCGTCACCACTGGCATCCGCCCCCGCGTCCAGGAACCCGAGGAAGATGTCGCGAACCCGCCGCACATCGACCAGTGCCTCCTTGTACACGGCCGCTGCCAGGGCGCGGTCGAATTCGGCCTGTGGCGATGGACTGTTCCGCTGACGGCGCAGCCCCGACTCCAGCAGGGACTCGAGTGCCAGCAGATGCTCCGCCAGCACCATGTCGACCTGGTCGTCCGCCTCGCCCGCACGTTCGGGCGTCAGCGAGGCGGTCAACGCGTCGGTGTGCTCCTGCCCGGCGTCCAGCCCCAGGAGGCTGAGCGTCGAGCCGATGCGTTCGACCTGCTCGCGCAGGCTGGCGAGATCTTCGGGCCCACGCACTGGGGAACGCATCAGCACATCCAGCCGCTCGCGCACCTCGGCAAGGTCGTCTTCCAGTGCCTGGCGCAGGTTGTCGTACACCGAACCGCCCACGCCACTGCCACCTTCCTCCAGACTCAGCTGATCGAGACCGAAGACCTCGCGCACAGCGAGGGTCTGTTCCCCCTCCGAGGCAGCACAGGCGACGTGAAACAGCAGGGTCTTGATCAGGTCGGACGGCGCATCGTAGTCGGGTTCCGGCCCAGGATCACCGGCCTCCACATGGGCCGTCAGAATATTGAGGTAGCGCCCGAGTTCACGATCGACTCGCCCCACCAGGCGCCGGACGTCGGTATCGGTCTCGATACCGCCCTGCGCGACCGCCTCGAGCATCGCCCCGGCGACCCAGAACAGGCGCCGCGCCTCGCCAGCCGGAAGCGCCTCCTCGACCACACGGGCAGTCGCCTGCATCCGCGCGGCCGGCTCGAGCACATCCTCGCCCCGAACCAGTTCCAGAAGGTCACGCTGAAAACGGCGCCGCGCCTGTTGCAGGACCGGGATACGCGAGGCCGGATCCGGCACCTCGCCGCCGGATCCGACGCGTTCGTCGTCGACGGCCTGCGGGTCCGGCATCAGCGCCGCGACATCCAGCAACAACGAGGCGCCACGACTGCTGCGTAGCTCGTTGAGCAGGGGCACCAGGATCATCGGCGAGGGCAGCTCGCCATCGCCTTCGTTTTCGAGGTAGTCCGGGAGTTGCAGGGAGGCGCGCAGCAGGGGCTCGATGGCCGCCACGTTCGGCTCGTCAGCTTGCTGGAGCTCATCCAGAACCTGCAGCATCTCGTCGAGGATCAGGACCACGCTCTCGACCTGAACCATGACCAGGGTGTTGCGGATCTGTTCGACCCGGCTGCGAGCCTCGGCCAGGCAGTCGCCACAGGCCGGGTCGTCGGAATACCGCCGCAAAGCGTCCTGGACCTCGACAAACAGCTTGTCGAGCTCGTCACGGACCCAGTTCAGTGCGCTGGATTCCATTGGCCGCGTCCGCCGTCAGGCCCGCTGTTCGTCGGAGGGCGGTGCGCCGGAGTCAGGGTCGGGGTCCGCCTCGTCGGAGGGGCCGCCAAGGGTATCGGCACGACCTTCCGGCTCAGGGAGCTTGAAGTCCGACACCGAGGACTGCAGCTGGGCCGAGAGCTGGGTCAGATCGCCGATCGCCGCCGCAGTGGACTGGGTCCCCTGCGTGGTCTCGGACGTGATCTCGCGAATCTGGGCCATGATGGACGTCACGTCCTGCGCCATCTCGGACTGCTTGCGCGCCGAGGAGGAGATGCCGTCGATCAGGTCCGCCAGGTCGGCGGAGACCTGCTCGATTTCGGACAGCGCCTCGCCCGCAGCCTGGGCCAGCTCGGCCCCCTGCACCACGTTGGCGGTACTCTGCTCCATGGAACTCACGGCCTCGCTGGTATCCGCCTGGATGGCCTTGACCAGCCCCTCGACCTGACGGGTTGCACTGGAGGAGCGTTCCGCGAGGCGCTGGACCTCGTCGGCGACCACCGCGAAGCCCCGGCCGGCCTCGCCCGCGGCCGAGGCCTGGATCGCCGCGTTCAGCGCCAGCACGTTGGTCTGCTCGGCGATGTCGTTGATCAGGCCGATGATGTCGCCGATCTCCTGCGACGACTCGCCCAGGCGCTTGATGCGCTTCGCCGTCTCCTGGATCTGCTCGCGGATGCTGTCCATCCCCTCGATGGAACGGCGCACGGTGCCCGCCCCGCGGGATGCGATCTCCACCGAGTGACGGGCCACGGAGGCCGACTGCTCGGCGTCCTGGGCAACCTTGTCGACCGAGCGCGACACCTCGTCGATCGCGTCGTCCGCGCGCTGGATCTCGCGGGCCTGCTCTTCCGACTTCTCGGCCAGGCCGAGCACCTGGGAACGGGTAGTAGCGGAGGACTCGCTGATGTCCGCGGCCACCGTGTTGATGGTCGCGACCAGGGTACGCAGGTTCTCGATGGCGTAGTTCATCGAGTCCGCGATGGCGCCGGTAAAGTCCTCGGTCACCGTCGCGTTCACGGTGAGGTCGCCATCCGCCAGATTCATCATTTCGTCCAGCAGGCGCAGGATCGCCTGCTGGTTGCGTTCATTCTGCGCCTCGGTCTCGGCCAGCTCGCGCCTGGTATCGCGGTAGAGGAACAGCCCCATCGCGATCAGCAGGAGCAGCGCAAGCCCGCCGAAGCCGAACCCGATCAGCGCGATCACGCCCGCGCGGTCAGCCTCCCGGGTAATCGCGTTCTCGAACTCGCTGGTAGTCTCCAGCATGGCGCCACTGCTGGCCTCGACGCTGGAGGCGGCCGCATTGACCTCGAACACCTGGGTCGAGGTATCCAGAACACCCTCCACCGCCTCGCTGAAGGCCACGAACAAGGTGGCGATCTCCTGCAGCAGTTCACGGGCCTGCGCGTCATCGACCTGTTCGACGCCCAGGGGATCGAAGCCTTCGATCAGGCCGTCCAGCACGCGCCCGTACAGCGTCGCGTCGCGCTCGAAACGCTCGATCGCGGTGGCCGCCTCGGCGCCGCCCTGAAGCACCTGTCCCAGGCTGTTGGTAATACGCTGGATCAACATGGTCTGGCGCGCCGCCACGTAGACCTGCTCGGGCGGTTCGCCGATCTGGGTCATGCGTCGCACGACATCATCGGACAGGCTCGAGAGCTCGGGCGAGAAAGACGCCACCGCGTCGGAAAACTCGGTGATCAGCTGAATATCCGAGCGTCCAAGGATGACCGTGTTGATGTCTTCCCGGTAGGCCGCCCACTCGCGGTCCACCGTGGCGATGTCCTCGTGCAGGGGTTCGGGCAGCGGCTGAAGCCCTTCGCCCCCCTCGCGGATCCGCGCCAGCCGGTCCGCAAACTCGTCACGCAGGGACTGCAGATCGCTGAACGCCTCCTCGGAGCCGGAGGCCGCCTCCAGTGAACTGGTGGCCAGCCGCTGTGACAGCAGGCGCAGGTCGTTGGCCAGCGCGATGCGGTCGCGGTACTGACTCTGTTCGTACTCGTGGTAGGTGAAGGCCCCGCCAGTCGCGATCAGGGCCAGCACCAGCAACCCCCCGAGGACAAGATTACGTGCGCGACGACTCGATCCCATCAGTTCATACCCCCTGTCGCAGCCCCGCGACCCGCGTCATCCGACGGCGGCTGCGGACTGTTCGCTATTGGATGTACCGGCCAAGCCCGTACCGGTAAAGCGATTGTTGTCATTCAGCAGCAGGTCCAGGTCCAGCACCGGATGCAACCGGTGCCCGAGATCGAACCCGCCAGTAATAAAGGGTCGGACGGCCTCGGGGACCGAGACCTCCAGTCGGCGCTGGGACGGGATGCAGCGGCGCATGCCCTCGACCTGGCTGACCAGCAGCCCGGCCATGCCCTGGCCCTGCGGCGCCACCACGATCCGCTGCCCGCTCGCATCCTCCGGCAGCGGACGGTCCAGCAACAGCTGGCCCATGTCGAACACCGGCAGCACCAGTCCGCGCAGGTTGCCCACGCCCAGCACGGCGGAATCCGCCAGCGGGACACGCGTGAGCGTCATCGGGTCGGCGACCTCGGCGATCGAGTCCATGTCGACCAGGAAGCGGAAATCCCCCACGCGCAGCAGCACGCCGCGCCAGCCAGTACCAATGTCCCGCCGCAGCTCGCGATTGACGCGGCGCCCTTCGCGATCAAGGCTCGCGATCAGCGCATACGGCGTGGACAGGTCGGTCTTCATGCCGACAAGTACTTCCCGATGGTTTCCAGCAGATTCTTCTCGACCACCGGCTTGGTGATGTAGTCCCGGGCCCCCTGCCGCATCGCCCACACCCGGTCGGTTGCCTGATCCTTGGTGCTGACCACGACCACCGGCACATGCGCCGTCTCCTCGGCCTGGGACAACTGACGCGTCGCCTGGAAGCCGTTCAAACCGGGCATCACGACATCCATCAGCACCAGATCCGGGACCTGCGACTTGGCGGCCGCGACCCCGTCCTCGCCACTTTCGGCCGTCGTCACCGAGTGCCCGTTTTTCTCGAGCATGGAGCGCAGCACGTGGATCTCGGTCGGCGAATCGTCAACGATCAGAATGCGGGCCATGGGGTTCGTCTTTCCTTGGTTGATGTGACGGGGTGCGTCATGCCGAGGGGCTGGCGTACTGACGCATGGCACCCAGGAGGTCGTCCCTGGTGAAAGGCTTGGTGAGGTAGTCCTCCGACCCCACAACGCGGCCCTTCGCCTTGTCGAACACGCTGTCCTTGCTCGACAGCATGATGATCGGCGTGGCGCGAAACTGCTTGTTGTTCTTGATCAGGGCGCAGGTCTGGTAGCCATCCAGACGCGGCATCATGACATCGATAAAGATAATGTCCGGACGCGACTGGGCAACCTTGGACAGCGCCTCGAAACCATCCACGGCAGTCACGACCTCGGCCCCGTGCTTCTGCAGCAAGGACTCGGCGGTGCGCCGAATGGTCTTGCTGTCGTCGATCACCATGACCTTGAGCCCCTGAAACTCGGTGGCCGAGTCCGCTTCGGCAAGCGCGTTAGACACCTTCTCCCCCTGAGGTCATTTCGCCCCGAATCTAGCGGATGCGGGGCCGCGTGACAAACAGCACGCCATGATATTGCATCGCGTCCGCCACAATGCGCCGGGCGCGCAGGGCCGCGCCACCCCCGGCCGGCGTGGCATACTCCCCCGGACATCCCGCACGCACGAGGCAACGTGGCCCATACCATTGCCATCCTGATGGACCCGGTCCCCGGCATCAAACCCTGGAAGGACACCACCTTCGCGATGATGCTGGCGGCGCAGGCTCGCGGGCACCGTCTGCACTATCTGGAACCGGCCGACCTCTGGATCGAGGAGGGCCGCGCCGCCGCGCGCAGCCGCCCGATCGAGGTGCGCGACCAGCGCGAGGACTTTTTCACCCTGGGCGCTGCGGAGACCGGGCCGGTGGCGCGCTTCGATCTGCTGCTGATGCGCAAGGATCCGCCGTTCGACCTGGAGTACATCTACGCCACCTACGCCCTCGATCTCGCCGAGCGCGAGGGCGTGCGCGTATCGAACCGCCCGCAGGCATTGCGCGACGTCAACGAGAAGGCCTTTACCGCCCACTTCCCGCAGTGCTGCCCACCCACGCTGATCACCCGCGACCGCAGCCGGATCCGCACCTTCCTCGAGGCCCAGGGCGATATCGTGGTCAAGCCCCTGGACGGCATGGGCGGGGCCTCGATATTCCGGGTCCGCCAGGACGACCCGAACACCTCGGTGATCCTCGAGACCATCACCGAATTCGACCAGCGCAGCGTGGTCGCCCAGCGCTTCCTGCCCGAGTACACCGCCGGCGACAAGCGCATCATCCTGATCGGGGGCGAACCCTACGCACACGCCCTGGCGCGCATCCCGGCCGCCGGCGAGAGCCGCGCCAACCTGGCCGCCGGGGGACACGGGGTGACCCAGCCACTGACTGACCGCGATCGCTGGATCTGCCGCGAGATCGCCCCGGAGCTCCGGGCCCGCGGCCTGGATTTTGTCGGCATCGACGTAATCGGCGACTACCTGACCGAGATCAACGTCACCAGCCCCACCGGCGTGCGCGAGCTGGACGCCGCCGGCGGGCACGATCTGGCCGGACAGTACATTGACTACCTCACCCGCGCGATCGAAGGATGACCGGCATGCGCCTCGTGATGACCCGCACCCTGCTTCTGCTCCTCGCAACCGCCCTGCTGGCCGCCTGTGGCCGCGAAGAACCGGATACGGAACAGCTGGGTTTCTACGCCTTCGGGACCCTGGTGGACCTCAGCCTCTACCCCGCCGGCGAGTACGACGTGGAGGCCATCGAAACCGCCGTCCAGGAGGAGCTGGAGATCCTGCATACCTCCTGGCATGCCTGGGAACCCGGGTCGCTTGGCCGTACCAACGAGTTGCTGGCCCTGCAGGGGGAATTCAGCGCCCCGCCCTCCGTGCTCCCGCTGATCGAGCGCGGCCGTGAGATGGAGACCCTGAGCGACGGCCTGTTCAACCCCGCCCTGGGCAAGCTGGTCGCCGCCTGGGGTTTCCATCAGGACGAACCCGAAGGCCCTCCACCGGATGACGACACCCTGGCCGAGCTGCTGGACGACCCGCCCCGCATGCAGGACATCGAGCGCAGCGGGGTCCGCCTGCGCGGCACCCACCCGGACCTGCAGCTCGACTTTGGCGGCCTGGCCAAGGGGATGGCGGTGGAACGTGTGCTGGAACTGCTCGCGGAACAGGGGGTGAAGGCCGCGATCTTCAACGCCGGTGGTGACCTGATGACCCTGGGACGCCCGCAGGGACGGCCATGGCGTGTCGGCATCCGCCACCCCCATGGCGGCGTACTCGGCAGCATCGAACTGGACGCCGGCGAGGCCCTGTTCACCTCCGGCGACTACGAGCGCAGCTACGACTGGGAGGGCGAACGCATCCACCACGTGATCGACCCGCGCACCGGCCGCCCGAGCCGGGGCGTCGACAGCGCCACCGTGCTCCACCAGGACCCGGCCCTGGCCGATGCCGCCGCCACCACCCTGATGATCGCCGGGCCGGACGCGTGGCCGGAATATGCCCGCAAGATGGGTGTCGAGCACGCGCTTGTGGTGCTGGAAGACCACATCGAGGCCACGCCCACCCTGGCCGAGCGCGTCCAGACCGGCCCCGACCAGGAACCGCTCGTGGTGCGCGAACTGCCGTGAACGGCGGCCTGCTGCGCTGGGGCGACACCCTGATCGGCTCCCTGGCCGCGGGGATCGTGCTCGCGGCCTTCGGGCTGGCCTACGGTCCTTCGGGGGATGCACGGGCGCTGGTCATCAGCCAGGCCGGGACCGAACCCCGCCACGAGCCTCTGGACCGGGCCCGAGTCCTTGAGATCCGAGGGCCGGCCGGCATTACCCGCGTCGAGATCGAACCCGGCCGGGCGCGCTGCGCCGAGTCGCCCGGGCGCCAGGACATCTGCGAGGCCAGTGGCTGGCTGCAGGCCCACGGCGAGGTGGCGGTCAGCCTGCCCAACCGGCTGACCCTGCAGGTCCTGGGCACGGAACCGGGCTTCGACAGCATGCATTACTGACATGGGGATCTCGGCCGGCGATCCACGGGCCGGCAGCGACGCCCGAGACCGCGCCATCGCCGCACTGGCTGCCATCGCAATCGGCATCCAGATCCTGGAGGCCGCGATCCCCAGCCCGATCCCCGGTATCAAGCCGGGGCTAGCCAACATCGTCACCCTGATCACCTTGCTGGTCCTCGGCTGGCGCGCGGCCGTCGCGGTCACGCTGATCCGGGTGGTTGGCAGCAGCCTGCTGCTGGGGACCCTGCTGAGCCCCGCCTTCTGGCTCTCGCTGGCCGGGGCCGTCGCAAGCCTGGTCCTGCTGGCCGCGCTGCGGCCCTTCACACCCCGGCATGTCGGGCCCGTGGGGCTGGCCATTGCGGCCGCCATGGGCCACATCACCGGGCAGTTTCTGCTGGCCTGGGCACTCATCATCCCGCACCCCAAGCTGCCGCTGGTGCTGCCGCCGTTGTTGCTCGCGGCCCTGATCACGGGCAGCCTGACCGGTATACTGACCACCCAGGTCCTAGCCGATCCGCGAATCCAGCGTCATGTCCGCAAGTCCAACCCCAGTTCATAACACCCGCGGACCCCGCCACCCGGCGGGACCCGGGCGTGTGAACGCCGATCGCGGGCCGGGGGCGGCATGACGAGTCCCGCCACGCCCGGCGCCCCTCCGCCGGAGTCGCCCCGGGCGCAGGACCACCTGGGAACCATGATCTTTCTTGCGGTGGTCGCACACGCGCTGATCATCCTGGGGATCGGTTTTGCGGTCGATCCGATCGAAAGCCCCACCCGCGAGCCCCTGGACATCACCTGGGTCACCGACCCCGACGCGCCGCCACCGGAGCTGGACGAGGAGATCGAGCACATCGCCACCGAGGATCAGGCCGCCAGCGGCGAGGGCGAGGAGGTCCAGGAGGCCCGGGCCCCGGAGGCGGAAGATGCCGGCGTCGGCGAGCCCGAGCCGGAGGGCCTGGACGCACCATTGCCGGAGGCCGGCCCGCTGGTCATGGACCCGGCGCAGCCGGAACCCGAGCCGGAACCCGATCAGGTCACCGCCGACACCCCGGACGAGCGCGCCGCACCGCCCAAGGTCGCCGAGCCCGAGCCGCTCGAGACCCCCGATGCCGAGGACCGACCCTCCGCCGCGACACTCATGAACCGCGGCCTGGAGAGCGCCCGCGCCGCTCCCGCCGAGGAACGCCAGACGTTCTCGACCCGGGCCAGCCGCACACGGTATCTGGACACCCTCGCCGCGCGCAGCGCCCCCGAAGCCGCCTACCTGCAGGCCTGGATCAACAAGGTCGAGCGTCTCGGCAACCTGAACTATCCGGACGAAGCGCGGCGCCGGGGCCTGTCCGGAACCCTGGTCCTGTCGGTGCGCATCAATCCGGAGGGCGAACTGCTCGATATCGAAGTCGCCCGCAGTTCCGGGGAACCGGTCCTGGATCAGGCCGCCATCCGCATCGTGGAACTCGCGGCCCCGTACGCGCCCTTCACCGACGCGATGCGCGAGGAATACGACGAACTGGTCATCACCCGCACTTGGGCCTTCCGCCGCGACCAGATGGAACAGATCCGCTGACGGATCGGACGAACCCGGCCGCTTTCCTTGCGACCGGCCGGATCAGCATCGATACTGGTCGCATGAAGCCCGCGACCGCCCGCCATGAGCCCGAAAGCCTGCGCGATCACTTCCTGATCGCCATGCCGACCCTGAATGACGGTTACTTCAGCCATGCGGTCACCTACATCTGCGATCACGACGAAGAAGGTGCGCTGGGCCTGGTGATCAACCAGCCCACCGAGTTTTCGCTGCACGAACTGCTGGAGCACGTGGAGCTGGAACCCGGCGAGGATCTGCCGGAGATTCCGGTCTACCGCGGCGGCCCGGTACAGCCGGAACATGGTTTCGTGCTCCACTCCGCCGAGCAGACCTGGCGTGGCAGCCAGCCCATCACCGACTCCATCGTGCTGACCACCTCGCGCGACATCCTCGAGGCGATCAATGCGGGCCGCGGCCCGCGCCGGGTCCTGATCGCGCTGGGCCATGCGGGCTGGGGGCCCGGGCAACTGGAAAGCGAGCTGGCCGAGAATGCCTGGCTGACGGCCCGCGCCGACGCCGACATCCTGTTTGATCACCCCAGCGCCGAGCGCTGGCGCGCCGCCGCCGAACTGATCGGCATCGACGTCAACCTGATCAGTTCGGCTTCCGGACACGCCTGACCGTGGGGCTGCTGGCGTTCGACTACGGGCGACGCCGGATCGGGGTGGCGGTTGGCGAAGAACTGACCGGTTCGGCCCGCGGCCTGCGCACGCTCGCCCGCGATGCACCGGACCTGTGGCCCACGATCGACGCACTGGTGACGGAATGGGCCCCGGAGGGCTTTGTGGTCGGCTGGCCGACCCAGGCCGACGGAAAGCCCACCCCGCTGGCGCGGCGCATCCGGGGCTTCGCCCGCACCCTCGAAGAACGCTACCGGCAACCGGTATACTGGTGCGACGAGCACCTGACATCCCACCTGGCCCGCGAACGCCGTCGGCCGGGACGCCACGACCCGGGGCTGGACGCCCATGCCGCCGCGGTCATCCTCGAAGGCTGGTTTCTGGAGAACGCATCATGACGCCGGACGTCCCGACCCTGCTCGACGACATGGCCGAACAGGCCCGCCACTACCTCCAGACCCACGGGATCGAGCAGCCCATCGTGGTCGGCATCCACTCCGGCGGGGTCTGGATCGCGGAGCACCTGCGCGAGCGCCTGGGGGTGGAACGCCCACTGGGCAAGCTGGACATCAGCTTCTACCGCGACGACTTCTCGCGCATCGGCATGCACCCGCAGGTGCGGCCGTCGGAACTGCCGGAAGATCTGGATGGCGAACACGTGCTGCTGGTGGATGACGTGCTGTTCACCGGGCGCACCATCCGCGCGGCCCTGAACGAGCTGTTCGACTACGGCCGTCCGGCCTCGGTGACGCTGGCGGCGCTGGTCGAGCGCGACGGCCGGGAACTGCCGATTGAGGCCGCGATTGTCGGCGCCCACATGGAGTTGGGCCAGACCGAACAAATCAAGCTGCGGGGTCCCGAGCCGCTACGCCTGGAACGGGTGGCCATCGACCCCGAGGACCTCGAGGCCTGAGCCACCGGAATCACGACGGATGACCGAGACCCTGATCGCCCACCCCGGCGCGCGCCTGCCCGAGCCGGGCCCGCTGCCCAACCGCCTGCAGCTGACCGACGACGGCCAGCTGCGTCACATGCTGACCATCGAGGGCCTGAACCGGGAGCTGTTGACCGAGATCCTCGATACCGCCGAGTCGTTCGCCAACATGAACGAGAAGGCGGTGAAGAAGGTCCCGCTGCTGCGCGGCAAGACCATCGTCAACCTGTTCTTCGAGGCCAGCACCCGCACCCGCACCACCTTCGAACTGGCCGCCAAGCGCCTCTCCGCGGACGTGCTGAACGTGAACATCAACACCTCCTCGGCGGTGAAGGGCGAGAGCCTGCTGGACACCCTGCGCAACATCGAGGCAATGAACGTCGACATGTTCGTGGTACGCCACGAGGAGAGCGGCACCGCGCACTTCATTGCCCGCCATGTGGCCCCGGGCATCAGCGTGCTGAACGCCGGCGACGGCCGCCACGCGCACCCGACCCAGGCGCTCCTGGATATGTTCACCATCCGCCGCCACAAGGGCGACTTCACCAAGCTGAAGGTCGCGATCGTCGGCGACATCCTGCACTCGCGCGTCGCGCGCTCGCAGATCCATGCCCTGAATATCCTGCAGACGGGCGAGGTGCGGGTGGTCGCACCCTGTTCGCTGTTGCCGGCGAATGTCGATCAACTCGGGGTGCATGTCTACAACGACCTCGACGCAGGGCTGAAGGACGTCGACGTCATCATCATGCTGCGCCTGCAGCGCGAGCGTATGGAGCATGCCCACCTCCCCTCCGAGCACGAGTACTATCAGCTGTTCGGCCTCACCTCGCGGCGGCTGCAGCTGGCGCACCCGACCTGCCTGGTCATGCATCCCGGCCCCGCCAACCGCGGGGTGGAGATCGAATCCGCGGTGGCCGACGGGCCCCACTCGGTGATTCTGGAACAGGTGACCTACGGGATCTCGGTACGCATGGCGGTGATGTCGATGGTCATGGGGGCTCACCAGGCATGAGCGTGCTGATCGAGAACGCACGTATCCTCGATCCGGTGGACGGCTTCGACACGATCGGGTCGCTGTGCGTGCAGGGCAGCGAGATCCTCGCCCGGGGGCAGGCACCGGACGGCTTTGAACCCCGCCGGCGCATCGACGCCAGCGGGCTGTGGCTGATCCCCGGCCTGATCGACCTCGCGGCGCGCCTGCGCGAACCGGGCCAGGAGCACAAGGCCACGGTTGCCAGCGAGACCCGGGCGGCGGCCAGTGGCGGAATTACCAGTCTGGTCGTCCCACCGGATACCGAACCGCCGATCGACTCGCCCGCCGAGATCGAGCTGATCAATCGCCGCGCCCGCCAGGCCTGCGGCGTGCGGGTCTACGTACTCGGAGCGCTCACCCATCAGCTGGAGGGCCAGCAACTCGCCGAGATGGCCGCTCTGATGAACGCCGGCGCGCGCGGGGTCAGCAACGCGAGCAAGCCGCTGGCCAGCCTGCTCGTGCTGCGCCGAGCACTGGAATACGCCACCACCTTCGGCCTGACCATCGTGCTGTCAGCCCAGGACCCGGCCCTGACCGGCTCCGGCTGCATGCACGAGGGCGCGGTCTCCACCCGTCTGGGGCTGGCCGGTATCCCGGAGGCCGCCGAGACGGCCGCACTGGGCGCCATCCTCGCGCTGGTCGAACAGACCGGCGCGCGGGTCCACGTGGCGCGGCTGTCGACCCGGCGCGGCGCCGAGATGATCGCCAAGGCGCGCGCCGAGGGCCTGCCGGTCAGCGCGGATGTCGCCGCCCACCAGTTGTTCCTGACCGAGGTGGACGTCGCGGAATATGATCCGAACTGCCACGTGATCCCGCCCCTGCGCAGCCAGCGCGACCGCGACGGACTGCGCGCGGCGATCGCCCGCGGCGAAATCAGCGCGATCTGCTCCGATCACCAGCCACACGAGCCCGACAGCAAGCTGGGCCCGTTCGCCGGCACCGAGGCCGGCATCTCGGCCCTGGAGACCCTGCTGCCGCTGACGCTGCGCCTGGTCGAGGATGGACTGTTGAGCCTGCACGAGGCGCTGGCCCGGGTCACCACCGGACCGGCGGGGATCCTCGGCTTTGCCCAGGGACACCTGACCCCGGGCGCCCGCGCCGACTTCGTGCTCTGGGATCCTGCGGCGATGCAGGAGGTCCGCCGCGAGGACTGGCTGAGCGCCGGGCACAACACCCCCTTCTTCAACTGGACCTTCTCCGGACAGGTCCGCGAGACCTGGGTCGCCGGACGTCCGGTCTGGACCCGGCCCAGCGAGGACACCGCATGACCGCCCCCGCCCCCCATGCCCGTGCCCATCGCGGCACGATCTTCCAGGAAGAGGGCCGCATCCTCGACCACCATGATGCCGGGGCAGATCAGTGGATCCTGCGGATCTCCGCTCCCGAATGCGCCCAAGCGGCGGAGCCCGGGCAGTTCGCCCATCTACAGTGCGCCCCGCGCCTGCCGATGCGGCGTCCCCTGTCGATCCAGCGTGTCGATCGCGAAGCTGGCTGGGTGGAGTTCCTCTACAAGGTGGTGGGGGACGGCACCCGCGCCCTCTCGCAACAGGGCAAGGGTGACGCCCTGAGCGTGCTGGGGCCCATCGGCCAGCCCTTCCGCCTGCATCCGGAGCGGCCGAAGCGGCTGCTGCTGGGGGGCGGGGTCGGTATCCCGCCGATGATCTTTCTGGCCCACCGCCTGCACCTGCAGGGCGAGGCGGGGCAAACCCACGCGATTCTGGGTTCCGAGGTCCCGTTCCCGTTCCACGCACGCCCCTCCGAGATCCTGTGGCGGGGGCTGCCGGACGGGGCGATCGCCACCCTGCCGCTGCTGGAGGACTGGGGGGTCGCCTGCCGGCTGACCTCGAAGGCCGGACTGTCGGGTGCCTTCGACGGCTTCGTGACCGACCTGGGGCGCGCCTGGCTGGCCGGGCTCGCGCCGGAAGAGCGCGACCAGGTCGAGATCTTCGCCTGCGGCCCCCACCCGATGCTCGAGGCCTGCGCCGGACTGGCGGCGGAATTCGACCTGCCCTGCCAGGTGTCACTGGAGGAGTTCATGGCCTGCGCGGTGGGCGGCTGCGCCGGCTGCACGGTGCCGGTGCGCACCCCGGACGGGGTCGCGATGAAGCGGGTCTGCGTGGATGGTCCGGTGTTCGCGTCCGGCGACGTCTTCCCGGCGCCGGAACGTGCCTGAAACCGGCGCCGGGCGGAGACTGCGCCGCGCGATGCGGGGCCCGGCCTACTTGTCGGGGAGCTTGAGTTCTTCCTCGGTCTCGTCGGCCGAGGAGACGCCGCCCCCGAAGTTCAGGCGCCACTCGAGATCGGCACGCGAGTCCGCCTTGTTCAGGGCCTCGTCCAGCATCACGTCCCCGGTCTTGAACAGCTTGACGATCGCCTGATCAAAGGTCTGCATGCCCACGGAGCCACCCTTGGCCATAACCTCCTTGATCTCGCTGATCTTCTCGTCCCGGATCAGCTCCGCGATATAGGACGTGTTGATCAGGATCTCCAGCGCGGCCACGCGGCGGCCATCCTTGGTCTGAAGCAGGCGCTGGGCCACGATGGCACGCAAGTTCAGCGACAGGTCCGACAGGATCTGCGGGCGGTTGTCTTCCGGGAACAGGTTGATGACCCGGTCGAGAGCCTGGGTGGCGTTGGTCGCATGCAGGGTGGTCAGCACCAGATGGCCGGTATCGGCATAGGTCAGCGCCGCACGCATGGTCTCGCGCGAGCGGACCTCGCCCACCATGATCACGTCCGGGGCCTCGCGCATCCCCTCCTGCAGGGCATGGTCGTAGCTCGGGGTATCGATCCCCACCTCGCGCTGACCGACGATGGAACGCTTGTGCGAGAACAGGAACTCGATGGGGTCCTCGACCGTGAGGATGTGCCCGCTCTGGTTGGTGTTGCGGTGGTCGATCATCGACGCCAGCGTGGTCGACTTCCCGGTACCGGTAGCGCCGACGATCAGGATCAGCCCGTCGTTGTGGGCCACAAACTGCTTGAGCACGTCGGGCAGCCCGAGTTGCTCGATGGTCGGGATGGCGACCCGGATAAAGCGGATGACCATCGCGAC
>NZ_JAWLFK010000024.1:34263-38076 GCF_041685615.1 Thioalkalivibrio sp.
TTGACCGAGTCGGCATTGCGCAGGGCCTCGTCGTAGCTGATCTGGCGATTCTCGTAGAGATCGAACAGGGCCTGATCGAAGGTCTGCATGCCCTGCTCGCGCGAGCGCGACATCAATTCCTTCATATCGTGCACCTCGCCCTTCAGGATCAGGTCGGACATCAGCGGGGTGTTGATCATGATCTCCACCGCCGGCACCCGGCCCTCGCCGCTCTCCTTGCGCACCAGTCGCTGCGAGATCACCGCCTTGAGGTTCAGCGACAGGTCCATCAGCAGCTGCTCGCGCCGGTCCTCGGGGAAGAAGTTGATGATGCGGTCCAGCGCCTGGTTGGTGCTGTTGGCATGCAGGGTGGAGAGGCACAAATGCCCGGTCTCGGCGAAGGCGATGCCGTAGTCCATGGTCTCGCGGTCGCGGATCTCGCCGATCAGGATCACGTCCGGGGCCTGGCGCAGGGTGTTCTTCAGCGCGATCTCGTAGTTCTCGGTGTCCACCCCGACCTCGCGCTGGGTGATGATGCTCTTGTCGTGCTCGTGGACGAACTCGATCGGGTCCTCGATGGTGACGATGTGGTCCGGCATCGTGCGGTTGCGGTAGCCGATCATCGCCGCCAGCGAGGTCGACTTGCCCGACCCGGTACCGCCGACGAAGATCACCAGACCGCGCCGCTCCTGGGTGATCTTCTCCAGTTGCGGCGGCATCTGGATGTCCTCGAATTTCGGGATCACCGAGTTGATCGTTCGCAGCACCATGCCGGGGCTGCCGCGCTGGGTGAAGACGTTCACGCGGAAGCGCGACACGCCCTGCAGGCCGATCGCGAAGTTGCACTCCTGGTGGCGTTCGAACTCGGCCGACTGCTTGTCGTTCATCAGCGAACGTACCAGCGCCTGGGTATGCGAAGGCGTCAGCTTCTGTTCGGTCATCGGCACCACCCGGCCGTCGATCTTGGCCGCCGGCGGCATTCCTACCGTAATGAACAGATCCGACCCGTCCCGTTCCACCAGGGCCCGCAGCAGGTCATGCATGTACTTGATCGCCTTGTCACGATCCATGGCGTTCTCCGTTGCTTCCCGCTGCGGCGCTCATACCGGTCCGAGGGGTTCTGGTCAGATGGAATCGGGGTTGGCGGCCTTTCGCCGCGCGTCCTCGCGGCTGATCACACCCTGGGCGAGCATGTCCTTCAGGCACTGGTCCAGCGTCTGCATGCCGGTACCGGCGCTGGTCTGGATCGTCGAGTACATCTGCGCGATCTTGTTCTCGCGGATCAGGTTCCGGATCGCCGGCGTGCCGAGCATGATCTCGTGCGCGGCGATACGCCCGCCGCCGATCTTCTTCATCAGGGTCTGGGCGATGACCGCGCGCAGCGACTCGGACAGCATCGCGCGCACCATGTCCTTTTCGGCCGCCGGGAACACGTCGACGATACGGTCGATGGTCTTGGCCGCGGAGCTGGTGTGCAGGGTGCCGAACACCAGGTGGCCGGTCTCGGCCGCGGTCAGGGCCAGGCGGATGGTCTCGAGATCACGCAGCTCCCCGACCAGGATGGTGTCCGGATCCTCGCGCAGGGCCGAGCGCAGGGCCTCGGAAAAGCCGTGGGTGTCACGATGCACCTCGCGCTGGTTGACCAGCGACTTCTTCGATTCGTGCACGAACTCGATCGGGTCCTCGATGGTGAGGATGTGTCCGTAGTCGTTCTCGTTGCGGTGGTTGACCATACCCGCCAGCGTGGTCGACTTGCCCGAACCGGTCGGCCCGGTCACCAGCACGATGCCGCGCGGGTAGTTCGAGATCTCCTCGAAGGCGCGCGGGGCGCCGAGTTCCTCGAGGGTCAGGACCTTGGAGGGGATGGTGCGGAAGACCGCCGCCGCACCGCGGTCCTGGTTGAAGGCGTTGACACGGAAGCGGGCCAGCCCCGAAACCTCGAACGAGAAGTCCGTCTCCAGGAACTCCTCGTAGTCCTTGCGCTGGCGGTCGTTCATGATGTCGTAGATCAGGCCCTGGACCTCCTTGTGGTCCATGACCGGCACGTTCACGCGGCGCATGTCGCCGTCGATGCGCACCATCGGCGGCATGCCGGCGGAGATGTGCAGGTCCGAGGCCCCGTTCTTGACCGAAAAGGCCAGCAACTGCGTGATATCCATGCATCCCCCTGTTGTCGGGCGCCACGCCAAGGCGCGTCAGCACCCGGGTGGCAGCCGCAACCACCACGCCCTGTCGCTTGATGAAGGGCCGCGTGAAAATCCGCGGTGACCTTGTGTTCTTCCGGACTATATCATAGGGAAATGACCACACCAGACCATGCCCTGGGCACCGTTCGGGCCCGCATCGAGGCCGCCTGCCGCGAGGCGGGCCGCGACCCGGATTCGGTCCGTCTGCTGGCGGTCAGCAAGACGCGCAGCGCGGACGAGATCCGCGCCCTGCATGCCTGCGGCCAGGACGCTTTCGGCGAGAACTACGTCCCCGAACTGGTGGACAAGCACGACGCCCTGGAGGCGCCTCCGGCACCGCTCGGACTCGAGTGGCACTTCATCGGCGCGCTGCAGGGCAACAAGACCCGCGCCGTGGCCGAGCGCGCCGCCTGGGTGCATACCGTCGACCGCGAACGCATCGCCCGGCGCCTGTCGGACCAGCGCGCGGCGGGCCTGCCGCCACTGCAGGTCTGCCTGCAGGTTAATATCAGCGAAGAGCCGCAGAAGGCCGGCGTGGCACCCGCCGAGACCGCCGCGCTGGCCGACGCCGTGCGCGATCTTCCGGGCCTCGAACTGCGCGGCCTGATGGCCATCCCGGCTGCCGAAGAAGACCCCGTGCGCCAGGGCGAACCCTTTGCACGCCTGCGCGCCCTGCGCGATACCCTGAACGCCCGGGGCCATACACTCGACACGCTGTCCATGGGCATGTCCGGCGACCTCGAGGCCGCGATCCTCGAAGGGGCGACCCTGGTACGCGTCGGTACCGCCCTGTTCGGCCCACGCCAACCCAATTCCAAGGAGTCCGCATGACGGAACACCGCTACGAGGTCGGCTTCGTCGGGGCCGGCAACATGGGCGAGGCCCTGCTCCAGGGGCTGGTCCAGTCCGGTCACGCCGCCGAAACTATCGCCATCGCCGACAAGAGCGCGGAGCGCGTGCGCGACCTGCAGGCCCGCTACCCCGGGCTGGCGAGCGGCAGCGCGAGTGACCTGGCCGCCAGCAGCGCCACCCTGGTCCTCGCGGTCAAGCCGCAGACCCTGCCGGAGCTGGCCCCGACCCTGCGCGACGCGGTAAACCAGGGCCAGCCGCTGGTAATCTCCGTAGCCGCCGGCATCACCACCACCCAGCTCGCCGGGTGGCTGGGCGACAGCACACGCCTGGTTCGCGCAATGCCGAACACCCCAGCCCTGGTCGGCGCCGGGGTCACCGGGCTCTACGCCGCGCCCACTGCGGGCCCCGAGGATCGCGCCACGGCCACCCGACTGCTGGAGGCGGTGGGCCGCGCAATCTGGGTGGAGGACGAGGAGCAGATGCACGCCGTGACCGCCACATCCGGCAGCGGACCGGCCTACGTATTCCTGATGATCGAGGCGATGCAGGAAGCCGCGCAGTCGCTGGGCCTGCCGGCGGACACGGCACTGGAACTGACCCTGGGCACTCTGGCCGGCGCCACCCGCCTGGCCGCGGAAAGCGATGAGAGCGCCGCCGAACTGCGCCACCGCGTCACCTCACCGGGCGGCACCACCGAACGCGCCCTGCAGGCGCTGGAAGACGGTGACCTGCGCGAACTGATGCGCCAGGCCATGGCCGCGGCCGCCGACCGCTCGCGCGAACTCGGCCGCTGAAA
>NZ_JAWLFK010000025.1:0-37380 GCF_041685615.1 Thioalkalivibrio sp.
AAGCGCGCCAGTTGGGCCTGGAACTGACAACCAAATCCGCTTGAGAAGAGCCCAATTAAAAACAATAAAACAATGACTTAAAAACTGTTTCATGGGAGCCAGCGGAGTCAGTCGGTGCGGGTGCGGACGTTGTCGATCAGGCGGACGTCGTCCAGCCAGGCGGCGCTCAGGACCACGAGGTCCTGCTCGGCCAGCGGCACGCCGGTTTGTGGCTCCATCAGGTCCTCCGCACGGCGAATGGACAGGTACTCGGGATCAAACCCCGCCTCGCGCAGCCGGTCGCAGGCACGGCCCTCCACCTCGGGGATGCGGTCGGCATCGAACATGGTCGCCGTGCGGCAGACCATGGCCACCTCGTCCAGCACCCGTTTGAGTTCCGGCGCCACCGCCCGTGCCTCTTCCGACAGTTGCTGGTTGCGGGAGCTGCAGGCCAATCCGTCCCGCTCGCGCACCGTGGGGACCGCCTCCACCCGGGTCGGGATGTCCAGCCCCTGCACCATGCGTTCGATCAGCTTGAACTGCTGGAAGTCCTTCTCGCCGAACAGGGCCAAGTCCGGGCGCACCAGGTTGAACAGCTTGGTCACCACGGTCGCCACGCCGTCGAAGTGCCCAGGGCGGTAGTCGCCTTCCAGGATCTCGGACAGCACCGGGACAACCACGCGCACAGGGGGCACACCGTCATCGGGATACATGTCCTCGTTGCTGGGACAGAACAGTGCATCCACAGCGGCGTCGGTCGCCAGACGGGCGTCCTCCTCCAGGGTGCGCGGATACCGTTCCAGATCCTCGGCACGGTCGAACTGCAACGGGTTCACGAAGATCGACACCACCACCCGCTGGGCGCGCGCCCGGGCATGCCGGATCAGGGTCATGTGGCCCTCGTGCAGGTTGCCCATGGTGGGCACCAAGGCCACGGTACCGCGCCCCTTGCGCGACCACTCTCGATGCATGGCCACCAGTTGCGGCCGATCACGCAGGATTCTCATGGGTCGGGTTCCGTCCTTCGGAAAGTGCGGTTAACTGAAGGTGTGCACGCCGGATTCGGGGAAGGCCCGCGTCCGCACGGCTTCGCAGTAGGCCCGTACCGCGCCCTCCAGGGAGCCTCCCTCGGCGAGGAAGTCGCGCGCAAAACGCGGCGGCTCGGGCGTCAGGCCAAGCACATCCGACAGTACCAGCACCTGGCCGTCACAATGCGGGCTGGCGCCAATCCCGATCACTGGCACCCCGGCGCTGCGCACGATCGCATCCGCGAGACTTTCGGGGATGCCTTCCAGCAGAAGGGCCTGTGCCCCCGCGTTCTCCAGGCGCGCGGCCAGGGATTCCATCTCCGCCGCGGCCTTCGGGTCGCGCCCCTGCACCCGGTGACCGCCGAAGCGGTGGACCGCCTGCGGGGTCAGCCCCAGGTGGGCGCAGACCGGGATCCCGGCGGCAACCAGACGTTCGACCACGGGGACCTCGAACGCGCCGCACTCGACCTTGACCATGTGGGCCCCGGCACGCAGCAGCGCCCCGGACTGTGCCAGTGCGGTGGGCGCATCGACATCGCCCAGGAACGGGATGTCGGCCATGATCAAGGCGTTCTCGCTGCCGCGCGCCACGTTGGCGACATGGTAGACCATGTCGTCCAGTGTCACCGGCAGGGTCGTCGTGTGGCCCTGTACCACCATGCCGAGCGAATCGCCAACCAGGATCACGTCGACGCCGCAGCGATCCAGCAGTCCGGCGAAGGCCGCGTCATAGGCGGTGAGGCAGGCGATTGGCTCGCCCTCCTGCTTGCGCCGGGCCAGGGTGTTCACGGTAATCGGCCGCATGCTCATACCTCCCGGGCAGTCCGGATTGCAACGCTTTAGAGCGAGATCGGCAACGGGTTGAAGTAGTGCCGCCCGCCCTGGATCGGTTCCAGGAACTGCACCAGCTGGTCAAAGTCGGCCGGGTTGTTCACCCAGTCGATCTCGGTGGCGTTCACAATCACGAGCGCCGGTCCTTCGAAATGATAGAAGAATTCCGCGTAGGCGGCGTTCAATCGCTCCAGGTAACCGGCCTCGATGTGACGTTCGTACGGTCGCGCCCGGCGGCGAATGCGGTCCTGCAGCACCTCCACCGGTGCCTGCAGGTAGATCACCAGGTCCGGACGTGGCAGCCCACCGCGCAGATGCCGGAACATCTCGCGGTAGATCTCCAGCTCGTCCGGGTGCAGGTTCAATTCGGCGAACAGCGGGTCCTTGTCCATCAGATAGTCGGAGACATGGCGCTGCTCGAACAAACCCTTCTGTGCCACCGGCGTCAGCTGACGCACACGCTGCACCAGAAAATGCAGCTGGGTCGCCAGGGCATGTTTGTCCGGCTCCTGATAGAAGCGATCCAGAAAGGGGTTCTCGTCCGGCGCCTCGAAGATCCCCTCGGCCTGCAGGTGCTCGGCGAGGCGCTTCGCCAGACTGGACTTGCCGACCCCGATCGGGCCCTCTACCACGACGAAATCGAAATCGGCGAGACTCATCCGTGCCCCTCGGCTGCCGTCACGCTGGCCTCCGGTTCTGCGACCGGGATCAGGTTCGCGCCCTCAAAGCGCTGCGCCAGGAGTTCCAGCGGGCCCATCCCCGGGATTTGCAACCCCGGGGCCAGCTCCAGCAACGGCAGGATCACGAAGTCGCGATCGGCGATGCCGGCGTGTGGCACCTGCAGGCCGGGAAGATCCAGCGACTGGTCGCCGAACAGCAGCAGGTCCAGGTCCAGCCGGCGCGGTCCCCAGCGGGTGCCGTCCCGTTCACGCCCGCAGGCGCACTCGATGCCCTGCAGCTCCACCAGCAGTTCCAGCGGCTCCAGCCGGGTGTACAGACGAGCCACCGCGTTCACGTAGTCGGGTTGGTCCTGCGGCCCCATCGGCGGATTGCGGAACATCCGCGAGCGCCCGGTCAGGCGTGTCTTCGGCAGCCCCTTCGCCAGGCGGGCGAAGGATTCGCGCACCTGGGCCTCGGGATCGCCCAGATTGGCGCCGATCCCGATAAAGGCCTGTACGCCGCGATCGCCCGCGCTCATTCGCCACCTCCCGCATCCGGGCTCGGGCCCGACTCGACGGCCTGGCCGGCACCGTCCTTGCGCCCGCGGCGGCGACGCCGGCCACCGCGGCGTGATTTGCCCTTGGCACCGGTCTTTCCTTCCCCCTTGGCGCCCTTGCCCGGGGCACCCGCCATGGTCTTCTGTCCAGCCTCGTCCTGCTCCTGGAGCTCGGTCCACCAGCGGCACAGTTCGGGGTTGGCATCGCCGGCGCGGGCACGCAGGCAGAGAAAGTCGTAACCGGCGCGGAAGCGAGGATGGGTCAACAGGCGCAGCGCGCGGCCGCCACGATGACGCTCGAGACGCGCCTGCAATTCCCAGATCTCGCGCACGATCAGGCTGAAACGCTTGGGGATGGAGACCGTCTTCACCTGACGATCCAGCACCTCGGCCATGGCTTGCTGCCAGGCCGGAATATCCTGTTCGCCATCCGCGATGCGCTTGGCCGCGGCCAGTTGCACCGGAGCCCAGAGGATGGCCGCATAGAGGAACGCCGGGTTCACACCCAACCCCTCATTAATCCGTTTGTCCGTATTCAGCAGCGACTCGACCAGGAACTGGCGGCGCTGCGGGCCGACGTCCGGATCGGCAAAGCATGCCGCGGCCTCGGGGAACATCGGTTCGAACAGACCCAGGCGCTCCAGCTCGTCCAGGCAGGCGACCGCCGCGCCGCTGTGGAACAGCTTGATTACCTCGTCGAACAACCGCGCCGGGGCTACCGTCTGCATTAGCGAGGCGAGATCAAGGATGCCGGCTTCGACCTCCGGCGCGATGGTCAGACCCAGCTTGGCGGCGAAGCGGACCGCCCGCAGCATGCGCACCGGGTCTTCGCGCAGGCGGGTCTCGACATCGGCGCCGATCAGGCGCAGCTCGCCCGCGCGCAGGTCCTCGAACCCGCCGGTGTAATCCAGCACCGAGAAATCCTCGATATCGTAATACAGCGCGTTGATGGTGAAGTCGCGGCGCACCGCATCCTGCTCGATGGTGCCGTAGCGATTGTCGCGGAGGATCCGGCCTTCCTCGCTCAGCGCCACCTGGCCCTCGTCTTCGGACTCGTCGTCATGCGGCGCCCGGAAGGTCGCGACCTCGATCATCTCGCGCCCGAACAGCACATGCGCCAACCGAAAGCGGCGCCCGATCAGGCGGCAGTTGCGGAACAGGCCGCGCACCTGCTCGGGGGTGGCGTCGGTAGCGACATCAAAGTCCTTCGGCTCGCGCCCCAGCAGCAGGTCGCGCACGCCGCCACCCACCAGGCAGGCGCGGTAACCGGCCTCGCGCAGCCGATAGAGCACCTTCAGGGCGTTGTCGTCAATCGCCGCGCGCGAAATGCCGTGCTCCGCACGCTCGTAGACGCGCGGTTCCGGCAATTCGCTGTCGGGATGGTGCGGGGTTGCGGAGTCAGCCTTTGTCACGCGATACCGTATCGGTGGTCGGAAGCGCCGTATGGTAACAGCTTGGTTGGTTTCATCCCGTTTTTCGCACCGGGCGCGGCGCGGCGGTTTCGCCGGTCAGGCGCCAGCGTCGGTAATCGTCGAGGATGCGCCGATGATCGAAGGCCAGGACCGTTTTGGGGTCTTCCGGATCCAGCCAGGCGCAGGCGGCGGCATCGTCATCGGCCTTTGCCTTGCCCCGGCCACGGGCGATGTAAACCGCGCTGACAGTATGCCCGCGGGGGTCGCGGCACGGGTCGGAATACACGCCCAGCAAGGCCTCCAGTCCGACTTCCAGCCCGGTCTCTTCACGGGCCTCGCGCACCGCCGCTTCCTCGGTGGATTCGCCGACATCGACGAAGCCACCCGGCAAAGCCCAGCCATGGGGGGGATTTCGTCGCTCGATCACCAGCACGTGCCCGGGATGGGCTGGATGGCGGATCACCAGATCCACGGCCACTCGCGGGGTCACCGGGGCGCCACTGCTGCCTTCGGGGGATGTCACTCGGGTCCGCTCCTGTCATTGCCATCCTGGCGCACGAAGCGCCGAATCTTGCGCCGCTCCCGCTTGTCCGGCCGGCGGCTGGGCGCACTGTCGGCAACCGCGCGCTCGGCCCGGCGGCGCTCGCTTTCCGCGGCGCGCCGGGCCTGGCTCTCCGGGGTTTCCTCGTACAGGGCCTGCGCCTCGCGGGCCGGCCGGCGCTGCTCGTTCAGCCCGACAACGTCCAGTTCCCATACCTGCGGGCCGCGATGAATGGTCAGCCGATCCCCGGGGTGGACCCGCCGGGCCGGCTTGCACCGCTCGCCGTTCACGTGGACCTTGCCTCCGCCCACCGCCTCGCTGGCCAGGCCACGCGTCTTGTAGAAACGCGCGGCCCAAAGCCATTTGTCGATCCGCAAACCGGCGCTGGGTGCCTCGTGGTGGCCGCTACCCTTGCCCAAGGCTTTCCCGTGCCTTCGCGAGGGGGGATAATGCGCAATCTTCCCAATCGAGGAACTGGCGTCCCGGGGTCACCCGGACCGGGCCCTGCCGTGCCAGCGGACGCCGAAGACCATCATGAATCTGCCGCATCTGCACCTGATCAGCTTTGCCATTTGTCCGTTCGTCCAGCGTAGCGTGATCACGCTGAAATACAAGCAGGCCCCGTTCGAGCTGAGCCTGATCGATCTGGCCGATCCGCCGGAGTGGTTCCGCGCGCGCTCGCCGCTGGGCAAGGTCCCGGTGCTGATCGTCGACCACGACACCGTGTTGTTCGAGTCGGCCGTGATCAACGAATATATCGATGCCATTACCCCGCCCGCGCTGATGCCGGCCGATCCGCTGGAACAGGCGCGCACCCGGGCGTGGATCGAGTACCTCTCGGAGCAGACCTTCGCCCAGTACCACTGGATGACGGCCGCCACCGAGGATGCCTTCGAGCGGGCGCGGCACAACGCCGCACGCGGACTGGAGCGCCTGGAACAGCAGATGACGCAGGACGACCGCCTGGCCGCGCCCGGCTTCTCGCTGATCGACGCGACCCTGGCGCCAATCCTGATGCGCTATGCGCTGCTCGAGGATCCGGACACCCCCTGGGAGGCCGACGCCTTTCCGCGCCTGGCGGCGCGCTGGAAACAGCTGCGCGAGATGCCGGCCGTGCAGGGCTCCGTCCCGACCGACTTTGCGGCGCAACTGGCCGACTACCTGCGCCAGCAGGACGGCTTTGCGCCGGCGCGTTTCGCGGCGCAGCTCGACGCGTCCGCCTGACCGAGGCTTCACCCGACCGCCTGCCCCGGTGGTCGGACTCGGTTCATCCTTCGGTGTTTACGGGGGCTTCGTCTGGCCGCCTGCCAGGCGCTCTCTAGCGCGCCGCGAGGTCCTTTCTTGCTTGCCCAAGAAAGTATCCAAAGAAGGGCCCCGGATTCCGCCCGGGAACCTTGCTCCAGGGCCCTCGGACCGGCGGCGCTGAACTCGCTGCGCCTGCGGCTCCACTCAGACATCCAGCGCCTCCTCCCGGCCCGAGCACCCTTCCGCAAGGGGCTCCATACGGGAGGGGAAGGTCAAGACGGACGGTATCCGGACACCGGCGCCCGCCCCTGTCCCGTAGGGTGCGGTTGAGCGCAGCGAAATGCACCGGTCCCCGCGCCGTGCGGAACCCGTGATGCGATTCGCTGCACTCATCACATCCTACGCCCCCCCCGGCACTCGCTTCGCGGGCGCGGCACGCAATGGCTGCAGGCCGAGCGTGCCCAGGATGTTCGAAGACCTAGCCGTCATCCATGAGCACAATTGTCAGGCCAGTCATTGTTTGGACCTGCCTCCGCGTTGTCGTCGCGCCGAGTGGAGAGGCGTTTCGCGGGACTCAAGGCGCTGGATGTCTGAGTGGAGCCGCAGGCGCAGCGAGTTCAGCGCCGCCCGCGAAAGGCCGCGGAGCGAGGGAAACCCCGGCCCGCGCGCCGGGCCGGGGTCGCGACAGTCGGGCGTGTTTCTTGGGTACTTCTTTGCACGAGCAAAGAAGTACCTCGCGGTGCGCTCGCGAGAGAGCGCGTGGCAGGCGGCCCGACGAAGGCTGGTAAACACCAGAGGACGAACCAGGGCCCGCCACAACTGAACGAGATAGCGCCCGAGAGCGAGCCCGGATCACACGCCGTGTGCGTCGCGTCGGTGCAGCTGGGAAGAGGCTACGGGAAGCGCGAGGTCAGACGGGGCGGTGGGGGCAGGCGCTGTCGGCGCAGTCGCCGTACAGGACCAGCGCGTGGTCCTTGATGGCAAAGCCGTGATGCTGGGCGACCTCGCGCTGGCGCCGCTCGATGGTTTCGTCGAAGAACTCCTCGACCCGCCCGCACTGGTTGCAAACGATATGGTCATGGTGTCCGCCCCGCTCCAGTTCGAACACCGCCTGGTTGCCCTCCAGATGCAGGCGACAGACCAGCCCGGCCGCCTCGAACTGGGTCAGCACGCGATACACCGTAGCCAGTCCGATCTCCTCGCCCGAATCGAGCAGCTCGCGGTAGATCGCCTCGGCCGTCAGGTGTCGGGTATCCGATGTCTCGAGGATCTCGAGGATCTTCATCCGCGGCAGCGTGACCTTGAGTCCGGCCTTCTTCAGATTGCTGGTTTCCATGACCCGTTTTCCCGTTCCCGTCCGCTTGAGAGTGGCGGGACACTTTGGTGTACCATGCGCGTTTACGGCCCACCAGACGCCGAGGACCGCCCGCTCCGATGATCAAGATTCTCATTTCTATCGCCGTGGCCGCAAGCCTTCTGAGCGCCTGCGGCGGCCTCAACCAGTTCCGTCTGGATGTACAACAGGGCAACGTGATCGATCCCGCCCAGGTGGCGCAGATCGAGCCCGGCATGAGCCCGGAGCAGGTACGCTTCCTGATGGGATCACCCCAGCTGGAGCCCGCGTTCCGCGCCGAAGAGCGCTGGGACTATGTCTACTACCGCCGTCCGGGCTTCGGCGCGACCGAGCGCCAGCGGGTCACCGTGCACTTTGCCGACGGCGTGGTCAGCCACGTGGACGCCGATATCCCGCAGCCGGTCGCACTGGACGAGCATCCGGTGGACATGGACAACGACTGAGCCCAGAACAGGGCCCCGCGGTGCTCTAGTCCTTCGTGTCATCCGCGACCGGCGCGTCCTTCGACGCCGCGCCGGTGGTGTCCGCATCGCCCTTTCCGGGCTTCTTCTTGCGACCCTTCCCAGCGCGCTGGCGCCGTACTTCCTTCGGGTCCGCAATCAGCGGACGGTAGATCTCGATGCGGTCGCGCGGGCGCAGCACGGTGTCGCGGCGGGTAATCTTGCCGAAGATGCCCACCTTGGCGTTGTCCAGGTCGATCTCCGGGAACTGCAACTCGATCTCCGACTGGCGCAGCGCGGTCTCCACCGTCGTACCCTCGGGCACCACCAGAGGCAGGATCACCTGGCGCTCGGGCCGCGCGTAGGCGACCTCCACCCGGATCATGCCGTCCCCGGCGGACGGCGCCACGTGACTATCCGGCACCGTGAACCTCGCGCGCGCGCTGAACGAAGGCATCCACCAGCGAATTGGCAATCTGGTTGAACACCGGGCCGATGGCGAAGGCCATGATGCGGTTGGCGAACTCGAACTCCAGTTCCAGGGCAATGCGGGTCTTGCCGCCCTCAACCTGGGAGAAGGTCCAGGTCCCGTGCAGCCGCCGGAAAGGCCCGGAGACCAGACGCATGTCGATGCTCTCCGGGCGCTTCAGGGTATTGAGGGTGGTAAACGACTTGTGCAGCGCGCCCTTGGCCAGTTCGATGGTGCCCTCCACCTCGTGCTCGCCGCGCGGGCGCGCCGACGCGCTGCGACAGCCCGGCAGGAACTGCGGGTAGGCGTCGACGTCGTTCACCAGGTTGAACATCTGTTCCCGCGTGTAGGGAACATCCGCGTAGCGGCGAATCTTCGAGGCCATCAGATCAACTCCACCGCACGCAGGAAGACGAACAAGATCGCGACCGGCGCGACGAAACGCACCAGGAAGTACCAGATCTGGTACACAAGCGGATGCTTCATCCGCAGCTCGGACTGCACCGAGCGCTCGGTCATGCGCCAGCCAACGAAGATCGCGATCAGGAAGCCCCCCAGCGGCAGCAGGATGTTGGCCGTCACATAGTCCAGCAGATCCAGGACGCCCATGTCGAACAGGGTGTAGTCGGACCAGACGTTCAGCGACAACAGCGCGCCGATCCCGAGGAACCAGGCCCCGAGGGCAATCACCACGGTCGCCATCACCCGGGTCAGCCCCATGTTCTCGACCAGGAAGGCGACCGCCGGCTCGATGATGGAGATCGCCGAGGTCCAGGCCGCGAACACCAGCAGGACGAAGAACATGGTGCCGAAGTACAGCCCGCCCGGCATATCGGCGAATGCCAGCGGCAGGGTCACGAAGATCAGCCCCGGACCCTGCTCGGCCGACAGTCCAGCCCCCAGGACGATCGGGAAGATCGCCAGCCCGGCCATGATTGCCACCAGCGTATCCGCGCCGACCACCGCCGCAGAGGTCCGCGCGATGGAGGCCTCGCTCTGCAGGTAGCTGCCATAGATCATGATCGCGCCCATGCCGAGGCTGAGCGTGAAGAAGGCCTGCCCCATCGCCAGCAACACCGCGTTGGCGGACAGCGCGGAGAAATCCGGATACAGCAGGAATTCCAGCCCGGCGGCGAACTGCCCCTCCACCATCGCATAGCCGACCATCACCACCAGCATCACGAACAGCAGCGGCATCAGGATCGTCACCGCCCTCTCGAGGCCGGACTGCACCCCGCGCGCGACCACCATCGCGGTCATCACCATGAAGATCGTGTGCCAGGCCAGCAGGGCCTCAGGGTCCGCCAGCATGTTGCCGAACATCGACTCGGAGCCATCCGCATCCAGCCCGAGAAAACCACCGGCCCCGGACTTGAAGACATACGACAGCGACCATCCCGCGACCACGCTGTAGAACGACAGGATCAGGAACCCGGCGAGCACCCCGATCCAGCCGATCATGCCCCATGTACGGGTCAAACCCTCCTCGCGCGCCAAGGCGGACATCGTATTGATCGGGCTCTGGCGCCCGCGCCGCCCCAGCAGGATCTCCGCCATCATCACCGGCAGGCCGATCAGCAGGATGCAACCCAGGTAGACCAGTACAAAGGCCCCACCCCCGTTCTCGCCGGCAATGTAGGGGAAGCGCCAGATATTCCCGAGGCCGACAGCCGAGCCAGTGGCCGCCAGAATAAAGGCCAGGCGGGTCGTCCATTGCCCGTGGATCGAGGTCGAGGCAGGCATCAGTGGCTCCTTGTTGAGCGGAGACGGAAAACCCGTGCGCCGCCGTCGCACCCGCTGTCACCCGGGCGGGGGCGCACGAACGAATCGCCGAGTCCGCCGGAATTGTGGGGCAGCGGGTCGCCAGGCTCAACTTTCACCCCGGTCGCACAGCGACTCGAACTGATTCGCCGGACCGCGTGCAGTACACTGCGGGGGTTATGGGAAAGAAGAAACAAGGCGGAGACAACTCCAGCACCATCGCGCTCAACCGCAAGGCGCGCCACGATTTCTTTATCGAGGACCGCCTGGAGGCGGGGCTGGAACTGGAGGGCTGGGAGGTCAAGTCGATGCGGGCCGGCCGCGCACAGCTGAGCGAGGCCTACGTGCTGCTGCGCAACGGCGAGGCCTTTCTGTTCGGTGCCCACATCACCCCGCTGCCGACCGCCTCGACCCATATCAACCCGGACCCGAGCCGCACACGCAAGCTGCTGCTCCATCGCTCCGAAATCAACCGGCTGGTCGGTGCGGTGGAACGCAAGGGCTACACCCTCGTGCCGCTGGCCCTCTACTGGAAGCGCGGCCGCGCAAAGCTCGAGATCGGGCTGGCCAAGGGCAAGAAGGAATTCGACAAGCGCGCAGCCAAGAAGGACAAGGATTGGGAGCGCGAGCGGGCGCGGATCCTGAAGCACGGCTAACACCGCCACGCCCCGCCCACCATCCCCATTCCGGCTCGCGCCGGACCCGCCTGCTTCATCTCTCGTCGTTTACGGTGGCCTCGACCAGCCACCTTGTTATGGCTGGCCATGGTTCGGCACCTGATGTTTACGTGCCTTCGTCGAGCCGCCTGCCAACTTGGCTGGCGATTGGACGAACGCGCCTAGAACGCAGGAGAGGACCCTGCGTCGGGCGCCAGGATCAGGTGTTGGCGCGCCAGCGACAGGTGCCGCCGGCCGCCTCGTCCAGCGTCTGTAGCAGCGCCTCGTGCGCCGCCTGCTCCTCCGGCGTCGGCTCGATCACCGCCAGCGGCTTGCCCGAGCGACGCGCCTTGACCGGGCCGGCCGCGGCATCGCCATCACCCCCGGCATCCAGGGTCAGCGCCACCTGCCCGCCGGTCATCGCCAGGTAGACATCCGCCAGCAGTTCGGCATCGAGCAGCGCCCCGTGCAGGGTGCGGCCGGAGCCGTCCACCTCGTAGCGCTTGCACAGCGCATCCAGCGAGTTGCGCGCCCCGGGGTGCATGCGCCGTGCCATCACCAGCGAATCCAGCACAGTGCAGACCTCGGCTACCTCCGATACCGGTGCCGCGTCGCCGAGCAGGCGCAGCTCGTGGTTGATGAAGCCGACATCGAACGGCGCGTTGTGGATAATCAGTTCCGCACCCCGGATAAAGTCGACGAACACGCCGGCCACGTCGGCAAACCGCGGCTTGTCCGCCAGGAACTCGTTGGTAATCCCGTGCACCTCGATCGCGCCGGCGTCGATCTCGCGATCCGGCTGCAGGTATTCGTGCAGCTTGCGCCCGGTGGGGCGGCGGTTGTCCAGCTCCAGGCAGCCAATCTCGATGATGCGGTGGCCGTCGCCGGGCTCCAGGCCGGTGGTCTCGGTATCCAGCACGATCTGGCGCATCGGGTTGCCTCTCAGTTCTCGATCGGTTCGCCGGCCAGCAGGGCGTCGATGCCCGCATTGGCCAGTTCGTCGGCGCGTTCATTCTCCGGGTGGCCACTGTGGCCGCGCACCCAGTACCACTCGATGTCATGACGCTGGGCCTGCGCGTCCAGCTCTTCCCACAGGTCGCGGTTCTTCACCGGCGATCCGCTGGCGGACTTCCAGTTGCGCCGCTTCCAGCCGGGCATCCATTCGGTTACGCCCTGCTTCACGTACTTGGAGTCGGTGACCAGTTCCACCTTGCAGGAACGCTTCAGGGTCTCCAGGGCGCGGATGGCGGCGGTCAGTTCCATGCGGTTGTTGGTGGTCTCGGCCTCGGCCCCGTAGAGCTCGCGCTCGCGGCCGCCGAAGCGCAGGATCGCCCCCCAGCCGCCGGGCCCGGGGTTCCCGCGACAGGCCCCGTCGGTATAGATGTACACGCGTTCGTCAGCCATGCGTTCGGCGGGCTCCGGAATGATCGGTGCGCGAGGATACCAGCCCCGGCCGCATCGCGGGGTTGGGCATGGCAAAGCGGAACCGCTGCGCCGGACGCAGCGGCATGTCCACCCGCTTGTGGGCCACGGTCAGGATCATGCTGGCCAGCGGGGGCAGGCCGCGCAGGGTCCAGGCATCCATGGCCGCCAGGCGCTTTTGCCAGGCGGCGGGCAGCCCCGGCGGGAGCAGACTGAGGCTCCACTGGTCGAGGACCTCGAGATCCGCGGCCACCAGCAATTCGCGGTACTGGCGCCGGCGCAGCCCCTCGGGCAACGGGGAGGCGCGCACCCCGTTGCGCCCGCCGCGCTGCAGGCGGTTGCCTTCCAGCAGGAACACGCGCCCCTCGGGTTCCAGCACGCGGGCCGCCTCGGCGACCACGGCGTCCGGGTGGGCACTCTGGGCACAGGGATGGGCCAGCACGATACGCCGGGCACAGGCGGATTCCAGCGGCCACGCCTCCGGGTCCATGCGCAGTACCGGCCGCGGGGAAGCGATGCGGACCAGCGGGGCCTGCAGGGCGTCCCTGTCCTCCAGGATCGGCACTGGCGCCAGTTCGACCGCCAGGTCCCCGGGGCCCGGATCGCCATAGCGCCGAATGCGTTCCAGAAAGCGCTCGCGGACCCGGCGCCCCTGCGGCTGTGCGTACCAGTGCGCCAACCAGGCCAGGAACGGGTCTTGGTGATCCACCATCTCTGGTTTATCCTCCAGCGCCATGAGACCACGCCTCCGCTCGCGGCTGACAACCGCCCTGACCCTTGGCCTGACGGCGATGTTCGCCTCTGCCTGTAGCCTACACGACTCGGGACGCACGCTGGATACCTCGGCGGCGGACCAGCCCATCGTGGAACCGCGCACCACCGAGGATGTGCAGGCGGCCATGGACCGTCAGAGCCGTGACGCCGCGCAGCGTGCCGCCGAGACGGACGACCTGTGGGAACGCGCGCGCCTGGGCTTCGGCTTCAACGACGCGCTGGACCACGAGCGCGTGGAACGCTACATCCGGCACTATCGGGACCACCCGCGAGTCATCGAACACAGCACCCGACGCGCGGAACCCTTTGCCTACTTCATCCTGTCCGAGATCGAGGCGCGCGACATGCCCGCCGAACTCCTGCTGTTGCCGATCATCGAGAGCGGCTTTGTCGCCCAGGCAACATCGCACAGCCGCGCTGCCGGGATCTGGCAGTTCATGCCGGCCACCGGCGACTACTTCGATCTGTCGCGCGACCACTGGTACGACGGCCGCCGTGATGTGTACAAGTCCACGCTGGCCGCGCTGGACTACATCCAGGCACTGCATCGCCGGTTCGATGACTGGTACCTGGCGCTGGCCGCCTACAACTACGGTCAGGGCAACATCCAGCGCGCGATCGACCGCAACGCCGCGCGCGGCGAGCCCACGGACTACTGGAGCCTGGACCTGCCGGCCGAGCCCACCGCGTACATCCCGCGGCTGCTGGCCCTGCGCCACCTGTTCCTGGATCCCGATGCCCATGACATCGCCATCGCACCGATCGCCAACGAGCCGGCGCTGGAGATGATCGAGCCCGGCCGCCAGGCGGACTTCTCGCTGGTGGCGGAGCTCGCCGATCTCGACACCGAGACCCTCAAGAAGCTGAACCCCGGCTATCACCGTCACGCCACCCATCCCGGCGGCGCGCAGCACCTGTTCGTCCCCCGAGAGGCCCTGCCGACCCTCGAAACCGCGTTGGAGACGCGCGACGACGAGCCGCTGATCCGCTTCCGCGAATATACCGTGCGCGCCGGTGACAACCTGGGGCGGATCGCCGAACAAGCTGGCACTCGGGTGGCGGTCCTGCGCGACATGAACAGCCTCGACGACGACGTGATCCGGGCCGGCCAGACGTTGCGCCTTCCGGCCTCCGCCTCGGACAAGGATGATCCCGTCCAGGTGGCCAGCGACAACGGCGGGCCCACCGAGGACTACGAGGTACAGGCGGGTGACAGCCTGTGGCACATCAGCCAGCGCACCGGCATGTCCATCGGCGCGCTGCGCGCCGCCAACGATCTCGAGCCGGATGCCGTCCTGCGGCCCGGTGACTCCCTGAAGGTAGTGCATGCCGACCCCGACCGCGGTCCCGACGGCCAGCGCATCGAGTACGAAGTCCGGCCCGGCGACTCCCTCTCGACCATCGCGCGGCGCCACCAGGTCAGCATCGGCGACCTGCGCCGCTGGAACGGACTGAACAGCGACGGCATCCGGGCCGGCGAGACCCTGACCGTCTACCTGGCAAGTGCCGACCGGGAGACGCTCGCCCAGGGCGACGCCTGAATTGCGACATGCCCCCACGAAAAAGGCCCCGGGTGAACCCCGGGGCCTTTTTCGTGGGGAAGCGGGGCGGCGCTTGAGCATCCGCCCATTGCCGGGATCAGGCAGCGCGCCGGTCGCCCTCGCCCGTGGCGGTCACCCGGTCCCAGGCCTGCATGCCACCTGCCACGTTATAGACCTCGTGGTAGCCCAGCCGCTGCAGGATGGAGCCCGCGACGGTTGAACGGTAGCCACTGCCGCAGACGACGGCGACCGGTTCGGCCTTGTCGATACCAGGGATACCCGTACGCGTGTCGGCCACCGGCCGGTTGACTGCTCCCTCGGCATGTCCGGCCTTGAACTCGGCCACGGCGCGCACGTCCACCAGGCGCAACCGCCTGTCGGCGACCGCAGTCTGCGCCGCCGGGGCATCCAGCTGGGCCAGGGTCGCCAGTGGCTGGCCGACGCCGGCCCAGGCCGCCATGCCACCGCGGACATAGCCCTCGATATAGTCGCGACCGGTGCGCACGAGCTGGCGCACGGCCTGCTCGATCACCGCGGGATCACCGGCCCGGTCGACCAGCACGATCGGGGTGTCGTCCGGTGTCACCCAGCCGGCCCAATTGGCGAAGCCGCCATCGATGCCGATGCCCAGCGCCCCGGGGATATGCCCCCCGCCAAACGCCAGCGGGTCGCGCAGGTCGATCACCGTCACCTCGCCCGCAGCGGCCCGCCGCGACACGTCGGCCGGGTCCAGGGGAGTCATGCCGGGCAACGGGATGACCGCCTTCGGCCCCTCGGAGTTGATCCGCTTGTTGCGCGGATAGAAATCCGGGATCGGCGGCAGCCCGTGCAGCAACCGGTGCACGAAGGCGTCCTCGTCCAGCGACGGGTCCAAATACGGGTTGGTCCGGCGCTCGTAGCCGAGCGTTGAGACCGGCCGGCCGGCCATGCCAGCCCCACAGGCGGAACCGGCACCGTGCCCGGGATGCACCTCGACCCCGTCCGGCAGGTCCGCCAGCTTCTCGCGCACGCTGTGGAACATCTGCCGCGCCAGGGTCTTCTTGGCCTCCTCGCCGAGCAGATCGGGCCGGCCCAGCGAGCCCACGAACAGGAAATCGCCAGTGATGATTGCGATCGGATCCTCGCCGGACCGGGCCCCGTCATACACCACAAACATCAGGTGCTCCGGGGTATGCCCCGGTACATGGCGGGTCTCGAGGCGCACGTTGCCGAGCTCGATGCGGTCGCCCTCGAACAGGTCGTCATGCGGGAACTCCACCTGGAAATGCTCGCCCGCATCGTGCCCGGACAACAGCAGACGGGCGCCGGTCTTGTCCGCCAGTTCGCGGGCACCGGAGGCGAAGTCGGCGTGGATGTGGGTGTCCATCACGCGGATGATGCGATAGCCGTTGCGTTCGGCGTAATCTAGGTACACATCAACGTCGCGTTGCGGGTCAATCACGGCGATCTCGCCGCTGCCCTGGCAGCCGACCACGAAGGAGTGCTGGGACAGGCCGGGATCGACAAAGCGTTCAAGGATCATGCGGACCTCCTCGCGTTGGCTTTTGCATGAATGTCTGACTAATTTGGTCGGGTATTCATGCAAAAGTTCCTGATGGCGCAGGGCGTCGGGAGGTCGCGTCGTCAGTGGTGGGCGGCGGTCGGTCCGGGTACTTCCGGCTGCAGGCGCACCGCTTCGGGATCCAGCCCGGCCTCGCGGAAGAGATGCTCGAAGCGCCGCTGCGGCAGATGCAGCCGGAGCTGGATCGCGCCGTCCGGCGTGGTCTGCTCGGCCTCCACGGCCTTCTCCTCGTAGAGCCGGGCCCGCAGCCGGCCGGCCGCGGCCGGGATCTCGAACCAGCCCTGGGTCATGGACTCGGTGAAGGTCTCGGCCAGGCGCTGCTCCAGGCGCGCCACGCCCTCGCCGGTACGGGCCGACAGCCAGAAGGCGTCGTCCGCCAGCCCGAAGCGCTCGTCCGGGTCCTCCGCCGGGTTCTCCAGCTGGTCGATCTTGTTGTACACCCGCCAGCAGGGGACGTCCTCGGCGCCGATTTCCTCGAGGACCTCCTCGACCTGGCGGATGCGCGCCTCGCGCTCCGGGTCGGCGGCGTCGATCACATGCAGCAGCAGCGCCGCCTCGCGGGTCTCGGTCAGGGTCGCCTTGAACGCGGCGACCAGCTCGTGCGGCAGGTCGCGCACGAAGCCCACGGTGTCGGCCAAGATCAGCGACTGGTGGGGGGCCAGGTCCAGACGGCGCAGGGTCGGGTCCAGAGTCGCGAACAACTGGTCCGCCTGGTAGACGTCGGAATGCGTGAGCCGGTTGAACAGGGTCGACTTGCCGGCGTTGGTGTAGCCCACCAGCGAAACCGTGGGGATCTCGTTGCGCAGGCGCGCCTGGCGGCCCTGTTCGCGGGTACGCTCGACCTTCTCCAGACGGCGTTCGATGTGCTTGATACGCCCGGCCAGCAGGCGGCGGTCGGTCTCCAGCTGGGTTTCCCCCGGACCGCGCAGGCCGATCCCGCCCTTCTGCCGCTCCAAGTGAGTCCAGCCACGGACCAGGCGCGTGGACATGTGACGCAACTGCGCCAGTTCCACCTGAAGCTTGCCCTCGTGGGAGCGGGCGCGCTGGGCAAAGATATCGAGGATCAACCCGGAACGATCCAGCACCCGGCACTTCAGGTGCGCCTCGAGGTTGCGCTCCTGGCTGGGCGACAGGGCGTGATTGAAGATCACCACGTCGGCACCCGACGCCTCCACCGCACCACGGATCTCGTCGGCCTTGCCGGCGCCGACGAACAGCTTGGGGTGAGGCCGGTCGCGCGAACCCCGCACCACGGCCATAATCTCGGCCCCGGCGGAACGCACCAGCTCGTCGAATTCCTGGACCTGGGCCTCGATATCGGGGTTGTCCCCGATATTCAGCGCAACCAGGACCGCCGTGTTACCTACGGCGGCGTCGCCGCCACTCTCCGGACGTTCAAACAAGCCAGCGACTCGGCATCAAGATTCTGATTCCGCAGAGGCGGAGGCCGCTACCTCGCCCTCGAGGTTCATGTTCACCTGGCGCGCCGGGACGATCGTGGAGATGGCGTGCTTGTAGACCATCTGCGAGACCGTACTGCGCAGCAGCACCACGAACTGGTCGAACGATTCGATCTGCCCCTGCAGCTTGATCCCGTTCACCAGGTAGATGGAGACCGGGATCCGGTCCCGGCGCAGCGCATTCAGGAAGGGTTCCTGCAACATTTGCCCTTTGGCCATCGGTGCGTTCCTTGATCGTTATTATTGGTTCGCGACCCGCGCGAGCGGCACGCGGCCGGCCCTCCGGTCGGTTAACCTGAAGCGTAGCATACCGGTCCGGCTTCGCCTGCCAACGGCCGCGCTGAGCGTTATCCGGCCGTGGCCGTGGCCGAGCTCGCCGCGCGGATCGCCTCCAGGGCCTGCGACAGATTCGCGTGGTCGGCGTTCAGCCGGGCATGCAGGGGGAAGCGCCGCAATCCCGTAAGCTGGCGCTTGGCCAGCTGGCGGGTCGCGGCGATCGCCCGCTCGCGGAAAGTCGCAAAGTCATGCTCGCCGGCCAGCCACTGCCAACCCTGGCGATACCCCACTGCCCGCTGCGAGGGATGCTCCGCGGTCAGACCGGGGCGCCGTGTCAGAGTCATCAGCTCGTCGACGAAACCCGCCTCCAGCATCGCGTCGAAGCGATCGGCGATGCGGATGCGCAGGCTTTCGCGGTCCTCCGGCCACAGGGCCAGCGACACCCAGCCGGGCGGAACTGTCGCGGTCGCCCCGCTCTGGAAGGCCGACAGCGGCCGGCCACTGGCCGCATGGACCTCCAGGGCGCGCAGGATGCGCTGCGGGTCGTTCGGGTGAATGCGCGCGGCGGCGGCCGGGTCCACGGTCGCCAGCTCGGCGTGCAGGGCCGCGGCGCCCTCGCGCTCCAGCCGGGCGCGCACCGCCGCGCGCACCGCATCCGGGACCGGCGGGATCGGATCGAAGCCGTCCAGCAACGCGCGCAGGTAGAGCAACGTGCCGCCCGCCAGCAGGGCGACCCGGCCGCGGGCATGAATGGCATCGATCGCGGCGCGGGCATCGCGGGCGAAGTCGGAGGCATTGTAGGTGTCCTCCGGGTCGCGGATATCCAGCAGGTGATGCGGGGCGCGGGCACGCTCGGCGGCATCCGGCTTTGCGGTGCCGATATCCATGCCGCGATAGACCAGCGCGGAATCCACGCTGACGATCTCCGCGTCCAGGGCCTCGGCCAGCGCCAGCGACAGCGCGGTCTTGCCGCTCGCGGTAGGACCGGCCAGCAGCACGACCGGCGGCCGGTCCCCATCCAGTCCGGCCATCAGCGTCCCCGAAGGAACAGCCGGTCCAGCGCCGAGTGGTCCAGCTCCACCCAGGTCGGGCGCCCGTGGTTGCACTGGCCGGAGCGTTCGGTGGCCTCCATGTCACGCAGCAACTGGTTCATCTCGGGCAGGGTCAGGCGCCGCCCCGAACGCACGGAGCCGTGGCAGGCAATCGTGCCCAGTACGGCATTCATTGCCCCCTCGGCCCGGTGGCTGTAGCCATCAGCCGACAGGTCCGCCAGGACATCGCGGACGAGCTGCGCAGTGTCCTGGCCGCGCAGCAGCGCGGGCGCCGCGCGCAGGGTCAGGGTCTCGGGGCCCGCGCGGTCGAGCTCGAAGCCGAGTTCGCCAAGCAACTCCGCGCGTTCCTCGGCCAGTTCGGCCTCGGCCGGGGTGACGTCCAGGGCCTCCGGCACCAGCAGGGGCTGCGAGGTCACCCGCGCCCCCTCCCACTCGCGCTTGAGGCGCTCATAGGTGATGCGCTCGTGGGCGGCGTGCATGTCCACCACGATCAGGCCGCGGGCGTTCTCGGCCAGGATAAAGGTCTCGGCCACCTGCCCCAGGGCAAACCCGAGCGGCGGCATGCTGTCCGCATCCGGGTCCGCGGTGGCGACGCCGGGCGCGGCGGCGACTGGATGGGCATAGGCAGCGGGCCGGTCCTCCGCAACCGCAGACGCACCGCGGAACGCGGCCCAGGCCGCGCCGAAGCCGGGGTCGCGCCCAACCGGCTCCGGTCGCGGTTCGCGCGGCGGGGTGTACCCACCGCCCGCACCGGGCGCGCCCAGTCCGGACAGCGGCCGCTCCGCCTGGGCCGGCATGGGCCCGGGGCGCCCGACGGCACTCGGTGCGCCCGTATCGGGCACCGCCGCGGCATGCCCGGAATCCCCCGGACGCAACGCGGCGAGCGCCTTGTGCAGGCTGTGGAAGATGAAGTCGTGGACCATGCGTGACTCGCGAAAGCGCACCTCCTGCTTGGTCGGGTGCGCGTTCACGTCCACCTGGGTCGGGTCCAGCTGCAGATCCAGCACGAACATTGGATGCCGCCCGTGATAGAGCACGTCCTGATAGGCCTTGCGCACGGCCGCGGCCAGCACACGGTCGCGGATCGCGCGGCCGTTGACGAAGAAGAACTGCTGGTCGGGCTGTGCCCGCGACTGGGTCGGCGAGCCCAGCCAGCCGGACAGCTCCAGACCGGCGCGCTGTTCCTCCACCGGCGTTGCATGCTCCAGGAATGCGTCGCCCAGCAGAGCGCATACGCGTTCGGCGGGATCGGCAGCCGCCGGCAGATCAAGGGTCACGCGGTCGTTGTGGCGCAGGCTGAACGCTACCTCGGGGCAGGCCGCCGCCTGGGTCCGGATCACGTTCTCGCAGTGATTGTATTCGGTGCGTTCGGTGCGCACGAACTTGCGCCGCGCGGGGACGTTGAAGAACAGGTCGCGCACCTCGACCGTTGTGCCCACCGGGTGCGATGCCGGGGCGGCCTCGCGGAAGACATCGGAGCCGTCCCCGGTCAGACGCCAGCCGTTGCGCTCGCCCTCGACCATGGAGGTCAGCGACAGGCGCGAGACGGAGGCGACGGACGGCAGGGCCTCGCCGCGAAAGCCGAGCGTGTGCAGGGCCTCGAGATCCTCCATGGACGCGATCTTGCTGGTGGCATGGCGGGACAGTGCCAGCGGCATCTCGTCGCGATAGATCCCGCTGCCGTTGTCGCTGATCTGGATCAACCGGACCCCGCCCTGTTCCAGGCGCACGTCCACGCGGGTGGCACCAGCATCCAGGGCATTCTCCAGCAGTTCCTTGACCACCGAGGCCGGACGCTCAATCACCTCGCCGGCGGCGATCTGGTTGATCAGTTGTTCGGAGAGCTTTGCGATCGCCACGGGCGACACCTGGGGAGAGACTGGAATCGGGTGCCTAGCCTAACCGGGGCAGCGCCGGAGTGCCTAGCGGCGGATTGAACGGCGCATGCAAGACGTGACGGGCTGCGCGGGAGGTACCGACCTCAGGAATCGCGCGGGATACGCAGGACCTGACCCGCGAAGATCCGGTCCTCGCGGACGTTGTTGGCCGAGCGCAGGTCCGCCAGGGACAGGCTGTAGTGGTCCGCGATCCCGGAGAGGGTCTCGCCCGGGCGGATGATGTGCTGGTCAGGCTGGCCGTCGGCGATCAGGGTTCCCGGCCGGGCGTGGGTGGAGAAGTACGACCGCAGGCCGGTCAGCAGGGCGTCCGCCAGTGAATTCTGGAAGCTGGAGCTGCGCAGCTTGCGTTCCTCGGACGGGTTGGAGATGAACGCGGCCTCGACCAGGATCGACGGTACATCCGGCGAGCGCAGCACCGCGAAGTTGGCGCGTTCCACCTGTGGCTTGCGCACCTTGCCCACGCGGTGCAGCTCCCCAATCAACCGCTCCGCCAGGGTGTTGCTGGCCTCCAGGCTGCCGCTCTGCGCCAGGTCCAGCAGCACGTTGGCCAGGGAGTCGTCCTTGCCGTTGATCGGCACCCCGCCCAGACTCAGATCCGCCTGGTTTTCCCGCTGGGCAAGAAAACGCGCCGCCTCGCTGGAGGCCCCGCGCTCGGACAGCATGTAGACCGACGATCCCTGCACGTTGCGATTGGCAATGGCGTCGGCATGGATGGACACGAAGACGTCCGCGTCTGCCTTGCGCGCGCGCTCGATGCGCTCGCGCAGCGGCAGGAAGTGGTCGCCGCTGCGAATCATCACGGCCTTCATGCCGCGCTCGTCGTTCACGCGCTCGGCGAGGCGCTCGGAGATCTGCAGCACAACATCCTTCTCGCGGGTACCGGCCGGGCCAATCGCGCCCGGGTCATGCCCGCCGTGGCCGGCATCGATGGCGACCACGACATCGCGCAGATTCTCCTGCGAGCGGCCACGCCGGGGTTCGTTGTTTTCCGCCGAACGCGAGGCCGCGGGCGCCTCGCCCGTCGCCAGGTCCAGTACCAGGCGGTGCGGGGCACCCTGCGCCGGCATCAGGACAAAACTACTCGGCTCGACCGGCTTGCGCAGATCGAAGACGACGCGCAGATCGGAGCCGTTGCGCGCGGCATGGCGCACGGCCTTGATCGCCGAACGCGGGTTGTCGCTGATGTCCAGATCCTCTACCGCTCGCGCATTCTCGAGGTCCACCACCAGGCGCTCGGGGGACTGCAGACGGAACATGGAGTACTCGGCCTCGCCGTCCATGTCGAAGACCAGCCGCGTGGTATCACCGTCCACCGACATGCGTACCCGCTGCACAGCGGTGCCAGCCACGGCGGGCAACGGCATTCCGACCAGCCCCAGGGCAGTCATTGCGCGCAGCAGCTGGCGGCGGCGCAGATCCGGCGATGTTGGTTGGCCCACGGCGATTCCCTTTGTAATCAGGGGTTCTGCCTACATTGTGGACGCTTTTTCTGGAAAAGCAATAGCGGTTTTCGTTCCTTATGAGCGAGATATCGCGCATTTTGCGCGTGTCGGACCAACTCTCCCCCGGGGCGGGCGATCCGTCGGCAACCCGTCGAGCGGTCACGCCCGTTCAGTCAGGGCCCGCCGGTAGGCCGCGGCGAGCGGGCCTTCCAGCCGGAGTTCGCGGCCCTTCGCGGTGTCCGGGCGGTGTGCCAGGCGCACAACCAGGTCCGGATCGGGCAGCCAGCCGGCACCGCGTTCCGGCCATTCGACCAGCCACAGGGTGTCGCCCCCGAAGGCCTCGCGCACCCCCAGGTATTCGAGCTCCTCGGGATCGCCCAGGCGGTACAGGTCAAAATGCAGGACCTCGCGGCCCGCCAGCGCATAGGGCTCCACCAGGGTGTAGGTCGGACTGCGCACCGCCCCCTCGTGCCCAAGCCGGTGCAGCAGGCCGCGCACCCAGGTGGTCTTGCCCGCGCCGAGATCGCCTTCGAGGAACACAATACGCGGGGCATCGAGCGCGGCCAGTGCCGCCCCGGCCGCCTCAGTGGCCTCCAGATTCGGAAGCACCAGCGGGCTCGATCCCTCGGTCATGTCGCACCTCCGGCGGCCGGCAGGGCATCGGCCAGGTCCCCGGCCAGCATCCCGCGCGCCCCGCCCAGGCGGTCACGCGCAACCCAGGCCGCAGCGCAGTGCCAGGCGGCGCCGACCTCGGCGGCCGTGCGCGCATCGGCGCCCTGCCCCCGCAGCGCCGCGACAATCCCGGTCAACACATCGCCGCTGCCTGCCGTGGCCATGCCCGGATGGCCGCCCGTGACGCAGGTCAGCAAGCCCGTCCCCGCATCGGCGACCAGCGTACCGGCCCCCTTGAGCAGTACGACTCCCCCGAGGCGGCTGGCCAGCGCCCGCACCTGCCCGGGCCGGTCGGCCTCGATGGACGCCGCGTCCGTCCCCTGCAGCCGGGCGGCCTCGCCCGGGTGCGGCGTCAGGATCCAGTCCTCGCCCCGGCGCGGGGCCTCGGCCAGCAGGTTCAGGGCATCGGCATCCACCACCCGCGGCAACTCGGCGTCGGCCACGGCCAGCCACAATCCGCGCCCCCAGGCGTCCTGCCCCAGCCCCGGTCCCACCGCGACCACGTCGACCCGGCGCATCAATGTCTGGAGTTCGCCGGCATCCCGGATGCCCTGAACCATCAGCTCGGGGCGTTCCAGGTTGGCCCAGGCGGCGTGCTCGGGGTGGGTCGCCAGGGTCACGCGCCCGGCCCCGGCGCGCAGGGCCGCGGTGGCCGCCAGCCGCGCCGCACCGGAGTAGCCCGGCGCGCCGCCCACGACCAGTACATGCCCGCAATCGCCCTTGTGCATCCCCGGGCGCCGCGCCGGCAGGTGTCCCCGCCAGTCCGCCGGCCCGAGCCGGCGCGCCACCGGTGCGATGCCCCCGGCTACCGCGATGGGCAAGTCCAGCGAAGCCACCTCGACCTCGCCGGCAAAGTCCACGGCGGCCCCCGTATGCAGCCCCAGCTTGTCCGCGATCATGGTCAGGGTACGATCGGCCCGCACCGCCTGCCCCAGCACCCGGCCGGTGTCGATATCCACGCCCGAGGGGACGTCGGCCGCCAGCACCGGAACATCACTCGCATTCAACTGTTCGATCAGCGCGCCATAGGCATCGGTCAGCGGACGTTCCAGGCCGATGCCGAACAGACAGTCCACCCACAGGTCCGCGGCTGCCGGATCAAAGTCCTCCAGCGCGCGGACCTCGCCGCCACCGTCCCGCCAGCGCGCGTGAGCACGGCGGCCATCGGACTCGGGGCGCGCCCGCGAGGCCCCGCCATGGACCCGCACCTCCAGCCCCGCCTCGGCCGCCAGCCGGGCCAGCACGTAGCCATCCCCGCCGTTGTTGCCGGGCCCGCACAGGATCCCGATGCACCGGGCTCGAGGCCACGCGCGGCGTACCACCGTCAGCAGGGCCTGGCCGGCCCGCTCCATCAGTTCGCCCGGTGCCATTCCGGGCAGGTCCAGACCGGCGGCATCCAGGGCACGCATGCCCGCATTGTCGAACAGTGCGCTGGTCAATCCTTGTGGGTCGGGTTCATGATTCACGCTATTACCTCCTTCGCGGAAGCCAAATCGTGCCTCAGCGCCTCGATCCACGCCAATGCACCGAGCTCGCCGAACGTATCCGTGACTGGGGGCACGAGCTCGGGTTCCAGGCGGTGCGCATCGCCCCCGCCGAGGTGCCCGAGTCAGACCGCCGGCACCTGGACAACTGGCTCGCGCGGGGCTCGCACGGCGAGATGGACTGGATGGCCGAACGCGCCGCCCTGCGCCATGCCCCGGACGCACTGGTGCCCGGGGTGCAGCGCATCGTCAGCGTGCGCATGGATTACTTTCCGCCGGCCACGCGGCGTCCGGCCATCCAGTTGAGCGCGGGCGACCGTGCCTATGTCTCGCGCTACGCCCTGGGCCGCGACTACCACAAGCTGCTGCGCAAGCGCCTCACCACCCTCGCCCGCCGGATCGAGACCGAGGTCGGCCCCTTTGGCTACCGCGCCTTCACCGACAGCGCCCCCATCCTGGAGAAGGCCCTGGCCGCGCGCGCTGGGCTGGGCTGGATTGGCAAGAACACCAACCTGCTGACGCGCGAGAGCGGCTCCTGGTTCTTTCTCGGGGAACTGTTCACCGACCTCCCGCTGCCGGTCGACGAGCCGGTGGGCGAACACTGCGGCCAGTGCACCGCCTGCCTGGAGGTCTGCCCCACGCAGGCGTTCCGCGGCCCCTATGACCTCGACGCACGGCGTTGCATCTCCTACCTGACCATCGAACTGAAGGGCAGCATCCCCGAGGACCTGCGCCCGCTGATCGGCAACCGCATCTACGGCTGCGATGACTGCCAGCTGGTGTGCCCGTGGAACCGCTTTGCCGAGATCTCGGCCGAACCCGATTTCGTCGCTCGTCACGGCTTGGATGCGGCCGGCCTGGCCGAGCTGTTCGCCTGGGACGAGGCGACCTTCCTGGCCCGCACCGAGGGCATGGCGATCCGCCGCATCGGGCACATCCAGTGGCTGCGCAACATCGCCGTGGCGCTGGGCAACGGCCCGGCCACGCCGCAGGCGGAGGCCGCCCTGGCCGCCCGCGCCGACCACCCCGACGAACGGGTACGCGAACACGTCGCCTGGGCCCGCGCACGGTTGCGCAACCAGGGCGATGAGGCCCCCTCGCCCCCGGAGACCCTCTCCCGGCTGACTCGGGCGCCGGGATAGGACGACCGGCGCCGGTTGCCAGCACTGACGCGACCGGCGACACTCGAACGCCGAAACGCACCCCGACGGGCCCGCCCGAAAAAAGGATCCATCCCGCCGCCATGCCCGATCACCCGGACAGCACGCGCTATCAGCGGATCTTCGAACAGGCACCCGAGGCCCACTTGGTCCTGGACCGCCAGGGCGCGATCATCTCGGTCAACCAGGCCGCCTGCGAACTGCTGGGCTATTCCCGGGACGAGTTGACCGGCGGCGTGCATATCACCGACCTGGACCTGGAGGCCACCGAGGACGACGTGGAGCAGACCCATTCGGACCCGGAAAACCGGCTTCCTGCCCACTTCGAGAGCCGCTACCGCCGGCGCGACGGCAGCGAGTTCCCCGCCGACGTCCACATCAACGCGATCCGCACCGACGGCGAGATCGAGGTCTTCACGACGCTCCGCGACATCACCCGCGAGCGCCAGTCCGAGCAGAACCTCAAGCGCCTTGAGACCCGGCTGGGGGCGACCATCCGCCACGCTCCGCTGATCCTGTTCGCTCTGGATGCCGAAGGCCGCTTCACGCTCTCCGACGGAGCCGGCCTCCGAGTTCTGGGACTGGAGCCAGGCGAGGTCCTCGGCCGTGATGCCCGGGAAGTCTACGCCGACCAGCCCGCCGTCATCGCCGCCGTGGAACGCGCGCTCCGGGGCGAGAACTTCGACCAAGAGATCCGTATTCGTGACACCCACCTCCGTGTCTCGTGGATGCCGCTGGCCGACGAGGAATCCGGGCGCCCCGGGGTTCTCGGCATCGCCTGGGACATCACCTCGCTGCGGGCGGCCGAGGCCGCCACCGGGGCCGAGCGCGACCGCCTGCTGACCACGCTGCAATCGATCAGTGACGGTGTTATCACCACGGACACCCAGGGGTGCCTGACCTACCTCAACCCGGCGGCCCAGACCCTGCTGGGGATCGATGCCACCAGTGCCCAGGGCCTTCGGGTGGACGAACTCCTGGAGCTGGAGGACACACGCACCGGGATCAGCGTGCAGCACCCGGTGGAGCAGTGCCTGGAACTCGGCGCGACAACGGAATCACCCGAGCACATCCTGCATCGCGCCGACGGCGGGATCCGCGTGGTCCGCATGCTCGCCTCGCCACTGCAACGCCCGAACCGGGCGGCCCAGGGCGTGGTGGTCGTGCTGCACGACCACACCGAGCTGTGGCAGATGACCCAGCAACTCAACCATCAGGCAACCCATGACGACCTGACCGGGCTGTGCAACCGCCGCGAGTTCGAACGCCGGCTGGGAGAAGCCCTGCGCACCTTCCAGGAGGGCCAGACCCCGCACGCCGTGTTCTACATGGACCTCGACCAGTTCAAGATCATCAACGACACCTGCGGACACCAGGCGGGCGACGCGTTGCTGCGCGAGCTCTCCGAACGCCTGCTCCACCTGATCCGCGAGAACGACACCCTGGCGCGACTGGGTGGCGACGAATTCGGCGTGCTGCTGTGCCACTGCCCGCCGGAACGCGCGGAAGCAATCGCGCACCGGATACTGGAGGCCGTTCAGGCCCTGCGTTTCACCTGGGAGGGCCGGCGCTTCGACGTAGGGGTCAGCATCGGCCTGGTGCCGATCGCCGGACCGGCGCACACCGTGCCCGAGATCCTCAGCCAGGCGGACTCCGCCTGCTATGCCGCCAAGGAGGAAGGGCGCAACCGCATCTACGTCTGGCAGCCCACCGACCAGGCCCTGCGCCGCCGACGCGGGGAGATGGAATGGGTCGGCCGCATCCGCGCAGCGCTGGACGAAGGGCGCGTAGTACTGTTCGGCCAGGCGGTCCACCCGCTGGGACGCACCGATCCGGACCTGGCCCATGTCGAGGTGCTGATGCGCCTGCGCGACGAGGACGACCGGCTGATCCCGCCAGGCAGCTTCATCCCGGCCGCGGAACGCTACCACCTGATGCCGGATATCGATCGCCACGTCATCGATCACGCCTTCGCCATGCTGGCACGGCATCGCGCGGCGCACGGGGACAACGCCCGCTGGGATCCGACCGTCGCCATCAACCTCTCGGGCCAGTCGCTGGCCCAGGAGAACATGCTCGAATTCGTGACCGAGCGCCTCCAGCAGTACGCGATCCCGCCGCACTGCATCATCTTCGAGATCACCGAGACCGCGGCCATCAGCCACCACGAACGCGCCCAGAGCCTGATCCGCACCCTGCGCTACATGGGCTGTCGCTTCTCGCTGGACGATTTCGGCAGCGGGCTGTCGTCGTTCGGCTATCTGAAGAACCTGCCGGTGGACTTCATCAAGATCGACGGCAGCTTCGTGCGCGACATCACCCACAACGCGGTGGACTCCGCCATGGTCACGGCCATCCACCGGGTGGGCCACGTGCTCGGCCTGCGCACCATCGCCGAATGCGTGGAGTCGGAAGCCACCATGGAGCGCCTGCGCGAGATCGGGCTGGACTTCGTGCAGGGGTTCTACCTGTCGGAACCCGCCCCGCTGGAACAACACCTCATGCTCCTCGACAGCAACGCCCGCTGACGAGCGGCACCCCATTTCCGAGTGTTTTCCTTGGTTTTTGCCGGCGCTTTCGCACCCGGCACGTGGACTTGCTAGCGTATGGCCAAACAATAACTGGAAAACCACGCACTTATGCCGTATTCGGAAGAACGCATCACCTCGACCCGGCGCTGGTCAGACAAGACCTTCAGCTTCACCACCACGCGCCCGGAGGGGCTCGAGTTCAAGAACGGGCAGTTCGTGACCCTGGGGCTGCGCCCCGAGGGAAAGCTGATCCCGCGCGCCTACTCGATCGTCTCCGAACCCGAGGCCGAGGAACTGGAGTTCCTGAGCATCCATGTGCCGGACGGCTCGCTGACCAGCCGCCTGGCGCAGGTTGAACCGGGCGATTCGATCTGGATCAACACCAAGGTCACCGGCTCGCTCACCTTCGACTACGTGCAGCCGGGTCGCACCCTGTACATGCTGGCCACCGGCACGGGGCTCGCCCCGTTCATCTCGCTGATCCGCAGCCCGGAGCTGTTCGAGCACTTCGACAACGCCGTGCTGGTACACAGCGTGCGTACCGTCGAGGAACTGGCCTACCGCCAGGAGATCGAGTCGCGCATCAGCGACCGCCTGCGTTACGTGCCGACCGTGACCCGCGAGAACCACGACTTCGCCTGCCCGATCGCGCAGCAGCCGTATGACAACAACCAGCGCGGCGCCGACATGTTCCGCTCCGGCGAGCTGAGCCAGATCCTCGATCTGCCGCCCGCGGACCCGGAACACGACCGCGTGATGCTGTGCGGCAACCCGGCGATGAACCGCGAGATGAGCGAGTGGCTCACGGAGCATGGCTGGACCCAGACCAACTACAAGGGCGTGGGCACCTTCACCGTGGAACAGGCGTTCGTGACCACCATGTCCGACGCCGACGACTGATCCCCGGCGTGTTCACTCGCCGGTCAGCAGGACCCACCGGGCCGCGTTGATCCGCTGCAGTGTCGCCGTGTCCCCACCGCGGTCGGGGTGGTGGCGCTGCGCCATCCGGCGGTACTGGTGGCGGATGGTGTCCGCGTCCACCGGGTCCGCCAGTTCCAGCACCGCCAGGGCCTGCTCGCGCTGCTCGTCACGCCTCAGGCGCGACCAGAACTCGCCCAGAAGCGCCTCGACCGCCGCCGCATCCATGGTGTCCAGCCGCGTCGGATCGAGGTAATAGGCCCGCAAGGGATCGTGCGGGGCCGGGAAGCCGCCCGCCCGCGGGGCACCTGACACCGGCTCGATGCCGATATCCAGGCAATGAATCCGCAGCCACTCGCTCTGCCCCGCCAGGCGGTCGCGCAGTCGGTACAGGCAGTGGAACAACAGGAAGTGTGTCTGAAACAGGCTCAGTGGCTCCTGCAGCCGCGCCCCGGCAAACGGCTCCACCCCCGCGTCGCGCAACTGCGTGATCAGGGCGTGCTCGGTCAGCCCGTCCGGCCGGACGCGCAAGCACTCCAGCACCCGCTCCAGCAACGCCGGACTCACCGGCGATGCGACCGCATCCGCTGCGGCTGTCATGCCCCCGGAAATTCCCCGTCGACATAGACCCAGCGCCCGTCTTCGCGACGAAACCGGCTGCGCTCGTGCAGACGCACGCCCTGGCCGTGCAGCCTTGATCGCGCGACGAACTCGACCCAGCCTTCGACGTCATCCGGCCCGCCCGCCTCGGTCGCGCGGATCGCCAGTCCCAGCCAGCGCTGGTCCGGATCCAGCCCCAGCGATGCCGGTCGAGTCTCCGGGGCCCAGGTGGCCCGCAGATACTCCTCCCGCCCCTCGACGAAGGCTGCGTAACGTGACCGCATCAGCATCTCCGCCGTCAGCGCCGAGGCCGTTCCGTCCAGATACGGTCCGCAGCAGACCCTCCGGTCCCGCCCCGAGCCGCAGGCACACGTGGCGCTGCCTGTTGTCCGCCTGGCCTTGCCCAAGCCGCACCTCCCGTCGTCTGCGTCCCGCTCAGCATGCCCGACCCATCACGCTTGGTCGAACCCTCACCCCGGGACTGTTTTTTCACCGACGAAGCCCGTAGCGTGCGAAGCACGATCCTGGAGGGAACAATGACCAACATCCTGATCATGGGCTGCGGCGACCTCGGCTGCGCCGTCGGAGAAACGCTTGCTGTTGCGGGACATGCCGTCTGGGGCCTGCGCCGCCGGCCAGAACCCATCCCGAAGCCGATTCGGCCCCTGGCCGGAGACTTCGGTCTCGCGGACGGCATGCCGGAACTGCCGCCGGCGCTCGACACCGTCTATTTCATCGCCACTCCTGGCGAATTCACCGAGGCCGCCTACCGCCGCGCCTACATCGACGGCCTGCGCAACACCCTAAACGCCCTGGAACGCGCGCACCAACAACCAAGGCGCATCGTGTTCGTGTCCAGCACGTCGGTCTACGGGGCCGACGACGGGCGCTGGGTGGACGAGGACAGCCCCACCGAACCCATCCGGTTCTCCGGGTGCGCCCTGCGGGAAGCCGAGCAGGTGCTGGCCGACAGTCCGTTCCCCGGCGTGGTCGTACGCTTTGGCGGCATCTATGGGCCGGGCCGCGAGTACCACCTGCGCAAGGTGTGCGAGGACGTGCGTGGTCAGCACGCAGCGCCGGTCTGGACCAACCGCATCCACCGAGATGACTGCGTGGGGCTGCTGACCCATCTGTTCCACCTGGACAACGCCGAGCCGCTTTACCTGGCCGTCGATGACGAGCCGGCCCTGCGCCACGAACTGCTGGCCTGGCTGGCGCAGGCGATGGAGATCGACCCGCCCGGTACACCGCCGATGCCCGAGGGCGTGGTCTCCGGCAAGCGCTGCCGCAACAGGCGCCTGCATGCCAGTGGCTATCGCCTGCAGTATCCCGACTACCGCACCGGCTACCGCGCCCTGCTCGACCAGATCGCCACCACCTGAGGTGCTTCGTCGCCGCGCAATGGCTCGACCGAGTTCATCCTATGGTGGTTACCGTGCTTTAAGTTATGCAGCCTGCGTGGTCGTGGCTGGCCCCGGTTCATCATCGGTGGGCACGCGCCTTCGGCTGGCCACCTGCCTTGTTGTGGCTGGCCCGGGTTCGGCCTCCGGAAAAGTCGGTACGCTTCAGAACCGGGCGCGCTCGCATTTATGGACCAGAGCTTCGAACCCAAGAGCATCTTGTTCCGAGGGCCGCTCGCTCAACTGGTAAAACAGTGGACTCTTAATCCATTGGTTGTAGGTTCGATTCCTGCACGGCCCATTCTATTCCTGCCTTACTTCGTTCACCTCAGCTCTGTATGCCCGCAAGCGCGCAGTTTACCGGGGATGTGATGGGCCTCGTAGCGTCTCCTCTGTGCTGGACTTTTTTCACACCTCGCGGTCGATCCCCTTGAGGACCATGTCCGTATAGCTTATCAGGCCCACCACCTTGCGATTCTCGATCACCGGCGCACGAGCCAGACCAAAACGCTCGAACATGCGGGCGCAATAGCGAATGTCCATGTCGGGATCCACGCTCACCACCGGCTTCGACATCACCTCGTAGACATTCACCCGATCCGGCGACCGATCACGGGCAAGCACGTGCTTGGCGATGTCGGAGAGCAGGACGATGCCGTACTCGTCGTCTTCGTGACGCTTTTCCACGAGTATACTTTTGGTGTGGATGTCCCGCAGGCTTTCCAGTGCCTCGCGCACGGTGAGCATCCCGTCGACAATCGTGACCTCCGTCTTCATTACGTCGCGGACGCGTACGGGCGGTTGGCGTTCACTCATAGCTTTTCCTCCACGGTATGGCGAAGTTCACGTACCTGGCGGGATACCCCGACGGCATCTTCCACGTCCACCTGAAATGCAATGCCGGTGCCCGGCTTTTGCTCGAATTCGCCCGCCTCGGCAATTTGTTCCAGGATATGGCGTGCCAGGTGCTCCTCCACGACGAATAACAGTACATCGCGCTGAGTCTGTAACGAGAGTCCAAAGAAGGTGCGGGTGACCCGGGACCCTTCGCCTCGAGCCTGGTTGATGACCGTGGAGCCGGTTGCGCCATTTTCGCGCGCTACCTTCATCACGGCGTCGGTCTTGTCGTCCTCGACAAGGGCAATGATTAGTTTGAAATGCATCGGCTTATCTCCTTTCGGCCTGTTCGCGGGCCGCGCGACGACGTGCCTGCCACTGCCCGATCTGGGCGTAGGTCATGACCGTTATGATGGGAAAGAGACAAGTGGTGGCAATCATTCCGAAGCCGTCGATCAGCGGATCGCGTCCCGGTATGGTCGTGGCCAGGCCGAGGCCGAGTGCGGCCACGATAGGCACGGTGACCGTAGAAGTAGTGACACCACCGGAATCATAGGCCAACGGAATGATCGAGCGCGGCGCCCTGAAGGTCTGCAGGATTACCAGCGCATAGGCCGCCATGACAACATAGCCAAGCGGGATTCCGGTGACGATGCGCAGCGCCCCCACGGCGATCCCGATACCGGCTCCCAGCCCCACCGCCACGCGCAGGCCCCAGGCGGTCACCACGCCCCCCGAGACCTGGCTCGCCTTCATCGCTACCGCAATCAGCGCGGGCTCGGCGATCGCCGTGGCAAAGCCGATGGCCAGGGCGAAGAGATAGACCCAGTAGTAGTCGTGCCAGCGCAGGGTCTCGGCGGTGGCGTCGGTCATCCCGGTCAGGAAGGCCGGGTCGGTGAGCTGCTCCGCCATCAGTCGCCCGAGCGGAAACAGTGCCTTCTCCAGCCCGGCGAGAAAGAAGCCGAGTCCCAGCACGACGTAGACAAAGCCCAGTAGCACCCGGCCCGCATGCTGGACGCGCCTGCGCAGCACAAGGAACTGGAACACGAACAGGATCGCCGCAATGGGCAAGACGTCCCGCAGTGTGGACAGGAGGGTGGAAGACAGTTCATCCAGCATCGCGCTCATACCAGGATCCCGAAGGCAAGCACGAAGATGATCGGCATCACCGAGGCGAAGGCGATAATCCCGAAGCCATCCAGGATGGGGTTGCGCCCCTCGATACTGGAGGCGAGACCGACGCCCAGAGCGGTGATCAGGGGCACGGTGATGGTGGAGGTGGTCACACCACCCGCGTCGTACGCAATACCGACAATCGTGTCCGGCGCCAGCGGAGTGATCAGAATCACAATGACATAACCGCTGATGACGATGTGGTGCAGCGGCCACCCCTTGAGGATACGCAGCACTCCGAGCAATACCGCGCTTCCTACCGCCAGGGCAACCACGTAGCGCAGGGTCAGGGCATAGACGGCAACAGCGTCCTCGGTGTTATCGATAAGCCCACCCCGAGCCATGGTGGCCGCGGCCTCCCCGGCAACGGCCACCAGTGCCGGCTCTGCAATCGTGGTGCCGAAACCCAGGGCGAAGGCAAACGCGAACAGCCAGGAGGCACTGCCCTTGCAGGCGAAGGCATAGGCCATGGCCTCGCCCAGGGGAAACAGACCCATGTCCAGCCCGCGGATGAACAGGGTCAGGCCAACAATGATCATCAGGCCGCCCACGAGGATGGCCCCGACCTCCGGGATCGGCTGACGGACGACGAGCGCCTGGAAGAATCCGACGACCACCACGATGGGAAACAGATCCCGGAGGCTTCCGGCGAAAGGAGCCGTGATGGACCACAACACCCGTACCACTCACCTTCCCCTTGCTGTTGCGGCAACAAGTACCGGACGCGTTATCAGCCGGATGGCTCGCTCGACTCCGGCACGACGCCGGAACGGGCGGTACTGCACTGGGCGGCAAGGCCGGTTGCCACCGTCTCGCGCAGACTACCATCGCGCACCTCCCCTTTCGATAACGATGACATCGTCCCTGGAGCCCTCAACCTTGGCGTTGCTGCCGAAGCGGCGAATCCTGCGATTGAAATGGCACAAGCGGGATAGCCATTGGCCCGCCGTTCCCTCGCGGCGTGCAAGTGCCGGAAGATGACCTTTTACGACGCGACCCTGGAGCGCCAGGAAGTGCAGGCATGACGTGGTAGCACCCGCCCGGAGCCCTCCCCACAGCCCGCCATTCGCAAGGTACCCCCGGGCGACGCGCGCGCCGCGCCGTTATAATGCGCGGCTTTCCCCACACTCCGACCCGAGCGCGCCCGCGATCATGGACAAGAGCTTCGACCCGAAAAGCATCGAGCAGACCCAGTACGACCGCTGGGAGGCCGCGAACATCTTCGCACCGCCGGCAACGGGCGAAGCCAACTACTGCATCCTGCTGCCGCCACCGAACGTCACCGGCACGCTGCACATGGGGCACGCCTTCCAGCACACCCTGATGGACACCCTGATCCGCTACCGGCGCATGCACGGCGACCGCACCCTGTGGCAGGGCGGCACCGACCACGCAGGGATCGCCACCCAGATGGTGGTGGAACGCCAGCTGGGGGCCGCAGGCAAGAGCCGCCACGACCTCGGGCGCGAGGACTTCCTGAAGGCCGTGTGGGAGTGGAAACACGAATCCGGCGGCACCATCACCCGCCAGATGCGCCGCCTCGGCGACTCGGTGGACTGGTCGCGCGAGCGCTTCACCATGGACGACGGGCTGTCCGACGCGGTGCGCGAGGTCTTCGTGCGCCTGCATGAGGAGGGCCTGATCTATCGCGGCAAGCGCCTGGTCAACTGGGACCCGGTGCTGCACACCGCGCTGTCCGATCTCGAGGTGCTGTCGGAGGAAGAGGACGGCCACCTGTGGCACTTCCGCTACCCGCTGGTGGACGGTTCCGGGCACCTGACCGTCGCGACCACCCGCCCGGAAACCATGCTGGGCGACACCGCCGTCGCGGTGCATCCGGAGGACGAGCGCTACCAGGACCTGATCGGCAAGACGATCCGGCTGCCGCTGGTCGGGCGCGAGATCCCGATCATCGCCGACGACTATGTCGAGGCGGAGTTCGGCTCCGGCTGCGTGAAGATCACCCCGGCGCACGACTTCAACGACTACGCGATGGGGCAGCGCCATGACCTGCCGGTAATCAACATCCTGACCATCGACGCCTGCCTGAACGAGAACGTACCCGAGGCCTATCAGGGGCTGGACCGCTACGAGGCACGCAAGCGGGTGGTCGTAGATCTCGAGGCCGAAGGACTGCTCGAAAAGATCGACGACCACAAGCTGATGGTCCCGCGCGGCGATCGCTCCGGCACCGTGGTCGAGCCGTATCTGACCGACCAGTGGTATGTGAAGGCCGGGCCGCTGGCCGAACCGGCGATCCAGGCGGTGGAGGGCGGCCGCATCCGCTTCGTACCGGAGAACTGGTCGAAGACCTACTTCGAGTGGATGCGCAACATCGAGGACTGGTGCATCTCGCGCCAGATCTGGTGGGGCCACCGTATCCCGGCCTGGTACGACACCGAGGGCAGCGTGTATGTGGGCCGCGACGAGGCCGAAGTGCGCGAGAAGCACGGCCTGGGCGCAGACGTGGCCCTGGAACAGGACGAGGATGTACTCGACACCTGGTTTTCCTCGGCGCTGTGGCCGTTCTCCACCCTCGGCTGGCCGGAACAGACGCAGGAACTCAAGGACTTCTACCCGACCAGCGTGCTGGTCACCGGGTTCGACATCATCTTCTTCTGGGTCGCCCGCATGATCATGATGGGCGAGCATTTCATGGGCGACGTCCCCTTCCGCGAGGTCTACGTCACCGGCCTGATCCGCGACTCGGAAGGCCAGAAGATGTCCAAGTCCAAGGGCAACGTGATCGACCCGATCGATCTCATCGACGGCATCAGCGCCGACGAGCTTGTCGCCAAGCGCACCCAGGGCCTGATGCAACCGCAGATGGCCAAGAAGATCGAGAGGACCACGCGCAAGGCCTTCCCCGATGGCTTCCCCGCCTTCGGCACCGATGCCCTGCGCTTCACCCTGGCGGCGCTGGCTACCACCGGGCGCGACATCAAATTCGATCTCGGCCGCATCGAGGGCTACCGCAACTTCTGCAACAAGCTGTGGAACGCCTCGCGCTTCGTGCTGATGAACGTCGAGGGCCACGACTGTTCGGCGGCCACGGATACCGCGGAACACCGCACGCTGGCCGATCGCTGGATCCTCGACCGCCTGGCCACCACCGCCGCGACTGCCACGCAGCAGCTCGACGCCTACCGCTTCGACCTTGCCGCACAGACGCTCTACGAGTTTACCTGGCACGACTACTGCGACTGGTACCTGGAACTGACCAAGCCTGTCCTGAACGACCCGGCCACGCCGGAGGCGGTCAAGCGCGCCACGCGCAACACCCTGGTGACCGTGCTCGAGGCCCTGCTGCGCCTGCTGCACCCGGTGATGCCGTTCATCACCGAGGCCATCTGGACCAGCGTGAAACCGTATGCCGGCATCACGGACGACATCGAGTTCCTGGTGCAGCGCCCCTGGCCGGCGCGCGACAGCTTCCCGAACGATGCCACCGCCACCGCCGAACTCGACTGGGTGAAGGACTTTATCACCGGGCTGCGCCGCATCCGCGCAGAGATGGACATCGCCCCGGGCAAGCCGCTGCCGGTGCTTGTGAAGAACTGGAGCGACGCCGACCAGGAACGCTACACGCGACACCGCGGGCTGCTGGAATTCCTCGCCAAGCCCGAGAGCGTCACCTGGCTGGACGCGGCCGACGAGACCCCGGAATCGGCGATGGCCCTGATCGACGACATGCAGCTGCTGATTCCGCTGGCCGGGCTGATCGACAAGGACGCCGAACTGGCGCGCCTGGACAAGGAGATCGCCAAGCTCGACAAGAACCTCGAGCAAAGCGAGAAGCGGCTGGCCAACGCGAGCTTCGTCGACCGCGCCCCGGCCGACGTGGTGCAGAAGGAACGCGACCGCGTCGCCGAGATGCAGGCCACCCGCGACCAGCTGGCCGCCCAGCGCGAACGCATCCGCGCGATGTGAGGGCGCTGCTCACCACGCAGCGCACAAAGGAAACCGAAACCCTTTTCACCACAGAGAGCAGGGAGGGCACAGAGAAGGCAGAAACGGGCAACACCTGGAGTGGCGAATCCAGCAAGAGTCTGCGGACGTACTTAACGCCCCTGACCTTCTCCGTGTCCCCTGTGCCCTCCTGTGGTTCAAGTCGCTCTTGAATTTGCCCTGCTTCGTATCTTCGGGCGCTTCGTGGTAAATAACATCAGGTGATGCGTTCGAGCATGCCGCCGTGGCGGATTAGCCGCGCCAGCGTTCGGCCGGTGTGGTACCAGTGCAGCATCCAG
>NZ_JAWLFK010000026.1:0-4372 GCF_041685615.1 Thioalkalivibrio sp.
ACCCACCAAACGCGTCAAATTGCCAATCCTGTTCATCGCAATCTCCCTCTAGGCCAGAACGCCCAGTATCAGCCTACCCAATTGATCGGCCCCGATGGTGTAAGAAACCACTGGAGGTCAGATAAACCTGAAGCGCGTCACAAGGCGCGGATCCCTCCGGGATCGCCTTGGGTTACCCCTCGAACAACGACTGTAGAGTAGTACGCAGGCAGGACCGGAGTTAGCTGGGGACCGCGGCACCGGGGTCAACACTGCCTGAGAGGCCCCGGTTGGGTTCTCCGAAACGCCGTGGCGGGGCCGTTAAGCAGCGGCACCCTGGTGATCCGATATCGCCCACGCTTCCATTCCTGCATGTTTGTGCAGATGCCTGTCATTGGGTCGGTTTTGTCACCACCAGTGCAATCCCGCCAAGGACCACGACGCCGGCCAGTACCAGCCCCGTGCTCAAGGGTTCGGCCAGCAGCCCGACACCGGCAATGGCGGTCAGCACAGGGACGTTAAGCTGAACAACCGCAGCCGTGGAGGTCCGAATGTGCTTGAGCGCCGCGTACCACACCGCGTATCCCAGACCGGAGGCCAGAGCGCCCGATGCTACGGCCAGCAGAACGCCCGGAGGATCCAGGTGAGCGCCTGGAGCGAAAACCGTCGCCACGATCAATGTCGGCAAGCTCGCCAGCATGAAATTCGATGCCGTAACCCGGGTGGGATCACCGCCACCTTTTGCCCGGAGCGTATAGACCCCCCAAGCGACGCCAGCCGTGATCATCAATGCCGCAGGTGTCGGTGACGGGGCCGAGAGCCCGGGCGACAGCAACCAGAGCAGTCCGGCCAGCGCGAGGGCAAAGCCAGTCCATTGACGGGACGTCAACCGGCTGCCAGTAGCCAGGTACCCAGTCACCATGGTGACCTGGACCGCGCCGAACAGCAGCAGGGCCCCGGTTGCGGCCGTCAACGAGAGATAGGCAAATGAAAACCCAAGCGCGTATGCGAATAAAGCGAATGCCGAAGCCCAGTTGCCCCGGCCTTCAGGAAGGGCTGGCTGGGCGCGAACGATCAGCCACAGTGTAATCGCGCCGGAAACAATCCGGATCGCAGTGAAGCTGACTGGATCGATCGAGGTCGAACTAAACGCCGCACGCGTCAGGATGGAGTTGGCGGCGAACGCAGTGAGCGCGACCGACGTCAAGATTGTGATGCGGAGCGGCATCGGAGTCCTTCGCACAAGTGGAGAACAGTTTGGGGGCACGGTTCGACGCGTCCACACCCTGTGGGATCGGACGTTCAATGCTGAAAAGGCCCTGAAGCCCGAGATATCTTGCCTCGCCAGCAGAAGAGGTGATCTCTATCCAGAGAGCCCTGGCCGACTTCACGAACGGATCCGCCCGGATTCATACCAGGAACAAAAAGGGCCATGGCCAACCGACCACGGCCCTCTCCGAGAAGCGGGTCGGATGACCCGCCGGGTGGGTCGATGCCCTAGTAACGAAGGGCCGACAGTTCGACAATCGAACCGCCGTTGTCGCTCGCGTAGGATTCCGCGTCAACGGCTCGCATGAAGGCCACGTAGTCCTCGTCCGTTTCGACATACGAGGCGACATGCCCGAACAGTTTGAGACCCGTGTCATGGTCATAGACATACGTGGCACGCACTTCGTCACCCGCAGCCTCCGCTTCCTCCACAGCCTCCAGCATCTCGCCGATGGAGTCGTACTTGACGATTCCCTCGTCGGCAAACCAGGCCTCGGCCGGCGGGAAGCCGGGTGCGCCCGGTTCGGAGCGGACAATCTTCTCCAGCTGCGCCTCGTAATCCTTGCCCTGGCTCTCGTACACCGCCCGGACGAAGCTGTCGTCGACCCAGCGATCAAAATCCAGATCGGGGACCGAACGCTCCCGCTGCAGGGTCGCGTGGTGGTATTTGAGGGCATCGACCCATTCGGGCTTCAAGGTCGGATCAACCGACGTGATCCCGCCCTCACTGAAGTACAGGTACAGCACCTCTTTCTCGATGGTGGTCCACTCTTCCAGCTTGGTTGCCGCCCGCATGGGGTCTTCCTTGATCCATTCCTGGGCCTCCATGGTGGCCGCGATATACGCCTCGACCACGCGGGGGTGCTCCTCCGCAAAATCGTCCCGAACCACGGTCCCATGGAATGTCGGCTGACCGACCTCGCTGCCGTCGAACACCTTGCGACCGAAGCCCCGGTATTCCATGACCTCCGACCATGGCGTGAAATCCGCATGGGCGTCGATGTTGCCGGTTCGGATGTTCGCAACCCCGACCGGAGGTCCCTGATCCCGCAGCTGAATGTCGTCCAGAATTCCGGCCTGGCTCAGCGCGTCGAGGGTCATGCCCCAGGCGGCGCTACCGAACGGCGTCGACAGTTGATGGCCGGCGAGATCCTCCAGGCTCTGGGCCTCGTGATCCACGGGAACCACGATGCCGTTCCCCGTACCCCGGGCGTTGTAGCCCGTCATCGCGACGAACAGCGACTCGGCCCGGCCGGTATTCTGAAAAGTAGCGCCGTTCACGATGAGTGGGTAGTCGCCCATCACGCCGAACTCGAGCTGGCCCGCGACCATGCGGTTGGTAATGGGGGGACCGGAATCGAAGTCCGCATACTGCACGACAAACTCGACATCCTCGTACTTGCCATCGGTGGGCAGGTGTTCCTCGAACAGGCGCAAGCGCTCGATCACGACCCCACCCGATACGGTATTGGTGACTTGGCTCTGATGTCCGACCCGGACCTGAACCGTTTCAGCCACCGCGGCCCCGGAAAAAGTAGCGATCGCGACCGCCGCGACAATTGGCTTCCAACGCATGATTGTTCTCCCTAATGAAGGTGTCCGCACACTGGCGGATGCAACGCTTGGATGGCCGGCTGACCCCGGCATGAAGATCACCGGACCTGTACTGACAGGCCATGACTGATCTAACGGGTATGCAGCAGGTTCCGTGCCCAAACCAACAACTGGGCCCGATATATTTTTTTCTATCTGTTTCTTATCGAGTTTTTCCGGGAAAGAAGGCTCGGCCAGGCTGCGGCACCATCCGCATTGCGCCCCACGCTGGGGAATGCCTGCGCCATCTGGGTGCCAGCACCCGTCACCGCGGACGCAAAACCATGACAAGTAGGACAGCTTCCCGGCCCCCGGCCCGTGAGTGTTCCCGCAACCCTTGTCGCGCAGGCCAGGCATGCTACCCAGGGACGCCAACTTATGACACGATATAATGAGTGGACCAACCAGGAGCCCGAGTCACTCCCATGGAAACCCCCAGCCCGGATCGTCAGACCCTTCAGGAATCGCCTCAACCGCTCTACGTCCAGATCAAGGAAACCCTGCGCCAGCGGATCCTCGACGGCACCTACCAGCCACACCAGAAGCTGCCCTCGGAGAGCGAGCTCACACGGCGGTTCGGGGTGAGCCGCATCACCATCCGGCAGGCGCTGCGCGACCTGCACAGCGAGGGCCTGATCTTCAGCTCGCAGGGCAAAGGCAGTTTTGTCAGCAAGCCAAAGGCGGTGCAAAACGTCCGCCGTCTGGAGGGCTTCGGCGAGGCCATGGCGGCACAGGGCTACGAGGCGACAGCCCGGGTCGTATCGATCGAGGAAATCGAGCCGCCCAAGAATGTCCGGGAGGCCCTCGGCCTGTCCGGACCGCAGGCGGGTTCCGTGGTCGAAGTCAAACGCGTGCGCTATCTGAACCGAGTCCCGGTCTCCCTGGAGATCAGCTATTTCCCGCCGGACGTCGGACGCCCGCTGTTCAGCCAGGATCTCTCCGGCGACATATTCCCGTTGCTGGAGAACCTGTCGGGCATCCCACTGGGCGCGGCCAACATCAGCATTGATGCCGGTCTGGCCAATGAAGACGTGCAGGAACAACTGGGGATGTCGGAAGCCGACCCGGTCTTGCAGGTGGAGCGTCTGACCCACGACCGGTCCGGGCGCCCTATCGACTTCGAATTCCTGTTCTTCGTGGGCGACGCGTTCAAATACCGCTTCGAGATTGAACGTTCGTAAATGGCGGCCGGGGAGTTTTCATCGCCCGGCCCCTTCTCAGGCTTCCGCGAGTTGCCGGTCCGGCTCGCTGCGAAGCACGCGTAGCTTCTCCCGCAACTCTGGCAGGATCTCGAACAGGTCCCCCACCAGGCCGTAATCCGCTACGCCGAAGATCGGTGCATCCGGGTCCTTGTTGATCGCGACGATGACCTTGGACCCGGTCATCCCGGCAAGATGTTGAATGGCGCCGGAGATGCCCACTGCAATGTAAAGCTCGGGCGCGACCACCTTGCCGGTCTGTCCGACCTGGCAATCGTTGGGGGCGTAGCCGGCATCCACAGCCGCCCGCGAGGCGCCCACGGCGGCGTTCA
>NZ_JAWLFK010000026.1:4472-36863 GCF_041685615.1 Thioalkalivibrio sp.
ACCACAGCGGCGAGATCCTCGGCAAGCCCGCCCGCCAGATGGGGCGCCTCGGCAACGAGCACGCAACGAACACCCGCCATCGAAGCCAGGTTTTCGACGGCCGCGCCGGGCTGCGCGCCCGCCACCAGGACGTCGATGGTATCGCCCAGTTCACGGGCCGCCGTCAGCGTGGCCAGCGTGCTGGCGACGAGGCTGTCTCCAGCCGTCTCGGCTACAACCAATATGGTGTTCGTCATTTCAGATTACCCCCGCTTCGTTGCGCAGCTTGTGCAGCAGTTCATCGACGTCCGCGACCCGCACACCCGCCTCGCGGGGGACTGGCTCGCTGACTTCAACCCGCTCCACCCGCGGACGCATGTCGATGCCCAAGGCCTCGGGCGTGCGTTCTTCGATCGGGCGTTTTTTCGCCTTCATCATCGCGGGCAACTTCACGAAACGGGGCTCGTTGAGGCGCAGATCGGCCGTTACCACCGCCGGGAGTTCCAGCTCGACCGTCTGCTGGCCACCGTCGATCTCGCGCGCGACCCGCGCGCGGCCATCTTCGATGGTCAGCTCGGAAGCGAAGGTCCCCTGAGGCCAACCCAGCAATGCAGCGGTCATCTGCCCGGTCTGGTTGGCGTCATCGTCGATCGCCTGCTTGCCCAGCAGCACGAGGTCAACGGCCTCCTCGCGCGCGATTGCCGCCAGCAAGGCGGCCACATTCAGAGGCTGCGGCGGCATCTCTGCGTGGACCCGGATGGCGCGGTCCGCCCCCATTGCCAGGGCGCCGCGCAGGGTCTCCTGGCTTGCCTCGTCGCCCACCGTCACGGCCACCAGCTCGCTGCAAATACCGGCCTCTTTCAAGCGCACGGCCTCTTCCAGTGCGATCTCGTCGAAGGGGTTCGTCGACATCCGCACGTTCTCGGTCTCGACCCCGGTGCCATCGGCCTTGACCCGGATGTTGACGTTGTAGTCGATTACCCGCTTTACACCCACCAGCACTTTCATCGCTTGTCCTCCCGGTTACCGAGTGCTCCAACACGAAGCCCCGCCGCGGCTTACATCTCCGAATAGATCGGACCCTCGCCGCCCTGCGGCACGACCCACTGGATGTTCTGGGTCGGGTCCTTGATGTCACAGGTCTTGCAGTGCACGCAGTTCGCCGCGTTGATCTGCAGGCGCGGCCCGCCATGGCCGTCCACGATCTCGTACACCCCGGCCGGGCAATAGCGCGTCTCCGGTGCCCCAAAATCGGCCAGGTTCACCTGTATGGGGACGTCGGAATCACGCAAGCGCAGATGGCAGGGCTGATTCTCGTCGTGGTTGGTGTTCGACAGATGCACCGACGAGAGCAACGGGAAGGTGATCTCCCCGTCCGGCGGGGGATATTCAATGGGCCTGGCATCCGACTGCTTCTGCATCTGTTCATGATCCGCGTGCTGGGCCAGGGTCCAGGGTGCGCGGCCACCCAACAGGTAGGTATCCGCAGCGGCATACGCCAGCCCGCCCCATAAACCCCAACGGGCAAAGGCCGGGCGGATGTTGCGCGCGCGCTTGAGTTCGGGCCAGATCCAGGAATCGACGAGGGCCCGGTCCACACCCGTCGTTGCCGAATCGGATGTGTTCGCCCAATGCTCGAACACCGCATCCGCCGCCAGCATCCCGGACTTCATTGCGGTGTGCGTACCCTTGATGCGCGCCACGTTCAGCAGCCCCGCGGCATCCCCCACCAGCATTCCGCCGGGGAACTCCAGCTTCGGGCAGGACTGCAGCCCTCCCTCTACCAGGGCCCGTGCACCATACGAAAGGCGGCGACCACCCTCGAGATGGCGGCGAATCTCCGGATGCGTCTTGAACCGCTGCATCTCCTGATACGGCGAGAGATTCGGGTTGGCGTAGTCGAGCCCGATCACGAACCCCACGGACACGCGACGCTCGTCGAAGTGATACAGGAAGCCGCCGCCGTAGGTTCGGGAGTCCAGGGGCCAGCCGACCGTATGCACCACGGTGCCCGGTCGATGCACCTCCGCGCCCACTTCCCAGACCTCCTTGATGCCAATACCGTAGGTCTGCGGGTCGGCATCGCGGTCCAGGTCGTATGCCGCGATCACTTGCTGACTCAGCGACCCCCTGCAGCCCTCCGCCAGCAGGGTACGCCCCGCCACGATTTCTACACCCGGCTCGTGCTGTGGCCCGGGCGTGCCATCCGGCTGCAAACCGGTATCCGCGGTCGCGACGCCACGCACGGAACCCTGTTCGTCATACAGCACTTCGGCCGCCGCGAAACCCGGGTAGATATCCACCCCCAGGGCCTCCGCCTGCTCGCCCAGCCACCGGCAAAGATGGCCCAGGGACCCCACATAGTTGCCCTGGTTTTGCAGCGAACGCGGAATGGGTAGTCGCAAGCTTCCATGCTCGCGAAGCAACAGAAAGTGATCGTCGACCGCCGGCGTCTTCAACGGAGCTGCGAGATCGCGCCAGTCGGGGATCAACTCGTCCAGCGAGCGTGGATCGATCACCGCACCGGAAAGGATGTGCGCCCCGACCTCGGGCCCCTTTTCCAGTACGCAGACCGAGAGATCGTCCCGGCCCTGGTCCTGCGCCAGTTGGCGCAGACGGATCGCGGCCGCGAGGCCCGAAGGGCCCGCGCCCACGATGACCACATCCATCTTGATCTGCTCGCGTTCCATGGGGGTCTCCCGCTCAGTCGGCGTGGATGGGCTACTGCTCGACGAAGGCCCGCTCGATCACGTACTCACCCGGCACGCCTGTCCTGGGCGAGGCGGTGAAGCCCATCTGATCCAGCAGGTTCGACAGATCCTCGAGCATTGCGGGACTGCCACAGATCATGGCGCGGTCCTGCTCCGGATCGAGCTGCGGCAGACCGAGGTCTTCGGCCATCTTGCCGTTCTCGATCAGGTCCGTGATGCGACCCTGATGAACGAAGTCCTCGCGCGTGACCGTCGGGTAATAGAGCAATTGCTCCTGCGCGAGCTCACCGAGGTATTCGTGGTTCGGGAGCTCTTCCGTCAGGTATTCCTGGTAGGCCAGTTCGCTCTTGAAACGCACGCCATGGACCAGGATGACCTTCTCGAAGCGCTCGTAGGTCTCCGGATCGCGGATGATGCTCATATAGGGCGCAAGCCCGGTACCCGTACCGAACAGATACAGGTTCTTGCCCGGCAGCAGATCGTGGATCACCAGCGTTCCGGTGGCCTTGCGGCTTACCAGGAGCTGGTCACCCTCGTTGATGTGCTGCAGACGCGAGGTCAACGGGCCGTCCGGTACCTTGATGCTCAGGAACTCGAGGTATTCCTCGTGGTTCGGGCTCACGATGCTGTAGGCCCGCAGCAGGGGCTTGCCCTCCACCTCGAGTCCGATCATTACGAAATGACCGTTCTCGAAGCGCAGACCGGGGTCGCGGGTCGTGGTGAAACTGAACAACGTATCGTTCCAGTGGTGCACGCTCAGTACTTCTTGCGGGTCACAGGCTGCCATGAGGTCTACCTCCCAGATTCCAGTCGGGCTGTGTTTTCATCATTGATTGAACGGGTCGCGTCCCTGACGCTGATGTCCCACAGATAGCGCCAGGGATAGACGCCCTGCTCATGGCCATCGGAGAACACGAAGCGAACCCCGCTGACTCCGAACGGAACGATGTCGACCACGTCCACGTGAGTGGCATCCGTGACCGGCTCGTCCCGGCGCCGCGCCACGGTGCAATGGGCGCAGCGACAGGCCAGGCGCAATGCCTCGAATCGCTTGCAGGTGACCTCGCCGGACGGCCAGCAAAACTCAACCTCGCCGGTCTGTCCTTGCAGACGGATCTCGCTCGGCGGTTGCATGCTCATTACGCATGCCCCCCGGCGACCATCGGGCCACCCTCAACGGGGCAGGTTCGAGCCAGTTCCGCCAGCACGGACTCTTCGATCACCAGGGTGGTTACCGGCGGCCACAACAGGGGGTTGTCCGGATCGTCCACCGGACGGGCACCGAGCAGGGTGGCCACGCCCGTCAACCACGCACCCAGAAAGGCGCTGCGCGAAACCCAACTTGTAATGACAAGGCGCGACATAATGAATCAGCGCTCCAGTTCGGCCAGCTTGCCCGTTCGCTCAATCCACTCTTCCGCCTCCGGAAGCGGATCCTTGCTTGTGTTGATGACGGGCCAGATGACGGCCAGTTCGGCATTCAAGTCGAGCAGGTACTGCTGGTCATCGGTCAGCTCCCCCTCCGGCTGTATCGCCTCGGGTGGGCACTCCGGCACGCACAGATCGCAGTCGATGCATTCCGCCGGGTCGATCACCAGCATGTTGGGACCCTCATGGAAGCAGTCCGCCGGACAGACCTCGACGCAATCGGTGTACTTGCACCGGATACAGTTCTCGTTCACTACGTAAGTCACGTTCGCCTCCGTTCGGCTACACGTCGCATCTGCGGAATACGCGCGGTGAATCAACTCGCCACGCGCAGCTTCGACTGAGCCCACAAGGCGGTCTTGCGGACATCGGGATCGGGGTCATCCAGCGCGCTTTCCACATACGCCTGCGCCCGCGAATCACCGATCTCGCCCAGCGCGCCGACCGCGGCCTTGCGCAGGTTCGACACCGGGTCATCGGTGCACACGCCCACTGCCTCCACGGCCTGAGGGTCGCCGAGGGTGCCCAGCGCCTCCACCGCCTTCTCGCGCACCTGCCAGAAGGAATCGCGCGTGCCGTCGATCAGGCTCTGCAGGGCAAGCCGCAGGCGCAGCTTGCCGATCATGGAGGCAGCCTCGGCGCGGACCTGCCAGTTCTCGTCCTGCAGCCCGGCCAGCAGGGCCTCGCCAATCGAGTCGGGATCGCCGTACGACAAGGCGCTCACGGCAACACGCCGCACATCCGGGTCGGCGTCGTCGCGAGCCCGCTCGATCAGCACCGGGAGATTCGCCGGAGAGCGAAGCCATCCGAGAACGGAGACCGCCTCGCGACGCACGCCGGCATCCGCATGCTGAAGCATGGCCAGGGCCGGCTCGCAGCTCTCGGCGAGACGCATGGGCTTGAGTGCCCCCAGCACGCCGATGATGACGAACGGGTCGTCGCTGCCTTTCAGCGCACCCAGTAACGGCTGCGCCGCATCGGTGTCCTTCAGGTCCGCCAGGGCGTGCGCAGCGGCATTGCGCACCGCCTCGTCGCTATCGCTAAGGGCCGCCAGCAAGGCATCCGCGATGTCGGCGGATTCGAACTCGTCAACCACCTTGGCCGCCTCGCGGCGGACCGACGGGTCCGGGTCCTTCAGGGCCGTCGTCAGCAGATCGGCAGCCTCGGGCTCGGCACTGTCCACCAGGGCCAGCACACCCACGCGGCGCATTTCCACATCGTCGGAGGCCAGCTTGTCTGCAATATCCTGCAATTCGGGATCGTCGTATTGGCTCATTTGGCTCACCTTCAGCTCAGCAGGTACGGGATGTTCACGGTGACCGCGTCGGTCGGACAGTCCTTCTCGCAAGGCATGCAGTACCAGCATTCGTCGTAGTGCATGTGGGCCTTGCCCGTGACCTCGTCGATCAGCAGGACATCCAGCGGGCAGACGTCGATGCAGACTCGGCAGCCCTTGTCGGCGATGCATTTGTCTTCATCGACCACCACCGGGACGGTGGTCTTGTGGTTGGCTACAGGCATTTCGTTTCCCCCTTATTCGGCGGCGACTTCGTCGGTGTTTTCGATCCGCATGGACTGGTAGGCCGACAGCTCGTCGTCATCCAGCGGGATGATGTAGGGATCCACCGGACGCGTGCCCGTGCACATGGTCCCGTCTTCGCCCTTGTACAGGCGGCTGTGACAGAACCAGTTCTCATCGTCGCGCTCGGGGTAATCGATGGAGTAGTGGTACAGCCCCCAACGGGACTCCTTGCGGGCCATCGAGGCACGTGCGGCCATCTCGGCGCAGTCGACGATCGAATGCACCTCCAGGGCACGCAGCAACTCGTGCGGATCGCGGGCGTGCAGCTTCGACAAGTCCTCGCGCACCTGCAGGATGCGGCTGAGCCCGATCTCCATCTTCTTGGTGACCTTGGGCGGCTGCAGGTAGTCGTTCACGAGGCGGCGCACCTTGTATTCCATTTGTTCCGGCGGGATACCGTCCTCGGCGTCCAGCGGCGCCATCACGCGCTCGAGTTCCGCGGCGACAAGCGAATCGTCCAGCGGGGCGTCGTTCCAGTCGCCGACGTACCGGGCCGCGCTCTCGCCACATATCTGGCCGTAGACGAATGCGCCGAGCATGTAGCTGTGCGGGACCGAACCCATGTCCCCGGCCGCGTACAGGCCCGGCACGGTGGTCTCGCCGTGTTCGTTGATCCACACCCCGGAGGCCGAGTGACCGCTGCAGAAACCGACCTCGGAGATGTGCATCTCCAGCATATGTTCCCGATAGTTGGTGCCGCGCCCGGCGTGGAAACGTTCACGCGATGGCCGTTCGTTGGTATGCAGGACCGTCTCGATCTCCTGGATGGTTTCCTCTGCCAGGTGATCGACCTTCAGGTACACCGGACCCTTGCCGCCTTCCAGCTCGCGGTAGAACTCGAGCATCATCTGGCCGGACCAGTAGTCGCACTCGATGAAGCGTTCACCCTGGGCGTTTGCTGTGTATCCCCCCAGGGGGCCCGTAACGTAGGCGCAAGCCGGGCCGTTGTAGTCCTTCAACAACGGGTTGATCTGGTAACACTCCAGGTTCGCGAGGTCCGCCCCGGCGTGATACGCCATCGCGTGGCCGTCACCGACGTTGGTAGGGTTCTCGTAAGTCCCGTAGAGGTACCCGGAGGTGGGGAGACCCAGGCGCCCGGCGGCACCGGTCGCCATGATCACGGCCTTTGCGCGGATCAACAGTGGTTCCGAGGTGCGGGTGTTCACCGCAAAGGCGCCCGCGATCTTGCCGTCACGATCCTTCAGCAGGCGGGTCGCCTGGTACCGGTTTTCCACCTTCACGCGATTTCGGCGCAAGCGCCGGTACAGGATCTTCTTGACGTTGTGACCCTCGGGCATGGGCAGCACATAGCTCCCCATGTGGTGGACCTTCTTCACGTCGTAGTCGCCGGTCTCATCCTTCTGGAAGTGCACGCCCCAGGAGTCCAGCTTCTGGATCATGTCGTAGGATCGCTCGGCATAGGCCAGTACGGCCTTCTGATGGACGATGCCGTCATTTGCGGTGGTAATTTCCTTCACATACTGCTCGGGCGTCGCCCGCCCCGGGATGATGGCGTTGTTCAGCCCATCCATCCCCATGGAGATCGCGCCGGACCGTTTCACGTTGGCCTTTTCCAGCAACATGACGTCCAGCTCGGGGTTCTCCTCCTTGACGGTCACGGCCGCCAGCGGCCCCCCGGTCCCGCCACCAATCACCAGGACGTCCATCTCGACTGTTTTGATTTCGCTGACTTTCATAGCTACTCCTCGTTGGGATCCGTGCAGAACTTGCAGTTGAACGTGTCTTCGCGGAAGGACAGGCTCTCGACGTCAAAGGGACGGCCGGAACGATCCATGAAGACTCGGGTGAGCTTCAGGATGGATGCCCGCTCGGGCAGCTTGAGCGCGGCGGCTGCCACCGGCTCCGGGTGACACGCCTCGATCTCGATACGCGCCCCACGGACACCGATTCGGAGCCGGTTCTTGAGAACCGCCAGGGTGTCAATGTCGAGGTCACGGCTGAATATCCGACGTCCAATGGCGAGGGGCAGAAAACTCTCGCTGACCATGACCGGTTGTGACCGCAGGTGCTGTACCTGACGGATGGCGGTTACCCGGTCGCCGGGTTTCAGCCGGAGCTCCCGCGCGACCAGGGGGGGCGGCTCGACCTCGCTCAAGGAAAGCAGGCGCACATCGGCCTGACCGATCTGGCTGGTCACGGTCTCGCCAAAGGCCTCCATGCTGCGCAACTCCTGGGTAACCCGAGGCCGCGCGACAAAGTTGCCCCGCCCTTGCGCGGTCACGAGCAGGCCTTCGGCTCGCAACTCCTGCAAGGCGCGACGGACGGTGATCCGACTCACCTCGAAGGCCTCGATCAATTCCTTCTCGGTTGCCAGCCGCTCGTGCGGCGCCCGCACCCCTTGCAAGATGTCGCGCCGCAGGCTGTCTCGAACCCAGCCGTACAGGGGCTTCCCCCGCGCCGCCCGGATCGCGTTTCGCGACGGACCGGGAGCGGAGGGTACTTGTTGTTGGTCGGAGTCCAGCATATGTCCTAACCTATCATGACAAGTTATATTGAGCAAACCGAATCCGGCTCGCACAGGGCTAGACCGCCGGCCCCTGCTGCTCGAACGCCCGCGTGGTCTCGGCGCGGATCAGATCCAGGCACTGCTTTTTCAACTCGACGAAACGAGGCTCGGTCACGATGTCGTGGGTGCGGGGGTGCGGGAGGTCGACCCGGATGTCTTCGATCAGGCGGCCGGGGCTGGCACTCATCACGATGATGCGGTCGGCCAGAAACACGGCTTCCTCGATGTCATGCGTCACGAAGATGATCGTGGTGTGAAACTCCTGGCGCAGATCCACGAGGTTCTGCTGCATCATCGAGCGGGTCTGGGCATCCAGGGCGCCGAACGGCTCGTCCATCAGCAGCACGTCGGGGTAGTTCGCCAGTGCCCGGGCAATCCCGACACGTTGCTGCATGCCGCCGGAGAGCTGCGCGGGGTAGTGATTGCCATAGGCCGACAACCCGACCATGCCGAGAAAGGTGCGCGCGACACTGTCGGACTCGGTCACCGAGTGGCCTGCCATGCGCGGGCCAAAGGCGACGTTCTTGCGCACGCTCTTCCAGGGAAACAGCGAGTGTTGCTGGAAGACCATCCCGCGCTCGGGACCGGGGCCGCTCACCCGCTTGCCATCGACCTCCACATGCCCGGCCGTGGGGTCGACAAATCCCGCCACTGCGTTCATCAGCGTCGACTTTCCGCAGCCCGAGGGGCCCAGCAAGCAGATGAACTCGCCCGGCTCGACCTCCAGATTGGCACCGTCGACCGCCACGTTTCGGCGGCCGCCCGTGTTGAATTCAATGGAGACATCCGAGATCCGGATCCGGCCCGCCTCCGGGCGAGCCCCCCGTGACCCGCCTCGAACGGGCTTCTTGCGCGAGGGCCCCTCGCCAAACGCCCATAGGTTTCCAAGTCTCATTTCGTACCCCGTTGCAAGATGGTTTGTACAAGTCGCAATGCGACTGAGCGGCTGCCGATTCAGCGCTGCCAGCGCAGGAAGGGACGCGTGCCATATCGCACCAGCAGGGTGGACAAGGTCCCCAGCAGTCCGATCGTGACCATGCCCACGATGATCTGCGGGTACTGGATCAGCGAATAGGAACTCCAGGTGAAGTAGCCAATGCCGTACTGGCCACTAATGATTTCGCCGGCCAGAAGCGAGAACCATGCGATCCCCATTCCAATCGCCATCCCCGCAACAATGCTGGGGAGGGCCGCCGGCAGGACCACATGAATCAGAATGGAGGTACTGGATGCGCCCAGCGCCCGGGCCGCGCGAACGAGCTCCTTGGGCGTTTGGTCCACGCCGTGCATGGTGTTCAGCACAATCGGGAAGAAGGCCCCCAGGAAAGTGATAAAGATGATGCTGCTCTGCTCGGTTGGCAGCATCAGGATCGCCAACGGAATCCACGCCACTGCGGGAATGGGCCGGAAGATCTCCACGTAGGGGGAAAACACGTCCTCCACAATACGAATGCGGCCCATGAACACCCCCAGCGCGATCCCGGATACCGTGGCAAGCCCGAAGGCCACGGCCACGCGTTCGACACTGGCCACGATGTGCCGGTAGAACGTGTCGGATGACAGCAACTCGAGCAGCACCCCGCCCACGACCGCCGGCGCGGGCACGTTCTCGAAATCGAGCAACAACCTGAAATCATTCGTGGCCGCCAGATGCCACAAGCCAATCAGGATCAGTACCGAAAGAATCCGGACGGCGTAACGGCCCCACCAGGTACCGCTCGACTTCTTGAACCAGGCGCCGGCCTTCGCTCCCGTGGCCACCGCCCCGTCGCTCGCGCCCGCTTGGCTCGTACCCGTCTGCACGTCCGTAGGTGAATTCCCCGGCGTCCCGGCGGGCGCACCCACCGTGGAACTGCCGGCTTCCGCCACGGCTGGTCCAACCTTCACCGGGTCGTCCGCAACAGACACAGTCTTGTCAGTCATCAACCATCCCTCGTTTCCATGGATCCCGGCGAGACGCCCGGGAGAGCGAACACTCAACTTGTGCTGACGTGTTCTTACGCCCTGGGAAAGTTGCAGCATCCATGCCAATACCCCCGCTCCGGCCGAGAACAGCCGCAAGGGGCTGTTTTTGGGGAAACGCTTGGACACCCGGGGCGAACGCAAGAGGGCGACACACGGAAGGACGTGCATCACGTGCGGGCATGCCAGCCCCAATACGGGGCAACGGATGGAGCGAAACGGGGGGCGAGAGGACAAGTGCCGCCCCGTGGTCGGGAACCGCTGAACGGTCAGCGGCCGGTAAAACCGCCGGCGATCAGGTGCTGGCGCAGGGCCGCCTGGCCCTCGGTGACGCGGGCACGGGGGCCGCGCAGGCCCAGTTCAACCTGCGGGGCCTGGCGATCCATCCGCGGAAGGCAGGAGATGCGCAGATCGGGGAACTCGGCCTCCATCGCCTCGAGCACCGGGACCAGCCGGCTTTCGGTGACGTTCTCCAGGCGCAGGGTCTCCTCGACAGACCCGGCCGACGCATCGCGCCCGGGGAAGCGCTGATCCAGAACCCAGCGGGCCATCGGTTCGGCCATGGCCGGAAAGCCGGGGACACAATGGTGGCGTTCGCAGCTGAAGCCGGGGATCCCGTTGACGGGATTGGGGATCAGGCCCGCGCCCTCGGGGAGCTCGGCCATGCGCACGCGGTGGGGCCAGGCTTCGGCGCCGAAGCGCTCCTCGAGGATGGCCATGAACTCCGGGTGCGGCAGCAGTGGCCGGCCCAGCGCCTCGGCCAGGCAGGCGCGGGTCCGGTCGTCCGGGGTGGCACCGATGCCGCCAAAGCTGAACACCTCGGCACCGCTTGCCAGGGTTTCGCCCAAGGTCCGCGTCAGCAGGCGAGCGTTGTCGCCGACGATGCGGAGCCAGGCGAGTTCAAGGCCCTTTTCCGCCAGCGCCTCGGTCAGGTGCTGCTGATGCCGGTCGCGGCGCTTGCCGCTCAGGAGTTCGTCCCCGATGATCACGGCACCGATCTCGATCGCGTCCGTTTCGGTGGGCTCCCGCTCGCGGTCGGCCATCGCGGGTCGTTCCATCGCGGCGTTACTGTTTGGCGCCCAGCGCGAGCGCCCGCTCGCGGGCGGCCGCGCGCGCCTCGGGGGCGTTGTCCGGATCATGGAGCCACGGCGCCAGGTGCTGATGCAGCAGCCCGGCCAGGAAGTCGAGGTGATCCGCGCGGTCGTTCAGCGCCGGGATGTAGTGGAAGCGCTCGCCTCCGGCCTCCTGGAAGATCTCGCGGTTCTCGTCGCCGATCTCCTCGAGAGTCTCGAGACAATCCGCGGAGAAGCCGGGGCAGATCACGTCCACCGAGCGCACGCCCTGACCCGGCAGGGCCTCCAGGGTCTTGTCGGTGTAGGGCTGCAGCCATTCCTCGCGGCCAAAGCGTGACTGGAAGGTGACCTGCCACTGGTCGTCGTTCAGGCCCAGCGCCTGCGCAAGCTTGTGCCCGGTGGCATGGCACAGGCAGTGGTAGGGGTCGCCCTGCAACAGGTAGCGTTTGGGGATCCCATGGAAGGACATCACCAGGCGATCGGCCTGGCCGTGTTCCTCCCAGTGCTCGCGCACGCTGTTGGCCAGGGCCTCGATATAACCGGGCTGGGCGTCGTAGGCGGCAATGAACTGCAGGTCCGGCACCCAGCGCCAGCCCTGGAGCACGTCGGCCACTGCATCGAAAGTGGAACCGTTGGTGCTGGCCGAGTACTGCGGATACAGCGGCAGGACCACCACGCGGCGCACGCCCTGCCGACGCAGTTCGTCCAGCCCGGCGGCAATAGACGGGTTGCCGTAGCGCATCCCCAGGGCCACCGGGACATCCTCGCCCGCCTGCTCGGCCAGGCGGCTACGCACGCCTTCGGCCTGGCGCTTCGAGATCGCCAGCAGCGGCGAGCCCTCGTCCGTCCAGACGGTTGCGTATTTCGCCGCCGAGCGCTTCGGACGGATGTTCAGGATCACGCCATTCAGGATCGCCCACCAGATCGGGCGCGGGACCTCGACGACGCGCGGATCCCACAGGAATTCCTTCAGGTAGCGGCGCAGGGCGGGCGCGGTGGGCTCGTCCGGGGTACCCAGATTGGTCAGCAACACGCCAACGCCGCGCGCCTGGCCGTGGCGATAGTCCGCTTCTCCGAAGTACTTCATGGGGCTCCTTGCAGGCATGGGGGACAGTGACTCCCTGTCGGAGTCACGCAGCGTGGCTTTGGTTCACACGCCAAGGATACCCGCGGGCACGAGTGGGCGCGCGCCCGGGACGGATCAGACGCTACGCCCCCGCAACGGGCTGGTACGCGGGAAGTGTGCCTGCAGGAATTCCATCTGGTCCGCCAGCACCCGCTTGCCCTTGAGGAAGATGTATTCCGCGTGGGTGGGGGTGAACGGGATGGCGAGCAGTTGCATCCCCGCCTCTTCCGGCGTGAACCCGGCCTTGTGATTGTTGCAGCGCTTGCAGGCGGTGACCACGTTGGTCCAGGTGTCCTCGCCATGCTGGCTGATCGGCGTCACATGGTCCCGGGACAGGTCGCGTTCCGCGAATGAATGGCCGCAGTAGAGACAGAGGTGGGCGTCTCTGCGGAACAGGGTGGTGTTGTTGAGCGGGGGAATGTAGTCGTTGAAGCGGGACTGGCGGGTGCCGTGGGTGGCGATGATCGAATTGACCTCGACCCTGGACCGCAACCCGGTGCGGGCGTTGACGCCGCCGCGCATGCGATAAAGCGGACTGCCACAGGTGTAGGCCACCTGCTCGGTATAGTAGAGGCGCACGGCCTGCTCCAGGCCGATCCACTCCAGCGGCATGCCCGCGGCATCCGTGCGCAGGACCTGATGCTCGTTCGGCAACATGACCCGTCCCGTCTCAAGGAAACACGGATTTGCTCACGCGGGGTGCGAGTGAACAAATCCATGCCCCCTTCACTTTTACCCGAAAAACAATAAACAGCCTTCGGGAACAAAGCAATTACAACGCCATGACCCGAGGTATCGTACGCTCGCCCGATCGGAACGAGCCGCCGCAAGCGGCGGACACGGTTTAAGCACGAGCCCGGATCCGCTACACTCGCGGGTCGTTTTTTGTGCGGCTCGCCTGTTTCGTGCGGGCCGCATCCGATTTCACCACCCGCGAGCGCGGCTGACCGTCCCACAGGGAATAGGGGATGCTTGGCCCGGGGAGAGAGCGCATGGCAATCAAATTATCCGTTCCCAAGGAGTCCGCCAGCGGCGAACGCCGCGTGGCCCTGGATCCGTCGGTAGCGGCCAAGTTCAGCGATATGGGCATCACCGTGCAACTGGAGAAGGGTGCCGGTTCCAACGCCCATTTCCCGGACGCGGCCTATGACAAGGCCACCGTGGTCGACACCGAGACCGCCTACGGCCAGTCGGACCTGATGGTCCGCGTGGCACCGCCGACGGTCGAGGAGATCAACCAGTTGCCGGAAGGCTCGACGGTGGTCAGCCTGTTCCACGCGCACCGCAACCCGGACGTGGTCAAGGCAATGCAGGAGCGCAAGATCCTGAGCTTCGCGATGGAGCTGATCCCGCGCATCTCGCGCGCCCAGAGCATGGACGTGCTGTCCTCGCAGGCCGCGGTGGTCGGCTACAAGGGCGCGATCATGGGCTCCGACCTGTCCTGCCGCTTCTTCCCGATGCTGACCACCGCGGCCGGCACCATCCGCCCGGCCAAGGTGATCGTGATCGGTGCCGGCGTGGCCGGTCTGCAGGCGATCGCCACGGCCAAGCGCCTGGGCGCGATGGTGGAAGCCTATGACGTGCGCTCCGCCACCAAGGAGCAGGTCGAGTCGCTGGGCGCGAAGTTCCTCGATCTCGGCGTCTCCGCCGAGGGCGAGGGCGGCTACGCCCGCGAACTGACGGCGGAAGAGAAGCAACAGCAGCAGGATGCGCTGGGCGAGTTCATCTCGAAGGCGGACGTGCTGATCACCACCGCCGCGATCCCCGGCCGCGACGCGCCGAAACTGATCCCCAAGAACATGGTCGAGGGCATGAAGCCGGGCGCGGTCATCATCGATCTGGCGGCCGAGGGTGGCGGCAACTGCGAACTGAGCAAGCCGGGCAAGACCAGCCGGCAAAAGGGCGTGATCATCCATGCCCCGCTGAACGTGCCCTCGCAGGTCCCGCTGCATGCCTCCGAGATGTACGCCAAGAACCTGCTGAATTTCCTCACGCCGATGATCGCCGAGGGCGGCGAGTTCCAGCCCGACTGGGAGGACGAGGTCATTGCCAAGAGCGTGCTGACCCGCGACGGTGAGATCGTGCACGAAGCCACCCGCGAGGCCCTGAAGGGAGCGAACTCATGATCATCGAAGGCTTTATCGCGCTGTACATCTTCATGCTCGCGGCCTTCACCGGCTACGAGATCATCTCCAAGGTGCCGGTCATCCTGCACACCCCGCTGATGTCCGGTTCCAACTTCGTCCACGGCATCGTGCTGGTCGGGACCATGGTCGCGCTCGGCCATGCCACCACCCCGCTGGAACAGGCCATCGGCTTTGTCGCCGTGATCCTGGCGGCGGGCAACGCCGTGGGTGGCTATGTCGTCACCGAACGCATGCTGGAGATGTTCAAGACCAGCAAGAAGGACGACAAGAAGGGAGATAACGCATGAGCATGATCATCAACCTCGCCTATTTTGCGGCGGCGGTACTGTTCATCGTCGGCCTCAAGCAGATGTCCTCGCCGACCACCGCGCGGCCGGGCATCATCTGGGCCGGCGTGGGCATGGTGATCGCCACGCTCGTGACCTTCGTGCACCCGGAAGTGTCCGGGGGCGTGAACTACACCCTGATTATCCTGGGTATCGTCATCGGTGGCGGCCTGGCCTGGTGGAGCGGCAAGAAGGTCGCCATGACCGACATGCCGCAGATGATCGCGTTGTACAACGGCATGGGCGGCGGTGCCGCGGCCGGCATCGGCGCGATCTACCTGCTGCAGGCCACCCCGGAAACCGTCAGCAACACCGGTCTGGCGATTGCCACGACCGGCTCGCTGATCGGATCGGTCGCCTTCTCCGGCTCGCTGGTGGCCTACGCCAAGCTGCAGGGCCTGATGAAGAAGACCTTCCACTTCCCGGGCCAGCAGGTGGTGAATATCGCCATCTTTGTCATCACCGTGATCCTCGGCTTCATGCTGGCGACTAGCGGCGGCGAGATCGGCTCGGCCACGCTACTGCTCTTCTTCGTCCTGTCGCTGGCCTTCGGCATCCTGATGACCCTTCCGATCGGCGGCGCCGACATGCCGGTGGTCATCTCGCTGTACAACGCCCTCACTGGCCTCGCGGTCGGGCTCAAGGGCATCGTGCTCGACAACCCGGCCCTGATGATCGCCGGGATCGTGGTCGGGGCGGCCGGCACTCTGCTCACCCAGTTGATGGCGAAGGCGATGAACCGCCCGATCAAGAACATCCTGTTCAGTCAGTTCGGTGGTGGCGGCGGCGGTGCCGAAGAAGCGATCGAAGGCACCATGAAGGAGATCCAGGCCAACGACGCCGGGATCATGATGGCCTACGCCGAGAAGGTCATTATCGTGCCGGGCTACGGCATGGCCGTGGCACAGGCGCAGCACAAGATCTGGGAATTCACCCAGCTGCTGCAGAAGCGCGGCGTGGACGTGAAATTCGCGATCCACCCGGTCGCGGGCCGCATGCCCGGGCACATGAACGTGCTGCTCGCCGAAGCCGGGGTGCCCTACGACATCATCTTCGACCTCGACGAGATCAACGAAGAGTTCAAGACCGCGGATGTCGCCATGGTGATCGGCGCGAACGACGTCGTGAACCCGGTGGCCCGGACCAACCCGGATTCGCCGATCTACGGCATGCCGATCCTCAACGCCGACGAGGCAAAGAACGTCATCTGCGTCAAGCGCGGCAAGGGCTCCGGGTTCTCGGGCATCGAGAACCACCTGTTCTACGCCGACAACAACCAGATGCTGTACGGCGACGGCCAGAAGGTGGCCGCCGAACTCGTGGCCTCGGTCAAGGCACTCGGCTAGTCGGCCCGACCCAACGGCGGGGAGCGCAAAGGGACCCGCAACCGAAACCCGGCCAACCGCGTGGCGGTGCCGGGTTTTTTGTTGGCTCACCGCGCATCGCGGGGGAAGCGGCACGGCTTGGTACACGCCCCCCGAAAAAGAACTCGGGAGCAGAAATCTATACACTCCCTGTACAAACTGCCCACAAGCGGCGCGCCCGCACCCCGGTTAGGACACATTGCATGCACTTCGTGTCATATAAAAACTGCAACTATCTGTTTATGCGAAATAAATAGCATCTGGTCGCTTTTTGCCCAATCCAAGCCGGCCCCAGCAGTAACAAGCATTTAGGACCACCCTCACCGTTTCGCCCACAGAGTTATCCACAGCTTTTGTGGATAACCCCACCCGCGGTAAGACGGCCACTCCCCCCTCCACGAAGTCCGACACAGTAGACTGTGCGCATGCCTGCCGCGCCCCGAATCGCCCGTATCGCGCTGGATCGCCCCCTGGACCGGCTGTTCGACTACCTCATCCCCGACGCCCTGTCGCTCGCACCGGGGCAGCGCGTCCGTGTGCCCTTCGGCCGCGGGACGACCATCGGGCTGGTTGTCGCAATGGCGTCCACCAGCGAGGTACCGTCCGGCCGGCTGCGAGCCCTCCTCGAGTCCCCCGAGGCCGAGCCGCTCCTGGGGCCCCGGCTGCTGGAACTCCTGCAGTTCGGCGCCCGCTACTACCATCACCCCCTGGGCGAGGCGCTGCTGGGCGCACTCCCCCCGGCCGTCCGTCACGGGGACCCGCTGCCGGCGCTCACGCCGGAGACGCTGTGGCGCAAAACCCCCGAGGGCGCCCGAGCGCTGGCCGACGGCGACGCGCGCGGAAGACGCCAGCAGGCCGTCCTCCGGGCACTGGGAAACGGACACGGCGCGGCGGCACTGGACCGCGCCACGCTGGCCGCCGCCACCGGGCTGCAGCTCGCCCCGCGCGAACTGCACGCCCTGGCGCAACGCGGCTGGCTGGAGGCCACCACCCCCGACCCCGAACAACCCCCTCCGCCGAATATCAGCGACCACAGACTAACCCCCGACCAGCGAGCCGCCATAGACGCCCTCGCGTCGGGAACCAGCGCACCGCTGCTGCTGGAAGGCGTGACCGGCAGCGGCAAGACCGAGGTCTACCTGCAGATGGCCGAACGCGTGCTGGCGCACGGCCACGCGGCCCTGTTCCTGATCCCCGAGATCGCCCTGACGCCACAGCTCAGCGCGCGCATCCAGCAGCGATTCCCCGGCCAGGTCGCGCTGCTCCACTCCGGCCTGGCCGAGGGCGAGCGCCTGCGCGCCTGGGAAGCCGCCCGCCGGGGACAGCGCCGCATCGTGGTCGGCACCCGTTCCGCACTGTTCACGCCCCTGCCCGACCTCGGCCTGATCATCGTCGACGAGGAACACGACAGCGCCTTCAAGCAGCAGGACGGGTTCCGTTACAACGCCCGTGACCTGGCCATCAAGCGCGGCCAGCTGGAACAGGCCGCGGTGGTGCTGGGCTCGGCCACGCCAACCCTGGAGACCCTGCACGCCGCCACCACCGGGCGCTACGGCCACGCCCGCCTGACCACGCGCCCGGACGGGACTCACCCGCCCACTGTCGAGACCGTCGACACCCGGGTACACACCCCGGACGAAGGCCTGACCGCTCCGCTTCTGGATGCCATGCAGCAGACCCTGGCCGCCGGCCACCAGTGCTTTTTGCTGCTGAACCGGCGCGGATTTGCCCGCGTACTGGCCTGCGACGCCTGCGGCTGGGTGGCCGAATGCCCGGACTGCGATGCGCGGCTCACCATCCACGCCCACAACCCACGCGCGGTGTGTCACCTGTGCGGCCACCACGGACCGCGGCCCGAACGCTGTCCGGAATGCGGCGAACCGCTCGCTCAGCGCGGCCTCGGCACGCAGCGTCTGGAACAGGCCCTGGCGCGGCACTTCCCCGGCATTCCCCTGATCCGCCTGGACCGCGACAGCATCCGCCACAAGGGCGCACTGGAGGAGGCGCTGGACCGCATCCGCCGGCTGAATGCCGCCATCGTCGTCGGCACCCAGATGCTGGCCAAGGGCCACGACTTCCCGCAGGTCGGCCTGGTGGGTGTGATCGATGTCGATCAGGGCCTGTTCAGCGTCGACCTGCGCGCCACCGAGAACACCCTCCAGTTAATCGTGCAGGCCGCCGGACGCGCCGGGCGTGGCTCCGGCGGCGGCCGTGTCCTGTTGCAGACCGGCCACCCGGACCACCCCCTGATCCGCGGCCTGAACGCCGCCGACTACCCGGCCATGGTCGCGCCCCTGCTGGCGGAGCGCGAGGCCGCCGGGATGCCGCCCCACGGCCACCTGGCTCTGGTCCGGGTCGAGGCCGGCGATGCCGAAACCACCCGCCGGCATGCCGAGCGCATCGCCACCCACCTGCGCGATACGGCCACCGAAGGCCTGCGCGTGCTCGGCCCGGCGCCCGCACCGCGGCACCGGGTCAATCGCCGCTTCCGTGAACAAATCCTGCTACAGTCCACCCGCCGCAATCCGCTGCACGAGAGCCTGGCCCGGGCACGCCACGCCTGGCAGGCCGACGACCTTCCACGCGGCACCCGCATCGCCATCGACATCGACCCCGTCTCGCTCGCCTGACCCCGGTCACGATCAACGTACCGGGGCGGCACGCCCGGCGCTTCCGGGTTAGAATGCGGCCCTTTTTAGACCACGGATCGAGCCCCTCTTGAAAGACACCCTGACCGAGGCCCTCGCGGCCGCACTGGAGACCCTGGTCGCCGATGGCCGCGTACCCGCCGACCACGGCGTCGAAGTACAGGTCACGCGTGCCCGCGACCGCGAACATGGCGACTTCGCCGCCAACCTCGCGATGCAACTGGCACGCCCGGCGAAATCGAAGCCGCGCGATCTGGCCGAGGCCCTGTGCGCCGCCATGCCCGAGGTGCCCGGCCTCGCCGCCACCGAGATCGCCGGCCCCGGTTTCATCAATTTCCGCCTGGCCGCGGATGCCCGCACGCTGGTGCTGGGCCGGGTCGCCGCCCAGGGCACCAACTTCGGCCGCTCCAGCGTGGGCGGCGGACGCCCGGTGCAGGTGGAGTTCGTCTCCGCCAACCCCACCGGGCCGCTGCATGTGGGTCACGGCCGCGGCGCGGCCTTCGGCGCCACCGTCGCCGACCTGCTCGACTTCTGCGGCTTCGACGTGACCCGCGAGTACTACGTGAACGACGCGGGGCGGCAGATGAACATCCTCGCCGCCAGCGTCTGGCTGCGTTACCTGGAACAACACGGGGTCCTGGTCCCGTTCCCCGCCAATGGCTACCGGGGCGACTACATCTACCCGGTCGCCGACACCCTGACCGCGCAGATCGGCGACAAGGCGGTGCACCCGGCCGAGGCCGTCACCCGCGGCCTCCCGGCGGACGAACCCGACGGCGGCGACAAGGAGGTCTTCATCGACGCCGTGATCGCCCGCGCCCGCGAACTGCTGGGCGAGACGCTCTACCGCGAGGTATTCGACTGCGGCCTGAACGCGATCCTCGACGATATCCGCAACGACCTGCGCGATTTCGGTGTGGAGTATCAGTGCTGGTTCTCCGAACGCAGCCTGGCCGACTCCGGCGCGATCGACGCCGTGGTGGAGGATCTTCAGGCGCGCGGCGCGCTGTACGAGCAGGACGGGGCCCTGTGGTTCCGTTCGACCGACTACGGCGACGACAAGGACCGCGTGGTGCGCCGCGAGAACGGCGACTACACCTACTTCGCCTCCGACATCGCCTACCACCGCGAGAAATTCCAGCGCGGCTTCGAGCGCGTCATCAACATCTGGGGCGCCGACCACCACGGCTACGTCCCGCGCGTGCGCGCTGCCCTGCAGGCCCTGGGCCTGGAGGCCGACCGCCTCGACGTGCTGCTGGTGCAGTTCGCGATCCTCTACCGCAGTGGCGAGCGCCTGCCGATGTCCACCCGTGCCGGGCAGTTCGTCACCCTGCGCGAGCTGCGCGACGAGGTCGGCTCGGATGCCGCGCGCTTCTTCTACGTCCAGCGCCGCTGCGACCAGCACCTGGACTTCGACCTCGACCTCGCCAAGTCGCAGTCCAACGACAACCCGATGTACTACATCCAGTACGCCCACGCGCGCATCGCCAGCGTGCTGCGCACCGCCGCCGAGCGCGGGCACGCCCCGGCCGCGGCCGACGCGGAAGGCCTGAGCACGCGTCTGACCGAGCCGCAGGAAGACGACCTGCTGGATCGCCTGGACCGCTTCCCCGAGGTGATCGCGGCGGCGGCCGAGGCCTGCGAACCGCACCAGATCGCCCAGTACCTGCGCGAGCTGGCCGCCGGCTTCCATGCCTACTACAACGCCGTGCCCTTCCTGAACGCGGAGGATGGCGCCGTGATCGGGGCACGCCTCGCGCTGCTGACCGGCGCCAAGCAGGTCCTGCACAATGGCCTGCGTCTGCTGGGCGTAACCGCCCCGGAACGGATGTAGACCATGGCCCAGGCACGCAAGACCCGTCGCAAGTCCACCCCGCGGAAGGCCTCGCGGCCGATTCCCGGCTGGGCATGGATGGTGATCGGTCTGCTGATCGGACTGGGCATTGCCGCCGTGCTGTACCTGCAGGGCGCCGACCGCTCGCCGGATCTGGGCGCGCTGTTCGGCGACCCGGCGACCGAGACCGCCGCCCCGACCCCGGCCCCCGTGGAACGCGAGACCGTCCCGTCGGACGACGAACCCCGGTTCCGCTACTACGAACTGCTTCCGGAGGACGAGATCCGGGTGCCGGATTCCGGTCGTGACACCCCCACCCCTTCCATACCCCCGGCGGCATCACCCGACGAGGGGGAGCCGGTCATCCTGCAGACCGGCTCGTTCCAACGCTTTGCCCAGGCCGACGAGATGAAGGCCCGCCTGACCCTGCTCGGCCTCGATCCGCAGGTGCACGAGGTCGAGATCCAGGGCGAGACCTGGTACCGCGTCTACCTCGGCCCGTTCAGCGACGAGGACCGCGTGCGCCAGGCGCTCGAGCGCCTGCGCACGGAGAACATCGAGGCCCTGCGCCTGCGCTACCAGGGCTGAGCGTGACACCGGCCCCCGCACCGGATCTCGATGCCCTCGCGGCCCGCATCGAGGTGCTGCCCGCCGGCCGCGAACGCAAAGACCTCGCCGACCTGCTGCGCCGGGCCCGCCAGCGCCAGAAGCGCGGGCAGCCGTTCGACCGCATGGCCCGCACCCTCGCCGAGCGCCTGGCTACCACCGAGGGAGCCGGCCCCCAGGCAGGCAACGACGAGCGCACCCGCCTGCGCCCGCAGCCCGTCTACGCCGGCGACCTGCCCATCCATGCCGAGCGCGAACGCATCGTCGCCGCCATCCGCGAGCACCCGGTTCTGGTGCTGTGCGGCGAGACCGGCTCCGGCAAGACCACCCAGCTGCCCAAGCTGTGCCTGGAGGCCGGGCGCGGCGAGACGGGGCTGATCGGCCATACCCAGCCACGTCGCATCGCTGCGCGCTCGGTGGCCAGCCGCATCGCAGAGGAACTGGGCACCACGCTGGGCGGCGACCGCGATTCCACAGTCGGCTTCAAAGTGCGCTTCGCCGACCAGACCGGGCCGAACAACTGGGTCAAGCTGATGACCGACGGCATGCTGCTGGCGGAACTGGCGCACGACCCGGACCTGCGCGCCTACGACACGCTGATCGTCGACGAGGCGCACGAACGCAGCCTGAACATCGACTTCCTGATGGGCGTGCTCAAGCGCCTGTCACACAAGCGCCCCGAGCTGCGCATCATCATCACCTCGGCAACGCTGGATCCGGAGCGGCTGTCCCGGTTCTTTGACGACGCCCCGATCCTGACCGTGGCCGGGCGCACCTACCCGGTCGAACTGCGCTACCGCCCGATCGAGCCCGAAGACACCGGCGAGGACGAATCCACAGAACGCGGCGAACGCGACCTGTTCGACGGCATCCGCGACGCGGTGGCGGAATGCGAACGCGCCGGCCCCGGCGACATCCTGGTGTTCCTGCCCGGCGAGCGCGAGATCCGCGACGCCCACAAGGCCCTGCGCGGCCAGGTACGCGCCGACACCGAGGTCCTGGCGCTGTACGCGCGCCTGTCCGCGCGCGAGCAGGCGCGCGTGTTCCAGTCCCACGCCGGGCGGCGCATCGTGCTCGCGACCAACGTCGCCGAGACCGCTCTGACCGTGCCCGGAATCCGCTTCGTGATCGACTCGGGGCTAGCCCGCGTCTCGCGCTATTCCTGGCGCTCGCGGGTGCAGCGCCTCAGCCTGGAGCCGATCTCGCAAGCCGCCTGCGACCAGCGCGCCGGGCGCTGCGGTCGCCTGGGCCCCGGCATTTGCATCCGGCTGTTCTCGGAGGACGACTACAACCTGCGCCCGCCGTTCACCGACCCGGAGATCCAGCGCTCCAACCTCGCGTCGGTGATCCTGCAGATGGCCGCGCTGAAACTCGGCCAGCCGCGGCAGTTCCCGTTCGTCGACCCGCCCGACCCGCGCCTGGTCAAGGACGGCTATCGCCTGCTGGAGGAGCTGGGCGCGGTGGACGCGCGCGGACGCATCACGCCGCGCGGCCGTCAGCTGGCGCGCATGCCCATCGACCCGCGCCATGGCGCAATGTTGCTGGCCGGAACCGACCATGGCTGCGTCACCGAGACCGCGACCATCGCCGCCTTCCTGTCGCTGCAGGACCCGCGCGAGCGCCCGGCCGAGGCCACCCAGGCGGCGGACCAGGCCCACCGCGAATTCCAGGTCGAGGGCTCCGACTTCATGGGCATGCTGCGGCTCTGGGACGCCTGGCACACCGCCCGCGAGGACCTCGGGTCCAGTGCCCTGAAGCGCTGGTGCCGCGAGCACTTCCTGAACTTCCTGCGCATGCGCGAGTGGCAGGAACTGCGCGTGCAGCTCCTTCGCCTGGCCCGCGAGATGAACCTGAAGCCGAACCACCAGTCAGCCGACGCCGAACCCGTGCACCGTGCACTGCTGACCGGACTGGTCAGCCAGGTCGGGCAGAAGACCGAACGCGGCGACTACCTCGGCGCACGCAACCGCCGTTTCCAGATCCACCCCGGCTCGGTCCTGGCGAAGAAGAAACCGGCCTGGGTGATGAGCGCGGAGATCGCCGAGACCACCCGCGTCTACGCCCGCGACAACGCGCGCATCGAACCCGACTGGATCCTGGCCGCCGCCCCGCACCTGCTCAAGCACCACATCTTCGAGCCGCATTTTCAGCGCCGCAGCGGGCGCGTCGGGGCCTTCGACCGCATCACCCTGTACGGCCTGGTCGTGGCACCGAAGAAGCCAGTGGACTTCGCCAAGCACGATCCGGCCGAGGCGCGGCGCATCCTGATCCGCGAGGGCCTGGTCGGCGGCGAGCTGCGCACGCGTTCCAGCGGCGTACAGGCCAACCGCGACGCGGTCGCCGAGATCGCCGAACAGGAGGCGCGCGGCCGCCGCCGTGACCTGCTGGTAGAGGAGGACCGGCTGTTCGATTTCTACGATGCCCGCCTGCCGGCCGAGATCACCGACGGCACGAGCTTCGAGACCTGGGCGCGCAAGGCCGAGAAGAAGCACCCCGACGCCCTGCGGATCGACCGTGCAGAGCTAATGAACGAGCCGGACACCGCGCTCCCCCTGGGGGCCTATCCCGACCACCTGGAGATCGAGGGCCTGCGCCTGCCACTGGCCTACCGCTTCGAGCCCGGCCAGCCGGACGACGGCGTGACCGTGACCATTCCCATTGCCGCGCTGAACGCGGTGCCCGACTGGCTGGGCGACTGGCTGGTGCCGGGGCTGCTGGAAGAACGCGTGACCGCGCTGCTGCGCAGCCTGCCCAAGAGCCTGCGCCGCCAGTTCGTGCCCGCCCCGGACTTCGCCCAGGCCGCCCTGGCCCGCATCGAGCAGCGCCAGGGCCCGTTGATCCCGGCCCTGGCCGAGGCCCTGCGCGCCATGACCGGCACCGAGATCCCGCTAGAGGCCTGGCGTCCGGAGACCCTGGAGCCGCACCTGGTCATGCGCTTTCGCATCCTCGCCCCGGAGGGCCACGAGCAGGCCAGCGGCCGCGACCTGGCCGCGCTCAAGCGCCAACTGGGCGACAGCGCCGAGGCGCACTTCGACGCCAGCCGCCCCGACGAGGTCACCCGCGAGGGCATCACCGAATGGGACTTCGGCGCCCTGCCTGAGAATGTCGAGTTCGACCACCAGGGGGCGCAACTGCGCGCCTTCCCGATCCTGGTCGACCGCGGCGACTCCGTCTCGCTGGAGCTGGAACCCGACCCCGCGAAGGCCGAACGTGCCCACCGCGCGGGCCTGCGCCGGTTGTTCCTGCTCGGCGCACGCAAGACCGCGCGCGACCTGCGCCGCCAGCTCCCGGAGATCGAACGCGCCTGCCTGAACTACTCGACGCTGGGCAGCTGCGAGGCCCTGCGTGACCAGATCCTGGAGGCGGCCGGCGACCGCGTGTTCCTGACCGAGCCCTGGCCGCGTGACGCCGACGCCTTCGCCCGGCGGCTGGACGAAGCCCTGCCCGCGTTCTCGCCCACCGTAATGGAACTCTCGCGCCTGACAGCCGGGATCCTGTGCCGCTGGCACGACCTGCGCACGCGGCTGCAGGGCGACCTGCCCCTGTCCTGGATCGAGGCCGCGCGCGATATCCGCGGACAACTCGACGCCCTGGTGCCGACCGATTTCCTGCTGCGCATCCCGCACGACGTGCTGCCGGAGCTACCGCGCTATCTGGAGGCGATCGAGAAACGCCTGGAGCGCCTGACTCAAGCCCCGGACAAGGACCGCGCCCGGCGCGTCGCCGTGGAACCGCTGTGGCAGCAGGCGCAGGAGCTGGTCGAACGTGCACCGGACCATCCGGATGTCCTGGCCTTTCGCTACCGTATCGAGGAGTTCCGTGTCTCGCAGTTCGCCCAGGAGCTGGGCACGCGCGAGAAAGTCTCCCCCAAACGCCTGGAACGCGAACACGCGACACTGATCCAACGACTGGCCAGTGGCACATGAATCGTTTTGATAGGGGAAGCAACGGATGCGCGTAGTCGTAATCGGGGCCGGAGTGATCGGCGTCACCACCGCCTGGTACCTGCAGGAGGCCGGAGCCGAGGTGGTGCTGGTCGATGCCGGCCCCGGCCCGGCGACCGGCTCCAGCCAGGCCAACGGTGGCATGCTCCACGCCAGCCACGCGGAACCCTGGAACACGCCCGGCGTGGGCCTGGACCTTCTGCGCTTTCTGGGCCACACGGAATCGCCGCTGCTGCTGCGCCCGCGCGCCCTGCCAGGGCTGACCGGGTGGGGCCTGCGTTTCCTGTGGCACAGCCGCCGATCGCTGTTCGAGCAGCACACCCGCCTGAATGCGCGCCTGGCCGCCTTTTCACTCAGGGAGATCGATCGCCTGCAAGGGGAACTGGCCTCGGAGGGGCTGGCGTTCGACTTTCGCCGCTGCGGCATCCTGAAGCTCTTCCAGGACCCCGCCAGCCAGGCTCACAATCGCGCGGCCAGCGCGTCAATGCGCGACGAAGACGTCCGCTTCGAGGACTGGGACGTGGAGCGCATCGTCGCCGAGGAACCGGCGCTGGCGCCGGTGCGCGAACGCCTGTGCGGCGGGCTGTTCTTCCCGGGTGATGCCATCGGTGACGCCGCCCGGTTCACCGAGCAGCTGCTGACGATCGGCCAGCGCCGCGGTATCCGTTACTACCCGAACGTCACGGTCCGGCGCCTGCGCACCCACCAGGGCCGGATCAACGCGGTGGAGACCTCCGAGGGGCCCATCGCGGCGGATGCCTGTGTGGTGGCCAACGGCTATCACGCCCCCGACCTGCTCCGCCCGCTGGGCCTGCGCCTTCCGGTGGCACCGGTGAAGGGCTACTCGCTAACCCTGCCGATGAATCCCGACTGCCACCTCAACCTGCCAATCATCGACGATGCCAACAAGGTCGTAATGACCCCGCTGGGGCACCGACTGCGCCTGGCCGGCACCGCGGAATTCGCCGGCCGCGACCGCCATCTGAACACCGCGCGCGCGGCCAACGTACTGGATCAGTGCCGGCGCACGCTGACGGGCCTGCCCCAGGCCTTCGACGCCGGGGCAATGGCGCCGTGGACCGGCCTGCGTCCGATGAGCGCGCGCGGGACCCCGATCCTCGGACCCACCGCGGTGCCGGGGCTTTACCTCAACACGGGCTCCGGCCACCTCGGCTGGACCTTCGCCTGCGGCGCCGCCGCGCTGGTGCGCGACAGCGTGCTCGACGAGCCCCCGGCGATGCCGCTGGACGGCCTGACGCTCTGATTTCCAACCGTTTGGGGCGCGACAGCCCTGGTCGATGCGTTGAGCACAGCGAAACGCATCAAGGGAGAGCCCCGACTCCGTCCGCACTGTCTTCAGGCCGCGGAGAACACCATGCGGATGCGCGCGCCATGGAGCTCCGGGGCCTGTTCGATGAACAGCGTCCCGCCGTGGTCCGTGACCAGCGTGTGGATGATGCTGAGTCCCAGGCCCTGCCCCTCGCCGGGGCCGTCATTCTGGCCGCCGCGGGTATCCGCGCGCTGGCCACGCTCCAGCACCCGGGCGCGGTCCGCCGGCGGAATGCCGGGGCCGTCATCGTCAACGATCAGCGTCACCTCGCCTGGCTGGCACCGGGTGGTCACGCGTACCCGCGTGGTGGCATGGCGAATGGCGTTGTCCAGGGTGTTGCCCAGGAGCTCGAAGATCGCGCCGCTGTCCATGCGCAGGGCACAGCCCGGGGCCAGATCGGTCTCCAGGTCCACCCCCTGCTGGGCCGCGAGCCGGCCCAGCGCCTGCCCCGTGCGCTCGATAATCGGGGCCAGCGGCTCGGCGGCCTGGAACGGAGCCGGGCCGAGGCGCTGGGCCTGATTCAGCTGGTGCTGGACGATACCCTGCAACCGGTCCACCTGGCGCTGCATGTCGTCGGTGTCCGGGCGGGTACTCCCGAGATTCAGGCGCAGGGCGGAGATCGGGGTCTTCAGGCTGTGGGCCAGGTCCGCCAGTGCATTCTGCTGGCGCGCCAGGCGCGCGCGCTCGAACTCGACCAGGTCGTTGATGCTGCCGGTCAGGGCGCGAACCTCCGTGGGGTAGTCCCCGGCCAGCCAGGCATGATCGCCGTGGCGCAGGGCGTCCAGGTCACGCCTGACCTGGCGTAGCGGGCGCAGCCCCCAGAACCACAACGCCAGGGACAGCACCAGGATCATCGACAGGGTCATCGCGCCCAGCCCCTGCCACAGGCTGGTGCGGTACTGCTCGACCTGTTCGTCGAAGGCCTCGCGGTCCTCCAGTATCTGGAAGGTGAGGCCCACCTGGTCCCCTTCCAGCTCCCACTGCACCGGCAGGCTGAAGCTGAAGTACTCGTCCTCCGACCAGTCGCGCAGCGAAACCCCGACGGCCGACGGCGAACGCCACAGGGTCTGGCCCTCCTCGCCGAGGATGCGGGCATAGAGGCCACTAACCGGAAGCTGCAGGCGACTCTCCGGGAGCATCTCGGGGACATGGACATCGGCCGGCCCGATGACATCGGCCAGTCCCATCAACAACAGGACCTGGGCCTCCAGCCGGGTTTCCACCGCATCCGCGGCGTTCTCACGGAAGGCCGCCTCCAGCACCCAGGCCGTCAGCAGAGAGAAGATCAGGACGGTGACTGCCGTGACCCCTGCCAGGCGCAGGACCAGGCTGCCGCGCAGCTGGCGCAGGACCGCTCTCATGCGGGCCGGGCAGCCTCGCGGCGGGTCATCGGGGGGTGTCCGACTCGTGGTCCGGCGCGGCGTCGGGTTCGCGGGCGAAACGGTAGCCGCGCCCGCGCAGCGTCTCGATCAGGCCCAGGCTGCCGTCGGCATCCAGCTTGCGCCGCAGTCGCCCGATGAGCACCTCGATCACGTTGCTCTCGCGGTCTTCGTCGTGATCGTAAAGGTAGTCCGCCAGCGCGTCCTTGCTGAGCACCCGGCCGGGCTGACGCACCAGGGTCATCAACAGACGGTACTCGAACGTGGTCAGGGTCACCGGTTCACCGTTCAGCCAGACCTCGTCCCCGGCGGTGTCGATCACCAGCGGACCGAAGTAGAGGCGCTCATGGCCGGACTGCAGGCTGCGCCGTGCCAGGGCGCGCAGCCGGGCCAGGAGCTCCTGGATATGGAACGGCTTGGCCAGGTAATCATCGGCGCCGGCTTCCAGGCCCTCGACCTTGTCTTGCCAGCGATCGCGGGCGGTCAGGATCAGGATGGGCAGCCGCGGCTTCGACTCGCGCGCCTGGCGAATCACGTCGAGCCCGTCCATGCCCGGCAGCCCGAGATCCACCACGGCGATATCGCAATGATACTCGGTCAGCAGATACAGCCCGGTCTCGCCATCCGAGGCGGTATCCACGCGACAGCCGCTACGCTCCAGTTCCTCGCCGATCTGGTTGCGCAGGGCGACGTCGTCCTCGATCAGTACCACGCGCAAATTCATTCCGGGAGCTCCACTTCGGTACCTTCCTCGATGCGCAGGGTACGCACTTGCTGGTCGTTGGTCAGGATACGGATCACGAACAGGCGCGCCCCGTACCGGCTCACGTCCTCGCGGGCGTGCAGTACCCGGCCGGGATAATGCGCCTCGATCTGAGCCACCGCCTCGTCCAGATCCCAGACGGCGGCTTCGGGGTCGTCGGTATTGAACTGGCCCTGGGCCGGGAGCGCGACAAACAGGAACATTGCCAGCACCAGCACGGGGCCCGTGCGGGGCCACGTCATGCGCCGCACGCGGTGTCCGGGCTGCAGATCCGGCGTGGGTCGCATGTCGGCGCATCCTCCGGGCATTTGCGTGGAAAGGTCTTGAAGATGCAAGGGTATCGGCCTAGCCTGAACGATATCTGAAACCGAGCGGAACCGTCATGCACGACGCCCCTGCCGAACAACCCGAAATCCCGCTGGAAGAAGAAGCCGGCCCATTGCCGTGGAAGGAACTCATGCCGCATTTTGCCCGCGGCGTGGTGATCCGCGTAGCGCCGGAACTGGACCTGATCGAGGTGGCCCGCGCCTTCCGCGATGACGCCACCCACCAGGTGAGCGAATGGCTGGCCAACGATCAGGTCGCGCGGGCCTCGGACGACGATGCCCGCCGCTGGGCCGCGAACGATCCCGTCTTCACCGCCATCGTGGCCGCGCCCTGGGTTCTCGCCCAGGAACGGACTCCGTCCCACTAGTCCCCGACGATGCCCGTCTCCCTTGGCATCGCCGGCGAGACCATGGAGCGGCTGATCCAGGCCGCACGGGAGTTCCACGCCAAGGAGGATGTGGTCTTCCCCGACACCGGGGCCGAGGGCAGCGACGATGACTGGGCCCTGCAGGTGCTGGCCGACCACGCCAGCGACCTGACCCTGCAGGAAATCGAGTGCACGCTGCGCGACCTGGGCCCCGAACAGCAGGCGGAGCTGCAGGCGCTCAGCGGAGTCGGGCGCGGGGATTACGCAGTCACGGACTGGGATGCGGCGCTGCAGGAGGCCCGCGACGACTGGAGCGCGGACACCGTGCACTGGTTGCTGACCAATCCGCAGATCGCCGACGAATGGGCCGCTGGCCTGGAACAGATCGAGCGCGAGTCGTAACGCGCGCGCCGCCGGGGCAGTCGCCTGCCTATTCCAGTTCCTCGGGGTCGAAACGCACGGCGATGCCGCCATCCATCACCCGCACCACCTGGGCCTTCACCCGAGGCGCTTCGCCGCCATCGCCGAGTACCCCGAACACCTGCAGCATCAACTCGTCGTCCGAGGCGAGCTTCATCAGGTGCCCCACGCAGGCGTTTTCCGGATCGTCCCACTCCAGGAAGGCCCCGCCGCCGGAAATGTCGTTGGTGGTAAGGGTGACCTTGTCCCCGCTCTCGCACTCGGCCACAACCTCGACCGTCATCGGGATCCGTGGATGACGACGTCGTTCCCCTGTCATGGCACTCCTCCTGACCGCAGTTGCCTTTGCAATGTATCGAAAAGGCGATTTGTATGTGCTATACGACCTGCATGATCGTTCGTTTTCGCGATCAGGCGCAACTATCGGGCTCGAACCCGATGGCGCGAATCACAACCCGGATCATCACACCGGGCCAAAGGATGAAGGCAGTACGTCACAGCTGTCGCTCGCAAAAGCCACTTCTAACGGAGGAGTCCGTTCCAATGAAGAAATCGCATTTTTATCTGGTGGGGCTCGCCGCCTCACTGGTGATGGCGGGCACTGCTACCCAGGCCTTCGCCGAGGACGACGAAATCACCCGGGGCCAGCTGATGGCCGCCTCCTGCACGGCCTGTCACAACGCCGCCGGTGCCGAAGAGGGCATGCCGGACCTGAGTCGCATTCCCGCTGATGTCATCGAGGATCAGATGAAAGCATTCCGCGACGGAGACCGCGACGCGACGATCATGGATCGTCACGCCAAGGGCTACACCGACGAGGAAATCGAAGCGATGGCCGGCTACTTCAGCCGCTTCTGATCAGGGGGAATCCAATCATGCAAGACTTTACTCGACGCAATTTCCTGAAGGTCGCCGGCATCAGCAGCGCCGCGGCCTTCACTGGTATCGGCTGCGCCACCAACGCCACGACCGGGTCCGACAAGGCCCATGTGGTGGTCGTCGGCGGCGGCTCCGGCGGCGCCACCGCCGCAAAGTACATCAAGCAGTTCTCGCCGAACATGCGGGTCACACTGATCGAACCGAACGCCACCTACTACACCTGCTACGGCAGTAACTGGGTGATCGGCGGCCTCGCCGGCATGGACGACATCGCCCACGGCTACGACACCCTGCGGGACGACTACGGCATCGAGATCATCGAGGACCGGGTCACCGCGGTCGATGCCGATGCCCGCAGCGTGCGCCTGAGCGATGGCGACAGCGTAAGCTACGACAAGCTCGTCATGTCACCGGGCATCGACTTCCGCTACGACAACATGCCGGGCATCTCCGAGTCCGATGCCGACCGGATCCCGCACGCCTGGAAGGCCGGCTCGCAGACCGAGTTGCTGCGCTCCCAGCTGCGCGACATGCCGAACGGCGGCGTATTCGTCATGGTCGCCCCGCCCAACCCGTTCCGCTGCCCGCCAGGGCCGTACGAACGGGTATCGCTGGTCGCGAACTACTTCAAGGAGGAAAAACCGCGCTCCAAGATCATCATCCTCGACCCGAAGGATGGCTTCTCCAAACAGGGCCTGTTCGAGGAAGGCTGGGCCGAACACTACGGTGACATGATCGAGTGGCGGGCCGGTTCCGAGGGCGGTCGCGCCGAGGAGATCGACGTCGACAACATGACCGTGCTGGCCGACAGTGGCTTCGAGCGTGTCCGTGCCGACGTGCTGAACTTCATCCCGGCCCAGCGTGCGGGTCAGATCGCCCATGACGTGGGCCTGACCAACGACGAAGGCTGGGTGCCGGTGGACCAGCTGACCTTCAAGTCGGAGATGGACGACAACATCTACGTCCTGGGCGACGCCAGCGTGGCGGGCGCCATGCCGAAGTCCGGCCACTCGGCCAACAACCAGGGCAAGATCGTGGCCGCCGCCATTGTGCGCGAGGTCTCGGGTCAGGAGCCGATTAACCCCTCCTCCGCCAACACCTGCTACAGCCTGGTCACCCCGGATCACGCCATTAGCGTGGCCGCGGTCTATCAGTACAAGGATGGTGCACAGGCAGGGGTCGACGGTGCCGGCGGTGTCAGTCCGTCGGGTGCCAGTTCCAGCTTCCGCCGCCGCGAGGCGGAATACACCCGGGCCTGGTACGCCGGCATCACCAAGGATATCTGGGGATAAACCCGGGCGTTCCAATACGGAACACACTCGAACGGCGCCTCCGGGCGCCGTTTTTTTTGCTCACCACGAAGCGCGCGAGGAAATGCAAGGTCAAGATCGGTTAACAGGAAGGATGGAAGAGCGGAAGAAAAACAGATTGTTTTGCCGCTGGTCGTGAGCCCCAGACCCGACCGACGGGTGAACGCTTACCAGATCGATCTGGACCCAAGGCCAATAGCCTTGCCTTTCTTCGCGTCTTCTAATCTTCCTGTCAGGCGCTTTTCTCTCCTGCGTGTCCCCGTGTGCTCCCATGAAACAGTTTTTAAGTCATTGTTTTATTGTTTTTAATTGGGCTCTTCTCAAGCGGATTTGGTTGTCAGTTCCAGGCCCAACTGGCG
>NZ_JAWLFK010000002.1:0-14764 GCF_041685615.1 Thioalkalivibrio sp.
TCCGGGGTTCGGGGGCAGTGTCGACAGGGCGACGGCGCGGCGTCAGGCTGATAGCCGTTTTGCGGTTCGGAAAGGGGGCTTCGCGTTCGGCGATTGCTTGTTGATGCGTTATCCGGTTCGGTTTCCCTGGCTTCTCGCGGTGCTCTTTCTGGCACTCGCGGCCGGCTGTGCGCCGCTGCAGCCGGCGCCGGAACGCGGATGGGAGGCCCTGGAGCCCCCCGCGTCAGAGGGACCGCTGGCGGAGTGGCTGGGGGAGTTCGATCCGGCCCGGAATGACGGGAAGTCGGGCTTCCGGTTGCTGGATGAGGGCGCGGAGGCGTTTCGCTGGCGGGTGATGAGCGTGCGCATGGCGCGCGAGCGGATCCAGGTGCAGGCCTATATCTGGCGAAATGATGCGGCCGGGCGGGTGTTGATGGGTGAGTTGCTCGCGGCGGCCGATCGTGGCGTGCGGGTCTCCTTGCTGCTGGATGATGTCGATGCACGCGGGCGTGACGCGACGCTGGCCGCGATTGCCGAACATTCGAACATCGAGGTTCGCGTGTTCAATCCCTTTCGGTCGCGCGAGGGTCTGTTACGGGCCAGCGCCGAGTTCTTCTTTCGGGGGAGCGACCTGAACCACCGGATGCACAACAAGGCCTGGGTGGTGGACGGGCGCCTGGCGATTACCGGCGGGCGCAATGTGGGGGACGAGTACTTCGAGGCGAGCCGCGACTACAACTTTGCGGACCTGGATCTGGTGGTGGTGGGGCCGCTGGTCCGGGAGATCGACCGCTCGTTCGTGGAGTTCTGGAACAGCCCCGGGGCGATCGAGGTCGAGCGTCTGGCGCGCGAGGCGGGCGCAATGGACCGGCTCGCGATGCAGCATGGGGCCTTGCGGGCCTGGGTGGCGCAGAATCACACCCATCCCCTGATGCGGATGGAGCCCCTCAACGGGCAACCCGTGCCACAGCCAGTTGCTGATCCGGCGGCGTACGTGTGGACAAGTCGCGCGGAGTTCGTGGTGGATGACGAGGCCAAGGCGCGTGGCCGGGGCAAGGGTTCGCGCGTGGCGGACGCCCTGGGGGAGCGGCTGCGGGGTGTGGAGCGGGAACTGCTGATCGTCTCGCCGTACTTCGTGCCGGGGCGCGACGGGACCGCCCAGCTGTCGCGCATGAGCGAGTCGGGGGTGCGGGTTCAGGTACTGACGAACTCCCTGGCGGCCAACGATGTGGCCTTTACCCATGCGGGCTATGCCCGGCGGCGACACGCGCTGCTGGATGCGGGGGTGGAGTTGTTCGAGTTGCGCCCGACCGGAGCGCCGCGCTGGGCACGCCTGGAGCGGGACCGTGGGATCGAGGCCTCGCAGGCCAGCCTGCATTCGAAGCTGCTGGTATTCGACCGGGAAGAAGCCTTTGTCGGCTCGTTCAACCTGGACCCGCGCTCGGCGGAGACCAACAGCGAGTCGGGGGTGTTCGTCCGTGACCCGGTGCTGGTCGAACAGCTGCAGGCCCTGCACCAGCGAGGCATCCGGCCACGAGTGGCGTTCCGGGTGGGCCGCGATGACACGGGTGGCCTCGAGTGGCGTGACGGGGACGGCAACGTGTATCAGTACGAACCGAAAGCGGGAATTTGGCGGCGATTTATCTCCGGCGTGACGCGGATTCTTCCGGTGGAGCCGTTGCTGTAGGGGCCGTGCCTGCGGCCGTGCGAGCCGGAGAAGACGACACGGGGATTGCGCGGGTTGCCGGGGGCGGCTCGTGTGCGGCCACCACCATACGGTTGGCGCGGGTTGGAGTCTCCTGTACACAGGGGTTTCGTTCAAAGGTGGAGAGTGTTCCATGACGCGAAAGATGGTTTGGCTGGCGGGTGTGGTCGGGCTGCTGGGCTGTTCGAGTGCGGTGACGGCAGGAGATGAAACCGCCATCGAGGCCCTTCTGGAAGCCAAGGAAACCGCCTGGGCGGCGGCGGACGGCGATGCGTGGGCACGGGACTACCAGGCGGATTCAGTGGTGGTGAACCTGGCGGGAAGTCGGTTGCTCGGACGCGAGGCGAATGCGCGTCGGCATGATGCCGTGTTCGCCGGCCCACTGGCGGGCACGGAACTGGACATCGCGGTGGAACAACTCGAGATGCTGGGCGACAATCGCGCGCTGGCCGTAGCCAAGCTGACCGTCTCGGAAATCGAGACGATGCCCGAGGGTTTGCCGGACAATGGGGACGATATCCTGCGCACCCGTATGAGCTTCCTGCTGGAGCAGGACGCCGACGAGGGCTGGCAGATCCGGTTTGCCCAGAACACGGCTGTCTCGCCCTACTGAACGGATTACAAGGAGGTCAATGATGAACTGCAGGGAATGCGGTCAAGCAAACCCGGACGATGCCCGTTACTGCCTGAATTGTGGTAGCCCGATGGGTACTGGCCCCGCCGACGAAATGGCGGGGTCGCGTCCGCCAGACGATCGCGGCGCCTACGGCGGCTTCTGGGTGCGCGTGGGGGCGTATCTTCTGGATGCACTGATCATTGGTGTGCCGCAGGTGCTGGCGCAGATCGTGATCAGTCCCGAGACCATGGTGCCGCGTGACCCGGGTGACCCGATGCCGGCGACCGAAGTGACGTGGATTCTGGTGAACGTGGTGGTGGGGTGGCTGTACTGGGCCGGGATGCACAGCTCCCAGTATCAGGCGACGCTGGGCAAGCGGGTGCTCGGGCTCCGGGTGGTGGACTACGATGGCGAGCGGATCTCGTTCATGCGCGCGACGGGCCGACACTTTGCCACCATCCTTTCGGGCATGATCCTGATGATCGGCTACATCATGGTGGCGTTTACCCGGCGCCGTCAGGCCCTGCATGACCTGATCGCACAGACCCTGGTGGTGCGCAAGGAGTGGCTGCGCTGAGGGGGTGCAGACCCGCCGAAGGGTGGGGCCGGCGCTTCGGGTAGAATCGCCCGCCATGAGCGAGGCGGAGTACACAGCAACGTCCTTTGACGTGGTGGTGATCGGTGGCGGCGCGGCGGGGCTGATGTGCGCCCTGACGGCGGGTGGACGCGGGCGGCGGGTGCTGGTGCTGGACCACGCCAACCGGGTGGGCAAGAAGATCCTGATGTCCGGTGGCGGCCGCTGCAACTTTACCAACATGTACTGCGAGCCGGAGAACTTCATCTCCGCGAATCCACACTTCGTGAAATCCGCCCTCAGCCGCTACAGCCAGTGGGACTTCATCGCCCTGGTGGAAAAGCACGGCATTCCCTACCACGAGAAGAAACTGGGGCAGCTATTCTGCGACCGGTCCTCGAAGGACATCGTGCAGATGCTGCTGGACGAGTGCGCGGCGGTCGGTGTCGCGGTGCGCACGGACACGACGGTCACAGAGATGGAAACGGGCGTTCCGCACCGCCTGAGGGCCGGAGCGGAAGAGATTGAATGTGAATCGCTGGTGATCGCCACGGGCGGCTTTTCCATCCCGCGGATGGGCGCCACCGGCTTCGGGCTGGACCTCGCGCGGTCGCGGGGGGTCCCGGTGCAGCCGACGCGTCCGGCCCTGGTGCCGTTCACCCTGAGCGGGCGGCCGCTGGAGGAGCTGGAGGGGCTTTCGGGTGTGGCGCTGGATACGCTGACGACGGCCGGGGGCATGGGGTTTCGCGAGAACCTGCTGTTCACGCATCGGGGGCTGAGCGGGCCGGCGGTGTTGCAGGCGTCGTCCTACTGGGAGGAGGGGCAGGCGGTGACGGTCGATCTGTTCCCGGGGGTGGATCTGGCGGTGCATCTGCGCGAACTGCGCGAGCAGCGACCGAAGCTGGAACTGAAGAGCGTCCTGGGCGAGCAGCTGACGCGGCGGGTCGCGCAGCGCTGGTGCGAGCTCTGGGTGGAAAACGGGCCACTGGAGCGCTTGAGCAATGCGGATATCGAGCAGGTGGTGGCCGTGTGCCAGCCATGGACGGTGTGGCCGGCCGGGACCGAGGGCTACCGCACCGCGGAGGTGACTCTGGGCGGGGTGGATACCGCTGCGCTGTCATCCAAGACCATGGAATGCCGGTCGATCCCGGGGCTCTACTTCATTGGCGAGGTGGTGGATGTGACCGGGCACCTGGGTGGGCACAATTTCCAGTGGGCGTGGGCCTCCGGGCACGCCGCGGGCGAATACGCCTGAACGTTTTCATGCGCCGTGGACACGGCCTTTCGTACCGTTCCGGAAACTGTGGTGGGGTTTTCCCTGTCGGGTTGGAAGAACCCGCGGAGGGTGACTACTCTCCCAAGGGAAACACGGATCAATGTACACACTCGCGTTGGCACCCCGGGTTTTCCGAGACAAGGCGCAGTGCGCAGCCGGTAGTGGGTCTACCGGCAAGCGGCGCAACGCAGGATCGGGGAACCTGGGGTGCCATCCCCACAACCCAACGAAAGCAGGGGCTCGGCCGCCCGTTGTTGACGAAAACGGGCGCGCGCACGGCGTTGCGGCTCCCTTGTGCAGAGTGACTGCACGGCAGTCGCCGCGCCTTGTTGGCACGCAAAAGCGACTTGAGCGCGAATGCGTACATTGATCCGTGTTTCCCTAGGCAGTCCCACGCAGAAATGCAAGGAGCAGGCATGAAGATCGATCAGTTGGTAGAGACGGCCGAAGCGATGGTGGCACCCGGAAAGGGCATCATTGCCATTGATGAATCCACCGGGACCATCGGCAAGCGCCTGGGTGCGGTGGGCGTCGAGAATACCGAGGAGAACCGCCGCACCTATCGCGAGCTGCTGCTGACCACGCCGCAGCTGAACGAGTACATCTCGGGCGCGATCCTGTACGACGAGACCATTCGCCAGTCCACCCGCGACGGCAAGCCGTTCGTGGACGTAATGAACGAGGCCGGCATCCTGCCGGGGATCAAGGTCGATACCGGGGCAAAGGATCTGGCCGGTTTCCCCGGCGAAAAGGTAACCGAGGGGCTGGATGGGCTCCGTGAACGGCTGGAGGAATACGCCAAGATGGGCGCGCGCTTCGCCAAGTGGCGCGCCGTGATCACCATCGGCGAGACGATGCCCACCGACACGTGCATCGAGTCGAACGCGCATGCTCTCGCGCGCTACGCCGCACTATGCCAGGAGCAGGGTATTGTGCCGATCGTGGAGCCGGAGGTCCTGATGGACGGCAGCCACGACATCGAGACCTGCTACGGCGTGACCGAGGCGACCCAGCGGGCGGTGTTCCAGGCGCTGTACGAGCATCACGTGCTGCTCGAGGGCACTATCCTCAAGGCCAGCATGGTGCTGCCGGGCAAGGATTGCCCCGAACGGGCCAGCGTGGAGGACGTTGCGCACGCGACCCTGCGCTGCCTGGAGTCCGCCGTGCCCGCGATCCTGCCGGGGATCGTGTTCCTTTCGGGTGGCCAGAGCGATGCCGATGCCACCAACCATCTCGATGCGATGAACCGTATTGGCGGTACGCCCTGGCCGCTGTCGTTCTCCTACGGCCGCGGGATGCAGCAGGCGGCGATGGAACTATGGGGCAAGGACATGGGCGCCAACTTTGAAAAGGCCCAGCAAACGGTCTTCGAACGTGCGCGCGACAATGGGCTGGCGGCGCAGGGCAAGTACGCCGCGTGACCCTGCGGTACCCGGACCCCGACGGATGCTTCATCTGGATCGACGTATCTGTTGATCTGGATCAAGAAAGACCGGCCGGTGGCTGACTAGCCTGACCTTGTCGGATCCGCTGTTGCGCCCAGCAAGGAGTGCACGATCCCCCAACGTGCGATGCGGGCCGATTGCTTCCGACGGTGTATGTCGCGTCTTGGCCTGCTATCTCCGGATAGCAGGCTTTTTTGTGCTTCAGCACGACGAAATGTGACTCGCTTGGCAAATGGCCTGAATTCCGCCAACGCTCGGGAAGTCGCGCTTTTCTCTTTCGATCTCCACCGAAACCGGTGCAAACACGCTGGCTTCGTGTACGTTTCCGCGTCCGGCCTGTTGGAACATTCGGTGTTGGGAGGCGTCGAGGGCTTGGTAAGGGGCTGCGATGGCCCCCGACAAGACCAATCCCACCAAGGAGAACCACATGAGTCTGACGCGCAGAGAATTTCTGGAGGCCATGGTTGCCGCGAGCGCTGCCGGCTTCTCGATGAATGCCTGGGCCGGGGAGAAAGGGTCCTGGCGGCCGGCGGAGGAGGATATGTACGATCTGCCGAAGTTCGGCAACGTATCCCTGCTGCACTACACCGACTGTCACGCCCAGCTGAAGCCGGTCTACTTCCGCGAGCCCAATGTGAACATTGGCGTGGGCGACATGCAGGGCAAACCGCCGGTGCTTGCCGGCGAGGACATGCTCGAGTACTTCGACATCGAGCCGGGCACGCCGCTGGCGCATGCCGTCACCCACATGGACTTCAAGTACGCGGCCGAGAAGTACGGTCGTCTGGGCGGGTTCTCCCATCTGTCCACGCTGATCCAGAAGTTGCGCGCGGAGCGCCCGAATTCCCTGCTGCTGGATGGCGGTGATACCTGGCAGGGGTCCGCGACGTCGTTGTGGACGAAGGGGCAGGACATGGTCGATGCGCAGAAGCTGCTGGGCGTGGACATCATGGTCGGCCACTGGGAATTCACCTTTGGTGACGACCGCGTGAAGGAGATCATCGAGAACGATTTCAAGCCGAATGACATCGAATTCCTGGCGCAGAATATCGAGGATCGCGACTGGGGCGACCCAGTTTTCGAGCCCTATACCATCCGCGAGATGGATGGTGTTCCGGTCGCCGTGATCGGGCAGGCTTTTCCCTATACGTCCGTGGCCAACCCGGACTACATGTTCCCTGACTGGAGCTTCGGCATCCGCGACGAGAACATGCAGCGCATGATCGACGAATGCCGCGAAAAGGGTGCGAAGGTCGTGGCGATCCTGTCCCACAACGGCATGGTCACCGACATGGAGATGGCCCGTCGCCTGAGCGATGTGGACATCATCATGGGCGGGCATACCCATGACGCGGTGCCGGGCGCGATCGAGATCGAGAACGCCGGCGGCGAGACCACACTGGTCACCAACGCCGGTTCGAACGGGAAATTTGTCGGGGTCATGGATCTGGACGTGACCGACAGCGGGATTCGCGACTACAAGTACACGCTGTTGCCGGTCTTCTCCAACCTGCTCGATCCGGACTCCGAGATGGAGAAGCACATCCGCGAAGTGCGCGAGCCGTATGAGGACAAATTGAATGAAGAACTGGCGGTAACCGACGGGATTCTCTACCGACGCGGGAACTTTAACGGCACCTTCGACGAGGTCATCATGGATGCCATGATCAAGGAGATGGATGCCGAGGTGGCCCTTTCGCCGGGTTTCCGCTGGGGTGTGAGCGTCCTGCCGGGTTCGCCCATTACCTTCGAGGAGTTGATGACACAGACCGCGACCACGTATTCCGAAACTCAGCGCAACGAGATGACTGGCGAAGAGTTGAAGAACGCCCTGGAGGATGTGGCCAACTCCATCTTCAACTCCAACCCGTACCATCACCGCGGTGGTGACATGGTCCGGACCTCCGGGATCGAGTACACCATCGACCCCCACGAGTCGGAGGGCAGCCGCATCAGCGACATGCACATCAATGGCGAACCGCTGGACCCGGACAAGAAGTACGTGGTGGCCGGCTGGGCCAATGTCCACGAGCGACTCGATACCGATCCGGTGTGGGAGGTGGTCGCCGGGTATCTGCGCGATCAGGAAACCATCAGCCCCGGCGAACCCTACCTGCCGGAGCTTAAGAACGTGTCCGGCGACCCGGGTCTGGATCGCTGATCACAACGTGCCGCTTGGCCCGCGCGCGCGGGCCGGGTAGGCTCGCTGCCGCCGTGCACCGTTTGGGTGTGCGGCGGCTTTTTTGTTGGAGAGGACGCCCGCTATGGAAACGAACGGATCTGGCTTTTCGGGCCTGCTGCTGTATTGCCGCGCGGGCTTCGAGGCAGACCTGACGGCGGAGCTGACCGATCGCGCGGCTCGCGCCGGCTTGGGCGGTTTTGCGCGGGTGCGGCAAGGCGGCGGGTACGTCCATTTCGAGCCCGCGGGCTGTACGGTCGAGACACTGGCGCGCGCAGTGCCATTCGAGGACTTGATCTTCGCGCGTCAGGTGTTCCCCGCATTTCCGGCCCTCGAGGGGCTGGACCGGGCGGACCGCCTGACTCCGATCATCGAGCAGGCGGATGCCTCCCGCCTGGCCGTCGAGTCTATCTGGCACGAGATGCCGGATACCAACGAGGGCAAGGGGCTGCGCCGTCTGATCAAGGCCGTGGAGCGGCCGCTTGCGGCGGTGCTGCGCAAGCGCGGGGTGCTGTGCACCCAGGCGGACGGGCAGCGCCTGCACGTTTTCTGGCATACGGGTGATTGCGTGCAGCTGGGTATCAGCCGCCCCGGCGAGCGCAGCGAGTGGCCCGGGGGCATCCTGCATTTGCGCTCCCCGCGAGAGGCGCCCAGCCGCTCGACGCTCAAGCTGGAGGAGGCGTGGCACACGTTCATCCCGCGGGAGGCCTGGGACGCGCGCCTGGCGCAGGGCATGCAGGCCGTGGACCTGGGTGCGGCGCCGGGCGGCTGGACCTGGCAGTTGGTGCGACGCGGGATGTACGTGCATGCGGTGGACAACGGCCCGATGGACGACCGGTTGATGGCCACCACCCAGGTGGAGCACCACCGCGAGGATGCCTTTTCCTGGCTGCCGCCGAATCCGGTTACCTGGCTGGTGTGCGACATTGTGGACAAGCCCTCACGGGTGGCTGCGCGCATGGCGGACTGGCTGGAGGCCGGCTGGTGCCGCGAGGCCATCTTCAACCTGAAGCTGCCGATGAAACAGCGCTGGAAGACGGTGTACGACTGCCTCGATCACATCGAGGAACGCCTGCTGGATGCCCGAATCACCCACCAAATGCGGGCGCGACAGCTTTACCACGACCGCGAGGAGATCACGGTGCATGTGGAGCGGGACTGATCCGGTTCTTAGTCGCCTTGCACGTCCCTGGGAATGTTCTCAGGACAGATGCAGGACCAGCTGGCCAACGATGGCGCCAAGGCAGACGAAGACACCCAGCCAGGGCACGAACAGCGGTATGTTGGGCGTGTCCTCCGGCTGTCCGTGCTGCTTGAAGACCACGAGCGAGGCATTCACGGCAACGAAGACTACAAGGATCGCATAGCCCGTCCCGGTCGCGAGTTGCTTCAGCGGCACGAAGAGCGCAAGTATCAGGACGATAGCGCCCACCGCTAGCGTGGCAAGGAGCGGCGTGTTCGTCCTGGCGTTGACCCAACCCATGACTGCGGGCGCGCCGCGACCGTCACGACCGATGTCGTAGAGCAGCCGCGCCGAGGCGATTACCTGAGTGAGAGCGCCATTGACGATGATGGCGAGACTCGCCAGAGCGATCGGCAGTTCGGGCCAACCCTCGCGCCCAACCGCGTGGACCAGCGGTGCCTGCGCCCCGGCCAGTTCCCCCAGACCTCCGGCGCCGACGAGAGCGGCCGAAACCGCCATGTAGAGGACGAAGACGATGGCGAGCGAGAGGATCATCGCCTTGGGCAGCACCCGTTTGACGTCGCGTACTTCTTCGGCCGTCTGGGCCATGTCGCCGAAACCGATGAAGGAGTAGATTGCGAGGAACGCGCCTCCGAGCAGGGCCGCGCCGACCGCGCCATCGATCTGCACGGGGGCCTGCATGACGGCGTGCGGTGCGGCCAGAAGTCCGTCCCGCAACACCCAGAGAACAAGCAGCAGCGTTCCAATGCCGATCAGCGTTGTGGCCATCATGAGCCAGGCGCTCTCCTTCATCCCCAAAGCTGCCACGCTGGCTATAGTCACGACGACAACAGTCGTTGTCGTCCAATGGTTGATATCCACGAAAACCGACAAGTACGCGACGAAACCCACGGTGATCGTCGCGGCCGAGACCACGTTTGCAATAACCAGCGCCCAGCCAGTGAGAGAGCCGAGCCAGCGCCGATCGAAGGCGCGCTCCACGTAGTCGATCGGACCCCCCGCCGTCGGTACCCGTGCGGCCATCTCCGAGTAGCTAAGCGCAGTCGTCACTGCGACTACGGCCGCGACGAGATAGGCCAGCGGCGCCAAGCCGCCGGCTTCGCCCAGCACTTCCCCGATCACCACAAAGATGCCCGCTCCGAGAATCGTTCCCGTGCCGAAGAAGGTCAGGGGCAGCAGGCCCACTTCGCGCTTCAGGCCGGCGTTGGTGGTCCTGGCTGTCGTCACGACGAATCGTCCGCAAAGTGGGAAAGGCGTAACGCAGTATAAAGGGCATTTTTTCCGATCACCTGACCGGGGTTCGATGTTTGGCTTGCATACGCCTGCATGCCGATCTTCCACAGCTAATTAAAATGCCCGGCGAGTGCCGCGATCGCGCGGTCAGACCGTGCGTTTTGCTGCTGTATGGAAGGGAAATCCACGGGTAAACGGCAAGGACTGATGCCGACGCTCACACAGACCCTTGCCTGCGATCAAGGACAGAGAAACCAGGGCACGAATGCATTGCAGACGCGCGAGAGAGGGCGGGGTACCAGGGAGTGGGACGGCTGCACTGGCAGGTGCAAGTTGGTGCAAGGTCCCGTCGATTGGGACGGTGGCCATGTACCATATGCCGGGACCGCATGAGAGGGTTGCGGTCGGATCACGGTATCTGGACTGAAGAGGCCCGCTTATGACTCGCGCCACCGGCGACGCCCCTGATCCGCAACGGGAGACTTCGGTCCCGGCCAGTGACCGTGCTGCAACGGTCGAAGAGTTGTTGCTTGGCCTGCAGACGCAGCTCGCCGCATCCGACTCCCAAGCCGCTGTCTGCGAATTCCTGGAAGGGCTGGACGAACAGGCCATCGCCTTGTTGCTGGAATCCTTCCCTTTCCGTGAACGCGAACGCATCTGGTCCTGCGTCCCTCAAGACCAGCGTGGTGAGGTATTGGCCGAGGTCGGCGCGGACGCCCGCGAGCACCTGATGGCGGACATGCCGGTCGAGGAGGTCACGGCCTTGGCGCAGGACCTTCCCCCGGAAACGGTGGCGGAGCTCCTGGACACGATCGACGATCCGATCCGCGAATCCGTGATCGAAACCCTGGCCGTCGGAGTGCGACACCATGTCACGACGCTTCATGGCTACGATGACGATGCCGTCGGGCGTTACATGGATCCCGAAACCACCAATGTGAAACCAGATGTAACACTCGAGGCCGTTCAACGGTTTGTACGCATTAATCACTCGCTCGACAACGAGTCACAGGAATTGCTGGTCACGGACAAGGAGAGTCGCCTCGTCGGCTCGCTACGTCTGGTCGACCTCGTGCGCAACCATCAAAAAAGGACGGTCGCCGATTTCATGTACATGCCCACGTGCCTGCTCGACACCATGGAGATCCGCAAGGCGGCAACCATCCTGCGTGCCCGGGAACTGCCGTTTGCGCCCGTGGTAGACGCTGAAGGTGTCCTCGTCGGTCAACTGAACATGAGCCATATCATGGAAATCGTGCGCGAGGATGCGGACGCGACCCTGCTGGGGATGGCCGGGGTGAAGGAAGAAGGCGAACTGTTCGCACCGATCCGTTTCAGTATTCGCAGTCGCGGTATATGGCTCGGCATCAACCTGGCGACGGCCTTCCTGGCGGCCTATGTGATCGGCCAGTTCGAGGCCGTGCTCTCGCAGGTCGTCGCGCTTGCCGTACTCATGCCCGTGGTCGCCAGCATGGGGGGCATTGCCGGGAGCCAGACCCTGACCGTGGTCATCCGCGGCCTGGCCATGGGTCAAATCGCCGGCACGAATCGCTGGTGGCTCATGAACAAGGAGCTATGGGTCGGCCTGGCCAACGGGATTATCTGGGCATTGGTCGTCGGCCTAGTGGCCCATTTGTGGTTCCTGGACCTGGCGATCAGCCTCATCATCACGCTGGCGATCATCATCAACATGACGGTCGCCAACGTGGCCGGGATCATCATCCCGCTGACCTTGAAGCGGCTCGGAATGGACCCGGCGCTTTCCGGAGCGGTGATCCTGACCACCGTCACCGACGTGGTCGGATTTCTGTCCTTCCTGGGGCTGGCGACGCTGTTGATTCTGGCCTGAGATTCGTGTTTGACCTCTTCCCGGGCCTCGCGGCATTCGCCGATCCGGGTACAGGTTGATGGGGCCCTGTTTGCGGCACAGCGGATGACGAGGCCGTACGATCCCCGGCTTCTGGCCGCGGATCAAACCCCCGAACAACTTGCTGGATGCGGGCGCGACCGCTCTGCCATGCCCGCGAGGAGACTACGGTGCATGCGGGGCGGGGCTGAGGCTGGGTTCTACTCGCCCTGGACCGTGATCGTCAGCTTGCGCGTGTGGGCGGCGTAGCGGTGCTCCCAGAGGAAGAGGCCCTGCCAGCTGCCGAGGATCAGGCGCCCCTGGCCGACCGGCACCGTGAGGTCGTTATGCGTGAGCATGGCGCGGCCGTGGGCGGCCATATCGTCGTCGCCTTCCATGTCGTGGCGGTAGGCCGGGTCGCCGTCCGGGGCCATGCGGGCGATCAGGGTCTCCAGATCATGGCGCACGTCGGGATCGGCGTTCTCGGTCACGAGCAGGGAGGCGCTGGTGTGATGCTGGAAGATATGGCAGGTGCCGGTGGTGATGCCGGAGGCGCGCACGATGTGCTCGACCGCCTGGGTGATATTCAGGGTGCCGCGTCCGCGGGTCTGTTCGGTCAGAAGGTCCTGATAGACGGCCATGCACTTCCTCGAATACAAACAAAAAAGCGCCCGGAGGCGCTTGATTATCCTTCAAATTTGGTGGAGGCGGCGGGAATCGAACCCGCGTCCGCAGGACCTCCGCCTTCGGCTCTACATGCTTATTCTGTCTTTGAATTTAACCAGCCACTACCCGACAGGCAGGGACTGCAGCTGGCGATCCCGGTTGAGTTTTAATGGATCCACGCCGGGCGCGCTTCACCACGAGCTTATGAGAGTCGACGCCCGATACTGGACGCATAAGCACGGCTCCAGTCGGACGGCATCTACCGGTTTTTAAGCGGCGAGTGCGTAGTTGTCGTCGTTGGCAACTATTTTTTTGCAGCGGTTTTTACGAGGTCCACTACAGCCTCGGCATGCACCTCAGGTTTCGCGACCCGCGTCGAAGCCATGTCGCCCCCAAGTACTGTCATGGACATGGTAGCGCATCGAGAGTTCCCCGGCCATGTGAATGCCTGACGTGGGTCAAGGACGGTTGCACCACTGAGGGCACAGAGGACACAGAGAAGGGCCAGGTCAAGGGATAGTTACAGTAAGACAGGAAGCTACGAAGGTTATGGGGGTGTCCGGGGAGATGCCTCACCTATCTATTCCAACCATTCCATCGGAGATCCGATCTTCCTGTGAACCGCACTTAGGCCTTCTCCGTGTCCTCTGTGCGCTCCGTGGTGAAAACGGGTTGGCAGGTCCCGCGCGGGGGGCGGGTCCGGTACAATGCGCGGCTTTTGGGACGTCCGGTTCGAGGAAGCGCAATGCGGGTTGTGGAAGGAGGCGCGGCGGTCTCGCCGTTTCGGCTGCGGGCCCTGGAGGCAGGGCTGCGGACAAGCGTACCGGGCGCGGGCCCGCTCGCCGCCCGTTTTGTCTATTTCGTGGAGACACGCCGCCGGCTGACGCCGGACGAAGAGGCCGTGTTGGCGCGCCTGCTGCGCGAGGGCGAGGACTGGGTGGCGCCCGGGTTCGCGGTCGAGCGCGAACTGGTCGTGATCCCACGTTTCGGCACGATCAGCCCGTGGTCGTCCAAGGCCACCGAGATTGCCCATCACGCCGGGCTGGAGGACGCGGTCGAGCGCATCGAGCGTGGCATCCACTGGCAGATCGGAGGCGAAGCGACGGTCGACGCGGATCTGGAGGCGCTTGCCGACCTGCTGCACGACCGGATGACCGAGGCCGTGATCGAGGACCCCGCAGTCGCCGCGCAACTCTTTCATAGCGAGACTCCGCGCTCGCTGGCGCGCGTGGAACTGGGCGAGGACGCCCGGGCGGCGCTGGAACGCGCCAATGGTGACCTGGGTCTGGCGCTGTCGCCGGATGAGATCGACTACTTGGCGGAAAGCTACTCCGCACTTGGCCGCGCGCCGACCGATGCCGAGCTGATGATGTTCGCGCAGGCGAACTCGGAACACTGCCGGCACAAGATCTTCAATGCCGCCTGGGTGCTGGACGGCGAGGGCGATGAACGCACGCTGTTCGGTATGATCCGCCAGACCCATGCGCGCCATCCCGAGGGGGTGCTGTCCGCCTACAGCGACAACGCCTCGGTGATCGCGGGGCACAAGGGTACGCGGCTGATGCCGGATGCGATCACCGGTGAATACCGTCGTGAATCGCTGGACCTGGCGATCCTGATGAAGGTGGAGACTCATAACCACCCGACCGCGATCTCGCCGTTCCCCGGCGCCGCGACGGGCTCCGGCGGGGAGATCCGCGACGAGGGGGCTACCGGGCAGGGGTCCAAGCCCAAGGCTGGGCTGACCGGATTCTCCGTGTCCAACCTGCGAATCCCGGGCTTCGAGCAGCCCTGGGAACGCGATTTTGGCCGCCCCGGCCGGATCGAGAGCGCGCGCCAGATCATGCTGGAGGGCCCGATCGGCGCGGCCGCGTTCAATAACGAGTTCGGGCGGCCGGCGCTGGCTGGCTACTTCCGCACGCTGGAGATGGCGCTGCCGGATGCCGCGGGCGGCGAGACGCTGTACGGCTATCACAAGCCGATCATGCTGGCCGGCGGGGTCGGGTCGATCCGCGGCGAGCACGTGCACAAGCAGGATTTG
>NZ_JAWLFK010000002.1:14864-90153 GCF_041685615.1 Thioalkalivibrio sp.
ACCGACGAGGGGCACCTGAAGGTCGAGGACAGCCTGTTCCACGAACCGCCGGTGGACATGCCCATGGGCATGCTGCTGGGCAAGACGCCGCGGATGACGCGCGAGGATCGGCGCCTGCCGCCGCCGGAGACGGATTTCGACCCCGAGGCCTGTCCGCTCGCGGAAGCGCTCGAGCGCGTGCTGCGCATGCCTTCGGTCGCGGCCAAGCATTTCCTGATCACCATTGGAGATCGCAGTGTGGGCGGTTTGGTCACGCGGGATCAGATGGTGGGGCCCTGGCAGGTGCCGGTGGCCGATTGCGCGGTGACCCTGACCGATTTCGATGGCTACACTGGCGAGGCGATGGCCATGGGCGAACGCACGCCACTGGCGATCCTGTCGGCCCCGGCCTCCGGGCGCATGGCGATCGGCGAGGTGGTGACCAATTTGGCGGCGGCGGATATCGAGGGCACGCCGGCGATTCGCCTGTCGGCCAACTGGATGGCGGCCGCCGGCGTGCCGGGCGAGGATGCGAACCTGTTCGATACCGTGCGGACGATCGCGGAGGACCTGTGCCCGGCACTGGGGATCTCGATCCCGGTGGGCAAGGACTCGCTGTCGATGCGTACGGTATGGGAGACCGAGCAAGGGCAGGTGCGTCACATGCACGCGCCCGTCTCGCTGATCGTTTCGGGTTTCGCCCCGGTGACGGATACACGCCGGACCCTGACACCCCAGCCGGACCCGGAGGCGGATGACCGGCTGTGGCTGATCGACTTGGGCGAAGGGAGCGCGCGAACCGGCGGATCGGCCCTTGCCCAGGCCTGGGGGCATGTCGGCGACACCCCGCCCGACGTGGTGGATGCCGGCCGCCTGCGAGCCTTTTTCGATGCCATCGCCACGTTGCGCCGCACCGGCCTGCTGTGCGCCTACCACGATCGTTCCGACGGTGGGCTGGTGACCACGCTGCTGGAGATGGCCTTTGCCGGTCGCTGCGGGCTGGACATCGACGTGCCCGGCGGGCACGCCCTCGCGGCGTGGCTGTTCAACGAAGAACTGGGCGCGGTCGTCCAGGTGGCGGCGGGTACCGACTCGGCCCTGCGTGACGCCATGGCGGAAGCCGGGCTGGAGGCGCACCTGCACCCCGTGGCGCGTCTGACGGATGACGAACGCATCGTGATCCGGCAGGAAGGAATCGAGCGGTACGCCTCCACCCGGGCGGACCTGCAGCGAAGCTGGCAGGAGACGTCGGCGCACATGCAGCGCCTGCGTGATGACCCCGAGTGCGCCGACGAAGAACTTGCCCGGGTGGACGCCGATGGGGGGCTGGCACCCCGGGTGACGTTTGACCCAGCCGAGGACGTGGCAGCCCCGATGATCGCGCGTGGTGAACGCCCGCGGCTGGCGATCCTGCGCGAGCAGGGCGTCAACGGGCAGCTGGAGATGGCGGCCGCATTCGAACGCGCGGGATTTACGCCGGTGGACGTACACATGACGGATCTTCTCGACGGGCGCCAGGATCTGGGGTTGATGCAGGGGCTGGCCGTCTGTGGCGGCTTTTCCTATGGCGACGTGCTGGGTGCCGGTGGCGGCTGGGCGCAGACCATCCTGAACCACCCGGACCTGCGCGATGCCTTCCAGGGCTTCTTCGAGCGCGACGAAACCTTCACGCTGGGCGTCTGCAACGGCTGCCAGATGCTGTCGCATCTCGCGCCCCTGATTCCCGGGGCCGACCACTGGCCGCGCTTCATTCGCAACCGCTCCGAGCAGTTCGAGGCGCGCCTGTCGCAAGTTCGCATCGAGCCGGGGCCGGCGGTGCTGCTGGACGGCATGGCGGGCTCCGTGCTGCCGGTGGTGGTCTCGCATGGCGAAGGGCGCACACGCTATGCCGACGGGGCGCCGATCCACGATCAGGCCGCGCTGCGCTACGTCGAGGCCGATGACACCCCGGCCACGCAGTATCCGGCCAACCCGAACGGGTCGGTGGGCGGGGCTACGGGGTTCGCCAGCCAGGACGGACGGGCGCTGATCATGATGCCGCACCCGGAGCGCGTATTCCGCACGCTGCAGCACAGCTGGCATCCGAAGGACTGGGGCGAGGATGGCCCGTGGCTGCGGCTGTTCCGCAACGCGCGGGTGTTCGTGGGCTGAGGTGCAGCGGATCGATGGTCTATAACGAAGGCATTTGCACGGATGACGAGGGAGGCGGGTGCGAACATGGATGAAGCCGGTCAGGACGATTTCCTCGGGGAGGAACTGCGCGTAACGACGGACCTGATGATCGGTCCGTCCAAACGTCCCACCACCGATCCAGTCCTCGCCCAGCGCCTGATCGAAAGCCTTGACCTGTTCGACGATGCGCACCCGCGCGGCTCGATGCCCCACGAGGATGAGGCCGCGCCCGAGGTGCAGCGCCTGGAGCACAAGCTGGATCTGTTGCTGCACCTGGTCGCGGAGTCGCTGCACCCGGAGCGTCCGGACCCGGTGGAGGTAACGATCAGTGGCCACGGGATCGTGCTCCCCGGAGGCACCCTGCCGGAGGATTGCGACCGTGTGGAGGTCTATCTCAGCCGCCTGCTTCCACAGCCCTGTGTGTTCGGTGTCGAGACCCCGACAACCCGTGGAAGCCAGCAAATGACTCGCTGGTCGGGTGTCCAGGGCCCGCTGGGAGAGGCCATCGGCCGCTGGATATTCCGGCTGCATCGCCGCCACATCGCCGAGAAACGCCAGAAAGTTGACGGCAGTCGCAAGTAGACCGGATACTGCGAACTCGATCACATCATCGGATGATGGCAAGCCTTTCCATCCGGGCGCATCAATCGGGAAAAGCCGTATGCAGGATTCGGGCGACAACCAGCAGACGATCCGTATTGTGCTCAGCGGAGAGGCGGGCGCCACGGATGCCACCCAGGCCATTCTTAACTGTCTCGGGTTCCAGGCCGAGACCCACGAGGATCCCAACGATCTGACAGATGGCACGCCGACCGCTGCCGTGTGGCTTTGCGGCCCCGCGGCCGACCTCGAGGCCCGCCTGCAAGAGCGGGGGGGCGATGCCGCCCCGGTCGTGGTTCAGCCCACCGATGGGGGGAAGGTTCATGCCCCCGGCGTGGATTGTGTTGTCGACCATCCGCTGTCGATCGGAGGGGTTTCGCAGGTTCTGCAGTGGTTGCGCTTTGGCCGTGAACCCGGATACGACGCTATGCCCGGGCTGGTGGGGGTACATCCCACGATGCAGGCGGTGAAGCGTCTGGTGGGGCAGGTCGCGCGCACCGAAGCCACGGCGCTGATCCTGGGCGAAACCGGCTCTGGCAAGGAAGTCGTGGCTCGCGCTATCCATAACGCATCGGATCGTGCGGACAAACCATTCGTGGCCGTGAACTGTGGCGCGATCCCGGGCGACCTTCTGGAGAGTGAACTGTTCGGCCACGAGAAGGGGGCCTTTACCGGCGCGTTCACCGCCCGCGCCGGCCGCTTTGAACTGGCCGAGGACGGTACGCTGTTCCTGGACGAGATCGGTGACATGCCGCTGCCGATGCAGGTGAAGCTCCTGCGTGTGCTGCAGGAACGAGTGTTCGAGCGGGTGGGTTCCAACAAGTCAATGCCGGCGCGCGCACGGATCATCGCGGCCACCCACCGAAATCTGGATGATGCGGTGGCGGATGGCAGTTTCCGTCAGGATCTTTTCTTTCGCCTGAGCGTCTTTCCCATCGAATTGCCACCCCTGCGCGAGCGCACCAGTGACCTGCCCCAGTTGATCGTGGCGCTGGAAGAACGGCTGCGGGAACAGGGCATGACGCCGGCGCACCTGACACCGGCGGTCATCGCGCATCTGTCACAGTTGGAGTGGCCGGGCAACATTCGGGAACTGGCGAATCTGCTCGAACAGCTCGCGATCATGTATCCCGACCTCCCGGTCGACCTCGCGCAGCTACCGCCGCGGGTGCGCCCCGACGGGATCGAAGACCTGACCCTGCCGCCCACCGCACCGGGCGCCTCCGATGCGGGCCCCGCGGGCGCCAGCCTGCTGGCTGGAGGCCTCCCGCCGGAAGGCGTGGACCTTCGCAGTTTTCTGAACGACCTCGAGCGCGACATGATCACGCGTGCCCTGGAGGAGACCGGGCACGTCGTCGCGCGCGCCGCTCGGCGTCTGGGCATGCGCCGAACCACCCTGGTCGAGCGGATGCGCAAGTTCGGTCTGGGCAAGGGCTGACGCGATACCGGAAAGGTCCGGCCGATCGCGGGTGCGGGATCCGAGGGGTCGGAATCTCGTCACCCTGAATCATGGAGCGGGCCTCCTTTGCTGCCGAGGGATTGACGGTTCCAGTGCTGCGGCTCTTCAAGTCCCAAACAATCAATAGCCTATCGATCCGGCATGTTTTTTGCTGAATGTCTCCCGAATCTCTGAGGGAAGACGTTCATGTCGCGAGCCACAATCCTGTTGGCGGATGCCGAACCGGCCCTGCGCGAGGCCGTGGTCCGAGTGCTGGCCAAGATTCCGCGGGTGCGATTGCAGACCTGCTCGACCGCGGCCCTGCCGAAGATCCTTGAGGGAACCCGTGCCGCTGCTGTGCTCCTGGGGGATGCCGGGGCCATGACCGCCGGATCCCTGCCGGAGCCGCGCGCGCCGTTCGCCGTCGTCAGTCTGGATGCCAGCCATGAGCACGAACTGGCGGCCATGCGGGCCGGTGTTGATGCACACTTTGCGCTGCCCGAGATGGCGGAACCTCTGGCTCAGTGGCTTCGATCGCTGCTGGTTGCCGAGCGTCAATTCGAGGCCCCCGCGCTGGTGGCCCGGAGTGCCGCGATGCAGGGGATCGACCGGTTTGTCTCGCGCATCGCGCCGAGCAGCGCGACCGTGTTCGTAACCGGAGAGTCGGGAGTGGGCAAGGAAGTCCTTGCCCGGCAGTTGCATGCACGTTCGCCACGCAAGCAGGGCCCGTTTGAGGCGATCAACTGTGCGGCACTTCCCGAGGCGATGCTCGAGGCCGTGCTGTTTGGTCATGCCAAAGGCGCTTTTACCGGTGCCGTGGAGGCACGGCCGGGCAAGTTCCAGCGCGCCCATAAGGGGACCCTGTTGCTGGACGAAGTGACGGAGATTCCCGTGCACCTGCAGGCGAAGCTGCTGCGAGCGCTGCAGGAGCGGGAGGTCGAACCCCTGGGGGGGCGGCAGGTGTTGCGCGTGGACGTGCGGGTGATCGCAACATCCAACCGGGATCTGCGCGCGGCGTTGGCCGAAGGCCAGCTGCGCGAGGACCTCTACTACCGCCTGAACGTGTTCCCCGTCTGCATCCCGCCCCTGCGCGACCGGCCCGAGGACATCGTCCCGCTCGCGCAGGCTCTGCTGCGCCGCTTGAGCGGGGGACGACTGCAGGATCTCGATGCGGGCGCGCAGCGACGCCTGCAGGCGCATGACTGGCCGGGCAACGTGCGCGAGCTTGCCAACGTGATGGAGCGTGCGGTCACGCTCCATGAGGGCGAGTCCCCGCAAGTGACGGCAGAGGGGCTCTGGTTGGATGCCGACATGCTGAGCCCGTGGGTCGGAGCGGACGCGACAGGGACTGAAGCCCGCGCCGCCGGCAAGGACGCTGACGACACCGACGAAAATCCGACACCAATGCTTGAGCAGACCCTTCAGACTCAGGAGGGGCGGGTGATCCTGAATGTGCTGCGCGAGTCGGGGGGGCGCCGCAAGGAGGCGGCGGATCGTCTGGGAATCAGCCCCAGAACATTACGTTACAAGCTTGCACGCCTGCGCGAGCACGGCTTTGCAGTGCCCGCTTCGGGTTGATACACGGCGGTCTGGCATGTGGATTGCTTGACCGTTTCCAGACAGTACAAAGTCGTGTCCGGCCCTTCCTGGTGAACGGCCGGACATGGCAAGAAGCCCGAGGGTAGCGACCATGAGCGAGATGCAGATCCAGAATGTCCTGCAGCAGATGCGGCAGTTGACGCAGACGAACGGGATCGAGGGTGCCAACCCTGCCCAGTCCAATCGCGAGTCGCAGCGAATGGGCGGCGCGGACTTCCAGAACGTGTTAACCGAGTCGCTGCGCGGCGTGAATCAGGTGCAGCAGACGTCTTCCGATCTGCAGACCCGCTTCGAACTGGGGGATGACAGCGTCAGCCTGCCGCAGGTAATGACCGCCATGAGCAAGTCCAGTATCGCCTTCGAGGCGACCAATCAGGTACGCAACCGCTTGCTGTCGGCGTACCAGGAAATCATGCGGATGCAGGTCTGATCGGCCGGACGGGCTGAGGGAGAAAACGGGCGATGGCCGAGAATGCACAATCCCTGCCCGCGGTGGTGACCGGGGGGATCAAGGAGTTCAACGGGATGCCCGCGGGGCGCCAGCTGGCGTTGATCGGGATGCTGGCGGGCGCGATCGTGGTGGTCGTGGCGCTGCTGTACTGGGCCATGCGCCCCACCTACGTGCCGTTGTTTCCAAGCATGGAGGCGGAGGACTCGGCCGAGGTGGTGCAGGTGCTCTCCGAGGCCGGCATCCAGTATCAGGTGGATTCCACCACCGGGCAGGTGAAGGTTCCGCAGGGCGACGTGGCCGATGCGCGGTTGCAGGTGGCAAGCGAGGGCCTGCCACGCTCCGGTGATCTCGGGTTCGAACTGTTGCAGGAAGACACCGGTTTGGGCACCAGTCGCAGGATCGAGGGGGCCCGCCACCATCGCGCGATGGAGGGCGAACTGGGCCGCACGGTTGCCTCGCTGGATGCGGTTGAGCGGGCTCGGGTTCATATCGCGGAGGCGGAGCAGTCGGTATTCGTGCGCGACCGGCAGCCGGCCAGTGCCTCGGTGGTGGTGCACCTGCGAGGGAATCGCTCCCTGAGCGAGTCGCAGGTAGGCGCGATTGTCCACCTGGTGGCGTCCAGTACCTCAGATCTGGACCCCGAACGCGTGACCGTGGTGGATCAGCGCGGGAACCTGCTGACCCAGGATGGGGCCGAGGCGGGCATGGGCGGCAGTGGCGATCGCCTCAGCTTCACCCGGGACGTGGAGAACCGCTACACCGACCGCGTCCGGGACCTGCTGATTCCCATGGTGGGGGATGACAAGGTTCGGGTGCAGGTGAGCGCGGATATCGATTTTTCGCGCACCGAGCGGACCGAGGAGCTGTACGATCCCGAGACAATCGCGCTGCGCTCCGAGCAGACCCAGGAGGACGAACGCACGGGGTCCGAAGGGGGCATGGGCGGCGTTCCCGGGGCACTTACAAACCAGCCGCCCGAAGGTGGGGTAGTGGGCGGCGAGGACGAGGAAGGAGGCGAGGTACAGCCGGCGCCAATCCCGGGCAGCCGCAGCACCAACGTGACCCGCAATTACGAAGTGGATCGCCGGATCAATCACATTCGCGAGATGCCGGGCGACGTGCAGCGGGTATCCACGGCGGTCGTGGTGGACTTCCGACAGGAAGTGAATGATGACGGCGAGACGGTGCAGGTGGCGCGAGACGAGGAAGAACTGGACCGCATCGAGGCACTGGTGCGCGAGGCGGTTGGTTTCAATGCCGAGCGTGGCGATACCATTAACGTGGTGACGGCCCCGTTCGAGGCAACCGAAGAGGAGCTTCCGGCGGAAGAGATCGCCTTCTGGGAACAGCCCTGGTTCCTCGAGGCCCTCAAGATCGGGGCGGCGCTGTTGCTGGCATTGATTATCCTGCTGACGGTGGTGCGACCCGCGATGAAACATCTGATGAAGGCTCCGCCCGCTCCGCAGCGGCGCGAAGACGATCGCGAGGCCCTCACGGACGAGTCCGGTGGTGGTGAGGCCGGCATGCGGCAGAGCGAAGGCTCGGCGGTGGCCGCGCTGACGGGGCCCAAGGGCCCGGATCAGCAGGAGATGGATCTGGAGGCCGTGCGCGAGATGGTCCGCGAGGATCCCAAGCGCGTGGCACAGGTGATGAAGACGTGGTTGGGTGACGATGGCCGCTGACAAGAACTCCAAGCTGGAAGGCGCCGAACGTGCCGCCGTGTTCATGATGAGTCTCGGTGAGGATGCCGCCGCCGAGGTCATGCGTCACATGGGACCCAAGGAGGTGCAGAAGATTGGCACCGCGATGGCCTCCATGGACCGGATTTCGCGCAGCGACGTGAACGCGACGCTGCACGAATTCTCCAGCCATGTGCAGGAACAGACCGCACTGGGCGTGGGTGCCGACGAATACGTGCGCAGCGTCATGGAGAGCGCGCTGGGCGACAAGGCCTCGGGCCTGATTGACCGGATCCTGCTGGGGCGCAATTCCAAAGGGATCGAGGCCCTCAAGTGGCTGGATCCGCGGGCGATCGCCGATATGCTGCGCAACGAGCACCCGCAGATCGTGGCCATCGTCCTGTCGCACCTCGACTCCGACCAGGCCTCCGACACCCTTCAGTACCTGCCCGGGCGGGTTCAGTCCGACATCGTGATGCGCATCGCGACCATGGACGGCGTCCAGCCCCAGGCCCTGCAGGAACTCGACGAGATTCTCGACCGGCAACTCTCCGGCAATGCCGCGAGCAAGACCTCCATGCTGGGGGGTGTCCGTTCCGCGGCCAACATCATGAATTTGATGGAGGGGTCACGGGAAGCGGAGATCATGGAGACGATCAAGGAGTCCGACTCCGACCTGGGCTCACGGATCGAAGAAGAGATGTTTGTCTTCGAGAACCTGGTCGACATCGACGACCGCGGCATTCAGACGCTCATGCGCGAGATCCAGACCGAATCCCTGGTGCTCGCGATGAAGGGCGCGGATGACGATCTGAAGGACAAGATTTTCCGCAACATGTCCAAGCGCGCCGGCGAGATGCTGCGCGAGGACCTCGAGGCCAAGGGCCCGGTGCGCGTCAGCGAGGTCGAGGCCGCACAGAAAGAGATCCTTTCGGTGGCCCGGCGCCTAGCGGAGAACGGCGACATCGTGCTGGGTGGTGGCGGTAGCGAGGCGATGTTGTGACCGAGAGCCCGGCGGCCAGGATGCATGCCGACGCCTCGGCATCGCTGTGGGAGCCGCCGGAGATCGGCGCGGAAGGTGTCCATCCGCCCCGCCGGCTGCCCACCGCCGCCGAGATCGAGGCGATCGAGGAAGAGGCGCGCAAGAACGGCTTCGAGGCCGGCTATGCCGAAGGCCATGAACTGGGCCAGAAGGAGGCGGAGAAGGCCGCCCGCGCGCGCGAGGACAAGAAGCTGCGCGAGACCGTGGCGGCACTGGAGGCCGTTGCCGGTGGGCTGGCCGATCCGCTGGCCGAAGCCGCGGACGCCCTGGAGCCGGAGTTGCTTGCGCTGGTGACCGTGCTGGCGCGGAAGGTCGTGCAGAGCGAACTGGAGTCGCGGCCGGAGCAGATCCGGGCGGTTCTGGAAGGGGCGCTGGCCCAGCTCCCGGGGCGCAACCAGGAAGTCCGCGTGCACGTGAACCCGGAGGACCAGGGACTGGTCGAGACGTACGGTGAACGGGCGGATACACGGATCACATGGGTAGCGGACCCGTCCCTGGCGCGCGGCGGCTGCCGGGTCGAGGCCGGCGCGGCCAGCGTGGACGCAAGCCTGGAGCGGCGGCTGCAACACGCCATCGAGGCGCTCTGGAACGGCGAAGTCCCGATGACGGCGGATGACGTGGCGCCACAGGGCTCGCCGGCAGTCCGCCCGGAGCCGGGCTCGACCGCGGAGGATTCATGAGCACCCCGATCGACGAACTGGGCCGCAAGGGCCGCGAACGCCTGAGCACCGGGCTGCTGGATCGCCTGCAACAGACCCGAGGACGGGTCGAGCGGGTCAACCCGCCGCAGTCGGAGGGGCACCTGTCGCGTCTCACCGGGCTCACGCTGGAGGCCGAGGGGCTGCGCCTGCCGATTGGCGGGCGCGCCCTGATCCATGGCGAGACCGGAGACCCGGTACCGGCCGAAGTGGTCGGCTTCCAGAACGAACGTACCTTCCTGATGCCCGAGGAGCTGGCCACGGGCCTGACGCCCGGGGCGCGCATTGAACCGCTGGATAACCAGCGCCAGATTCCGGTTGGGGAGGGGCTTCTGGGGCGGGTGATCGACGCCAATGGGCAGCCGCTGGACGGGCAGGGCCCGATCCGCACCCATGACTTCGGGCCGTTGGCCGGACGCCCGATCAACCCTTTGCAGCGCGCACCCGTGCGCGAGCCGCTGGATGTCGGGATCCGGGCGATCAATGGCCTGTTGTCGGTGGGGCGCGGCCAGCGTCTCGGTCTATTCGCGGGCTCGGGGGTCGGCAAGAGTGTGCTGCTGGGGATGATGACCCGCAACACCACGGCAGACGTGATCGTGGTGGGGCTGATCGGCGAACGCGGCCGGGAAGTCAACGAATTCATCCACGAGATCCTGGACGAGGAATCGCGCACGCGCACGGTGGTGGTGGCCGTGCCCGCCGACCAGTCGCCGCTGCTGCGCCAGCATGGCGCCTGGGTGGCGACGGCGGTGGCGGAGCATTTCCGTGATCAGGGCCAGCACGTGCTGCTGCTCATGGATTCCCTGACCCGCTTTGCCCAGGGGGCCCGCGAAATCGCGATGGCGATCGGGGAACCCCCGGCCTCCAAGGGCTACGCGGCTTCGGTGTTCGCGCGTCTGCCGCAGCTGGTGGAGCGCGCCGGCAACGGCGACGTCGGGGGCGGTTCCATCACAGCCTTCTATACCGTGCTGGCCGAAGGCGATGATCAGAATGATCCCATCGTGGACGCCGCGCGGGCGATCCTCGATGGCCATGTGGTCCTGTCGCGCGAGGTGGCGGAGACCGGTCGGTATCCGGCCATCGATGTGGGCGCCTCGGTCTCGCGCGTGATGTCCTCGCTGATCTCGCCGGAACACGAACGCGCGGCGCGGCGTTTCCGCGATCTCGCCGCGACCTACATGCGCAATCGCGACCTGATCGCGGTGGGCGCCTATCGCAAGGGCGCCGACCCTCACCTGGATGAGGCGGTGGCGATGCATGAACGCCTCGAGGCCTTCCTGGCACAGGGTCGCGAGGAGGCCATTGGCTTCGAGCGCGCACGCGACGAGCTGCTGGCACTGGTGGGGACGGCGGCATGAATCCGAAACGCCTGGAGCGCCTGTTACGCCTGCGCCGACTCGAGGAGGGCGAGGCGACGCGTCAGCTGGGCGAGCGGTTGCAGCAGCTGGATGCCATCGAGGGTCAACGCGAACGGCTGGAGACGTATCAGCGCGAATACCTGCAGGCGACCCTGCCGGATGATGCGAATGCCCTGAAGTGGCTGGCGGGGATGCGCGACCAGTTGCGTTCCGCGTTGGAGCAGCAGGATCTGCGTATCCAGGCGGCGGAGTCGCAGGTGGAGACCGCACGGCAGGAATGGCTGGAACGCCATCGCAACAGCCTGTCGCTGGAAAAGCTGCTCGAGCGCCGGCGGGCCGAAACGGCGCAGAACGATGCCCGGCGTCAGCAGACCGAGCAGGACATGTGGGCCACAAGACAGGCCCATGCGCGCGAGGTAGAGACGCGTTGGCAGGGTTCTTGAATGGACCGTGATGATCGATTGAGGAAAGGGCGCGGGTATCACCCCGGCATACCGAGGATCCGGACATGATCGCGACACCAAATACCGGCCAGGGCATGCAGCCGCTGCTGCAATTACTGGGCGGCGGCTCGACGCAGGACCTGGATGGCCTGAAGGGCCTCCAAGGCAGTCTCGAGGGCGGCGAGGGTGACGGCTTCCTCGCAGTGCTGGAACCCCAGATGGAGGCCTTGCTGGCCCGTCTGGGAGTGGCCGAAGACGAGTTGGAAGGGCTGGACCTGGAGGCGATGCTTGCGCGGCTGCAGGATCTGCTCGACGGGCAGGGCCTCGCCGCCGCTTCCGAGGGGGATGGCAAGGGGTTGCCGGTTGCCGCGCTGATGGCCGCGGTAACGGAACCCGCAGGCGGGGATTCAGTGCGGGGCGATGGGGGCCTGGGCCGGAGCGTCGGCGAAGGCCGGGGGTCGCCGGTGAAGCCATTGCCCGCCGCGGTCATGCAACTGTTCGTGGAGGCAAGCCAGGCGTCCGGGGCGCGTGACGGGATGGCCGCCCTCAAGCCCGATGTCCTGGGCGGCCAGGGCGGGCTTGCGCGCGACAACGTGCTGGAGATTCTTGCCCAATGGATGACGCAGGGCGGGGAAGAGTCGCGACGCGGGCGCACGGACCCCCTTGCGGGGGTCCTCCCGGTCGCCGGCGGCGGGCAGGTCGACCCCGGGGAGGCCGCCCGCGCCATGCCGCGGCTGGATCTGACCCGGTTGCTGCAACAGCCGAACGGAGGGCGCGAGCTGGCGGACCAGGTCCGGCAGCTGGCCATGGGGCAGGGTGGACGGACCGAACTCAAGTTACACCCGCCACAGCTGGGCAGCCTGGACGTCCGCGTGCAGGTGGATGGCGATCGCACCAGTATTCAGTTCATCAGTACCAACCCAGTGACTCGGGAAGTTCTCGAGGCGGCCATGCCGCGACTGCGTGACAGCCTGGCGGAGAGTGGCCTACAGCTCGACGATGCAACGGTGTCCGACCAGGCGGCGGAGGAACAGCCCGAGCAGGATGCGCGCGGCCAGGATACGGGCGGCGCCGCGCCGGTGGAGGGCGAGACCGCCGAGAACCACGAAGGCGACAATGAGGGCAGTACCCTCTCGATACTGAACCGGCGTCTGGACCTGTTCGCCTGAGTCCGGCGCAGGCCGACAAAAGACCTCTCACGGCCGCCCTTGGCGGCACACCTCCCCTCTGAGCGATTAGCCGCCGACACGCCGCCAAGATCCCGTCTTTCCCCGGGGCGGGGTGGCCGATTCTTGACGTTCTCCGCCGAGGTTCTTCGTGAAGCACGCTCCTGTGCTTCCTGCGGTTTCCGATAAGTATCGGAATGTAAACCGTAATTCGAACTCTGGCATCCGCCTTGCTATTGTCTGGACCGAGAGAAATCCTCGGTTTACCGGACAGCGGGTGCGACATGGCGGAGAAGGAAGTCAATCTTGAGGAAGAAGAAGGTGGTACCCCGAAAAAGGGTGGCAAGGGCAAGCTGATCGTCCTGTCTCTGATCGGGGTTCTGCTGCTGGCCGGCGCTGCCGGCGGCGCCTGGTTCTTCCTGATGGCGGAAGGTGAAGAAACCGAAGAGGTCGAGGCCGGCCCGCCCGAGCGCTTCTACACTAGCCTGGACCCGATGACGGTGAACATCGAGGCCCCGGGGCGCATCCGCTACCTGCGGGTGGAGTTGAGCCTGGTGACCCAGGATCCGGAGGTCGACGAGGCCTTTGAAGAGCACATGCCGGCGATCCGGAACAACATCCTGGGCATTCTGGCGGAACAGCAGTACGAGGATCTCAATACGCGTGAGGGCAAGGAGGCGCTGGCGGACGAGCTGAAGGAGGCGATCCGCGAGATCCTGGGCTCGCGCGATGCGCCGGAGGCGGTCGAAGCCGTGCTGTTCAACGAACTGGTCATGCAGTAGGAGCCCCGTCATGGCACAGACGGATATCCTCAGCCAGGACGAGATCGATGCCCTCCTGCATGGCGTGGACGAGGGCGACGTCGAGACCGAAGACCCTTATCCGAGTGACGGCCAGGCTCGCGAATTCAACTTCGCCACGCAGGACCGGATCGTCCGCGGGCGGATGCCCACGCTGGAGATGATCAACGAGCGCTTCGCGCGACATCTTCGGGTCCGGTTGTTCAACGTGCTGCGCCGCTCCGCCGAGATCTCGGTGGTCGGCACCCGAATCACCAAGTTCTCCGAATACATGCACTCGCTCTTCGTGCCCACCAGCCTGAACCTGGTGCGGGCGCATCCGCTGCATGGGACCGGACTGTTCGTGTTCGATCCCAAGCTGGTGTTCATCCTGGTGGACAACTTCTTCGGCGGCGACGGGCGCTACTACACCCGTATCGAAGGGCGTGACTTTACGCCGATGGAAATGAAGGTGGTCCATGGGGTGCTGGAAGGCGCCTTCGAGGACATGCAGAAGGCCTGGCAGCCGGTGATGGAGCTGCAGTTCGAGTTCCTGAACTCCGAGGTCAACCCGCAGTTCGCGAATATCGTCTCGCCCACCGAGATCGTGGTCATCAGCGAATTCCATATCGAGCTCGACGGGGGCGGCGGAAACCTGCACGTGACGCTGCCGTACTCGATGATCGAGCCGATTCGCGAACAGCTCGATACCGGCATCCAGTCGGACCGGTCCGACGTGGACCAGCGGTGGATGCACGCGTTGGAGGACGAGATCCAGACTGCCGAGGTCGAGATCAGCTCCATCCTCGCAGAGACCGACGTCACCGTCCGCGAGCTGCTGGATATCCAGCCCGGCGACATCATCCCGGTCGAGCTTCCCGAGAAGATCACTCTGCAGGTCGAGGACATCCCGATGTTCCACGGGAAATTCGGCGTATCCAATGGCATGAATGCGATCCAGATTGCGGAACGCATTATCAAACGATAGAGGGCCGCAGCATGGCAGACACCGACGATCCCAAGCAGGACACCCCGACCCCGGACGATGGGGACGTCACCGATAACACGGAGGCGGAGGGGGGTTCGGACGACCAGGCCCTGGCCGACGAATGGGCCGCCGCGCTGGCGGAGCAGAAGGACGAGGACGGCGAAGAGGCCGCCGATCCCGACGCGCTGCTCAACGAGGCACAGGCCGAAGGGGCCGCAGCAGGCGACCAGGAAGCGCCGAAGTCAGAGAACAAGGAACGCAAGCACAAGCCCGATCCGGGCGCAGAGACGCTGCAGCCTGAACAGCTGTCGGACGTGGTGCAGGGCGCCGGCGAGGAGATGAACCTGGAGATGGTGCTGGATGTGCCGGTGACCATCTCCATGGAGATCGGCCGCACTCGCATCCCCATTCGCAACCTGCTGCAGCTGAACCAGGGCTCTGTGGTGGAACTGGACCGCCTCGCGGGCGAGCCCCTGGACGTGCTGGTGAACGGGACCCTGATTGCCCATGGCGAGGTCGTGGTGGTCAACGAGAAGTTCGGCATCCGGCTGACCGATGTGATCAGCCCCAGTGAACGGATCCGCAAGCTCAAGTAACCATGATTCCACGGTATAGACACATATCGGCCCTCTTGCTGACGGCCGTCACGGGCAGCCTCTGGCCCCTCACCGCGCTCGCGGAGGGTGACAACAGCGGCGCGGCGGGGTATCTGGCACAGCTGATCGGCGGCCTGGTTCTGGTGATCGGTGCGATCGTGGTCCTTGGCTGGGTGCTACGCCGGACGCAGGGGGGACTGAACCGCGGCTCGCAGGTGATCGAGATCGTCGCGGCGCGGTCGGTGGGGGCGCGCGAACGCCTGGTACTGGTTCAGGTGGGCGACGAGCAGGTGCTGGTCGGAGTGGCCCCCTCGGGCATGCGAACGCTCCATACCATGCGCGAGCCGGCCACGGCGCCGGCTGGCGAAACCCCGGACTTCTCCAGCGCCCTCAAGCGGGCGGTGACGCGCCGGGGTGTCAGTGGCGAGCGGGGCCAGTCGTGATGTCGGTCCTTCTGCGGATTGCACTGGGGTTGGCCCTTCTGATTCTGCCCGGGCTGGCGGCGGCCCAGGTGGGCCAGGGCATCGAGGCGTTGACGGTGACCGCCGACGGGGACGGGGGCGAGACCTACTCCGTCACGCTGCAGATCATTCTGCTGATGACGGTGCTAACCCTGCTGCCGTCGATCCTGATCATGATGACATCCTTTACCCGGATCATCGTGGTGCTGGCCATCCTGCGTCAGGGCCTGGGCACGACCCAGACCCCCTCCAACCAGATCCTGATCGGCCTGGCCTTCTTCCTGACCCTGTTTGTGATGGCCCCGGTGATCGAGGAGATCCACGACACCGCGTTCGTGCCGTACCTGAACGAGGAAATGGGGACCGAGGAGGTGCTGGAGGCGGGCGTGCAGCCGTTGCGCGAGTTCATGCTGACGCATACCCGCGAGAGTGACATCGCCATGTTCGCCGAAATCAACGGCATTGAAGGCTTCGACGAGGCGGGCGACATCCCGCTGAGCCTGCTGGTCCCGGCGTTCATCACCAGCGAGCTGAAGACGGCATTCCAGATCGGCTTCCTCATCCTGATCCCGTTCCTGATCATCGATCTGGTCGTGGCCTCGGTCCTGATGTCGATGGGGATGGTGATGCTCTCGCCGCTGATTATCTCGCTGCCATTCAAGGTGATGCTGTTCGTCCTGGTGGATGGCTGGGCACTGATGATGAACACCCTGGCCACCAGCTTTTTCGTATAGGAGTCGACAATGACACCCGAACTCGTCGTGGATGTCGGACAGGAAACCCTGATGGTGGTCATCCTGCTGTCCGCGCCGCCACTGTTGACGGCCCTTGCGGTGGGCCTGGCCATCGGGATGCTGCAAGCGGCGACCCAGGTCCAGGAAATGACGCTGTCGTTCATCCCCAAGTTGTTGGCGATGTTCGCGGCCTTGTTGTTCAGTGGTCACTGGATGCTGCAGCTGCTCATCGATTTCACCGAGCGCCTCTACGAGGGCGCACCGGGGATGGTGGGGTAGGCGATGACCCTGGCGGCGGAACAGCTGGTGCTGTGGGTGGGGGCGGTCATGTGGCCGTTCGCGCGGATCGGCGCCATGCTTGTCGCCATGCCCATCTTCGGTGCCGATACGGTGAATGCGCGCGTTCGCATGGGCCTGGCCCTGTTGCTGGCCATCTTCGTCGCGATGCAGGAACCCGTGCTGCCGGATATCGATCCGCTGAGCCTCGAGGGTGTGCTGGTGACTGTGCATCAGATCGCGATCGGCGTGTTCATGGGTTTCATCCTGCAGATGGTCTTTTCCGCCGTGACCCAGGCGGGCGAGGTGATCGCGCTGGGCATGGGCCTTGGCTTCGCCTCGATCGTGGACCCGGCCCAGGGCGTGCAGGTGCCCGTGGTGTCGACCATCTTCGTGATCTTCTCGACGCTGCTGTTCCTGGCGATGAACGGCCACCTCATTGCGCTGGAACTGATGCTGAGCAGCTTCGAGACCATGCCCATCGCGCCGACCGGCCTGAACGCGGAGGCGTTCTACGCGCTGGTGTCGTTTGGTTCGACGATGTTTGTCGGAGCCGTGCTGGTGGCGCTTCCCGCGGTGGCCTCGCTGCTGCTGGTAAACATCTCCATGGGGGTAATCACCCGCGCCTCTCCGCAGCTCAACATCTTCGCGGTGGGGTTCCCGATGATGATCCTGATCGGATTCGTGCTTCTGATGTTCACGATTCCGGTACTCCCGGAACGCTTTGGCGAGCTGATGCACGAGGGCTTCAACCTGATGCAGACCCGGATGGGCTTCTGACATGGCCGAGAACGAAAGCGGACAGGAAAAAACCGAAGAGCCCACTCCGAAACGCCTGCGCGAGGCGAAGGAGAAGGGTCAGGTTCCGCGATCGCGCGAGCTCAGTACTTTTCTGGTCCTGATGGCAGCGGGCACGTTTATGCTGATGTTCGGCCCGAATATGGGGGCGCAACTCGCTGAACAAATGAGCAATCGCCTCGATTTCGAACCGGAACTGGCGTACGACTCGTCGCTCCTTCTGCCGTACCTGGCCCAGGAGCTCTTCCGTACCCTGCGCACCCTGTTTCCTCTGTTCGGGGTGCTTGTTGTAGCGGCGGTGCTGGCGCCGATCGTGATCGGTGGGGCGAACTTTTCCTGGCAGGCGGCGGCCCCGAAGGTCTCCAAGCTGAATCCCGGGAAGGGTCTTAAGCGCATCTTCTCCTGGGAAGGGCTGATGGAGTTCGGCAAGACCTTTGCCAAGTTCGTGCTGATCTCGAGTGTTGCCGTGGTGGTGATGTCGATCTTCTCCGACCGCCTGCTGATGCTCGGCTACGAGCCGGTTCATCAGGGCATCGCCCACACCGCGCAACTGGTGCTGGGTACCTTCATCGCGGTGTCCGCGGCCCTGATCGTGGTCGCGGCCATCGATGCGCCGTTCCAGATGTGGAACCACCAGAAGCAGCTGCGCATGACCCGCCAGGAAGTGAAGGACGAATACAAGGAGACAGACGGCAAGCCCGAAGTGAAGCAGAAGATCCGGCAACTGCAGCAGGAAATGGCGCAGCGGCGAATGATGGAGGAGGTCCCGAAGGCCGACGTGATCATCACCAACCCGACCCACTATGCCGTGGCCGTCGTGTACGAGGCCTCGCGCATGGCGGCGCCCAAGGTGGTGGCCAAGGGTGCCGACGAGGTGGCGGCATCGATCCGCGCGGTGGCGGACGAGCACGCGATTATCCGCGTCGAGGCGCCGCGCGTGGCGCGCGCGATCTATTTCACCACCGACCTCAACCAGGAAATCCCGAACGGCCTGTTCGTCGCCGTGGCGCGCATCCTGGCCTACGTCTACCAGCTCAAGCGTGCGGATGGCGATGCGCAGATGCCGGATGACCTGCCAGTGCCGGAGGATTACCTCGATCCCGACGCGCAGCGCCGCCAGCGGAGGGATCGCTGATGGCCTTCCTCGACCGTATGGGCAATGTGGGCAAGTGGGGGCTGGGTGCGCCCATCCTGCTGATCGCGATGCTCTCGATGATGGTGCTGCCGCTGCCACCGGTGGCACTGGACGTGCTGTTTACCTTCAATATCGCGTTGTCGCTCGTCGTGATCATGGTCGCGGTGTACACCCCACGCCCGCTGGAGTTCGCGGTCTTCCCGACGGTGCTGCTGGTGGCCACCTTGTTGCGCCTGGCCCTTAACATCGCCTCGACCCGCGTGATCCTGCTGGAGGGCCACACCGGGACCGAGGCTGCTGGCAAGGTGATCCAGGCGTTCGGCGACTTTGTGGTAGGTGGCAATTACACCGTCGGCCTGGTGGTGTTCGCCATTCTGATCATCATCAACTTCGTGGTGGTGACCAAGGGCGCGGGGCGTGTGTCCGAGGTCAGCGCACGATTCACCCTGGATTCCATGCCCGGGAAGCAGATGGCGATCGACGCCGACCTGAACGCCGGCATCCTGACTCAGGAAGAGGCGCGCAAGCGGCGCGAGGAGATTGCCAGCGAGGCCGACTTCTACGGATCCATGGACGGGGCCTCGAAGTTCGTACGCGGTGACGCGATCGCCGGGATCCTGATCCTGTTCGTGAACATCATTGGCGGCTTGACCATTGGTGCGGTCCAGCACGGCATGTCCATCGGCGATGCCGCCACCAACTACGTGCTGCTGACGATCGGCGACGGTCTGGTCGCGCAGATCCCGTCGCTGGTGCTGTCCTCGGCCACCGCGATCATCGTGACCCGCGTGACCAGCAGCCAGGACATGGGCCAGCAGGTCTACGGGCAGATGTTCTCCAACCCGCGCGTGCTGTACGTGGCCGGTGGCGTGATCGCAGCGCTGGGGATTGTGCCCGGCATGCCGAACGCCGTATTCCTGGGCCTGGCCGCGCTGATCTTTGGCGGGGCCTATCTGCTCAAACGCCGGGCCCGTGAAGCCGCGGTGGAGGTCGAGCGCATTCCGCAGGAAGACGAGGGCGGGGGGCGCTCGGAGGATCGTGACCTGACCTGGGAAGACGTGCCGCCAGTGGACCTGGTCTCGCTCGAAGTGGGTTATCGCCTGATTCCACTGGTGGACCGCACCCAGGACGGCCAGCTGATGGGCCGGATCAAGGGCGTGCGGCGCAAGCTCTCGCAGGAACTGGGTTTCCTGCTGCAGCCCGTGCACATCCGCGACAATCTCGAACTCAGCCCGAACGCCTATCGCATCAGCCTGCTGGGCGTCACGGTTGCCGAGGCCGAGGTCTTCCCCGATCGGGAGCTCGCGATCAATCCGGGAGAGGTGTTTGGCACCGTGCCGGGTACGCCGACCAAGGACCCGACCTTCAACCTCGATGCCCTGTGGATCGATCCGGGCGACCGCGATCAGGCCCAGGGGGCCGGCTACACGGTGGTCGACTGTTCCACCGTCATCGCGACACACCTGTCGCAGGTGTTCCGCGAGAACGCCCACCGCCTCATCGGGCACGAGGAGGCGCAGCACCTGCTGGATCAGCTGGCGCGCCATTCGCCGAAGCTGGTGGAGAACCTGGTACCGAAGACCCTCTCGCTTTCAATCGTGCTGAAGGTTCTGCAGAACCTGCTGGCCGAACAGGTCTCGATCCGCGACCTGCGCACGATCGCCGAGACGCTGGCAGACGAGGGCGTGAAGAGTCAGGATCCCGGCACTCTCACCGCCGCGGTTCGGGTCGCACTGGCTCGTTCCATCGTCCAGGACCTTGTGGGACCGGATGACGAGCTGCCGCTGATCGCCCTGGACCCCTCGTTGGAACAGCTCTTGCATAAGTCCCTGCAGGGCAGTTCGGGTGGCACGGTTGGGCTGGAACCCGGGCTGGCGGAGCGGCTGCAACGTTCGGTGGCCGATGCGGCCCGCCGCCAGGAAACGGCCGGACAGCCGGCGGTCCTGGTGGTAGCCCCGGAGATCCGTTCCTGGATTGCCGGCTGGCTGCGCGGCGCCGTCCGCAGTCTGACGGTGCTGGCATTCACCGAGATTCCGGACAATCGCCGGATCCGGGTGGTCGCAACCGTCGGGCAGGAAGAATCGCAGAAGCAGTCCGCCTGAACCACAAGATGAAGGGTTCCGTCGCGCGAGCGGCGCAGGAGAGAAAGCATGAATGTCAGACGATATCGGGCCCGGGATATGCGTGATGCGATGCGCCAGGTGCGCGAGCAGCAGGGCGAGGATGCGGTCATCCTGTCCAGTCGCCGGGTGGATGGCTGGCTGGAGGTGGTTGCGGCGCTGGAGGAGGACGCATCGTCGGAGCCGGTCTGCGAGCCAGAAACGGCGAGCACTGGCCGTGCGCCGCGCCCATCGACGGAGTCCGCACGCGAAGGTGCCACCGGGCATGCCGCACCCTCGTGGCCGGCGGATCCCGAGCTGACCGCAATGCGTCAGGAGCTACGCGATCTGCGCAGTCTGATGACCCGCCAGTACGCCGAGAGCGAGGAGGCTCGCTGGGCGGCCCGTCACCCGCTGGCGGCGGAATGCAAGGCACGCCTGATTGATCGCGGCTTCAGCGAATCGCTGGCGCGCAGCCTGGCCGGCAGCATCCTCGACGACAGTTCCCCCGAACAGGCCTGGGAACGGTTGCGGGCGCGGCTTTCAGGTGCAATCGCCACGCACCGTCCCACTATCCTCGACGAGGGCGGCCTGCTGGCAATGGTCGGGCCTACCGGGGTCGGCAAGACCACCACGCTGGCTCGGATCGCGTTGCGCCAGATCCGCCGCATGGGGCCGGATTCGGTTACGCTGGTCACCCTGGACAGCCAGAGGATCGGGGCGACCCGGCAGTTGCAGGCCTTCGCCCAGATGGCGGGGATTTCGGTGCGTGTGCTGCAAAATCCGGGGGAATTGCGCGACTTGGCGCGGCGCGTGGAGGATGGGCACCTGATCCTGGTGGATACCGCAGGGCAGGCCCCGCGGGCGGTGGAGGATGAATCCCTGTTCGCGCATCTGCCGCCGGATATTCGGGCCGAGAGCTGGCTGGTGGTATCGGCCACGACCCAGGGCAACGCCTTGCGGCGGGTGCTGGAGGCCTTTCGCAAGGCGGAGCCCTCCGCGCTGGTGTTGACCAAGCTGGACGAGGCGGAACAACTGGGCGAGGTGCTTTCGGTGCTGCTGGACCAGCACCTGGGTCTGGGGTTTGTCAGCGATGGTCAGCGCATCGCCGAGGACTTTCACCGGGTCGATACGGGGCACCTGACCCGCCTGGCACTGAACGATGATGCCGAGAGTGCCGGTGCAGAGGGGAATCCCCGGGAGACCTGGGCCGCCGAACGCCTGGCGGAACTGGATCCGCCCCGCAGGGCGCGCACACAATCGCGCCCTGCACGCAATGCCGAGCCTGCGACACTGGAACTGATTCAACCGGTTGGAAAGGGGCGTTATGCCACGCACTAACAAGCCTTTGAAGGTCATTGCGGTCGCCTCGGGCAAGGGCGGGGTGGGCAAGACCAACGTTTCGGTGAATCTGTCGGTAGGCCTGGCGCGACTGGGTCGAGACGTCATGTTGTTCGACGCCGACCTGGGTCTGGCCAATGTGGATCTGCTTCTCGGCATGCGCCCGGAACGCACCCTGCATGACCTGGTGACCGGAGCCGTAGAGAGCCTGGAGGACGTCCTCGTGCAAGGACCGGATGGCGTGAAGGTCGTGCCGTCGGCATCCGGAATCGCCGCCATGGCGAACCTGACGCCGGCCGAACATGCCGGGCTGATCCACGCTTTCAGCGCTTATAGCAAACCTCTGGACGTCCTGGTGGTGGATACTGCAGCGGGTTTGCAGGAGTCCGTTACCTCGTTTTGCCGGGCGGTGCAGGAAACCCTCGTGGTCGTGTGCGACGAACCGGCGTCCATTACCGATGCCTATGCGCTCATCAAGGTGTTGCATCGCGATCACGGGCTTCGCCGCTTCCGGATGGTCACCAACATGGTCAGCGGGCGCGAGGGTGCCGATCGACTGATGCAGAAGCTGAATACCGTCTGTGGCAACTACCTGCCGGAGGTCGTGCTGGACCTGGCCGGCTATATCCCCATGGACGAACATTTGCGCAAGGCGGTGCAGAAACGGGCGCCGGTGGTGCAGCAATATCCCGGGAGTCCGGCCGGGAAGGCGTTTGCGGAACTGGCGCGTACAGTGGATCGCTGGCCGGTGGGTGGCGGTGACCACGGAGGTGTCGGGTTTTTCGTGGAACGAATGCTGCAGAGCGCATGATGACAACGCGTAATCGACTTTCCGGCTATCAGGCTACGTCCTCCGCCAGCGGCGGGCATGAACAGCTGATTGCCGATCACGTCGAACTGGTGCATCGCATTGCGCACCACCTGATGGCGCGGCTGCCTGCCTCGGTGCAGGTCGACGACCTGATCCAGGCAGGCATGATCGGATTGCTGGAGGCCGCGCGGCAGTTCGAGGGCGGTCAGGGCGCGACCTTCGCCACCTATGCCGGCATCCGCATCCGGGGCGCGATGATCGACGAGCTGCGGCGCAGCGACTGGACACCGCGCTCGGTCCACCGCAACAGCCGGCGGATCGCCGCCGCGATCCAGACCGTCGAGGCCCGCGAGGGGCGGTCGGCCCGGGGCAGTGAAGTGGCGGCCGAGCTCGACGTGCCGATCGACCAGTACTACGACATGTTGCAGGACCATGCCGGGGCCCACCTGTTTGCCCTGGATGATCTCGGCGGCGGGGACGATGGCGCCGACCGCGTGATCGAGGGGCAGGAGGCGTCGCCTGCGGGCACGCTAGAGGCGGGCGAGTTTCGCGAGGAACTGGCCGAGGCGCTGGGCGATCTTCCCGAGCGCGAACGCTTGGTGCTCTCGCTTTACTACATCGAGGAACTCAACCTGCGCGAGATCGGGGCCGTACTCGGCGTGACCGAGTCGCGCGTGAGCCAGATCCGCAGTCAGGCCACTATCCGGTTGCGGGCCCGTCTGGGCTCGTGGCTCGAAGACGGCACCGCTTTGCAGTTATTCTAAAACCCACCCTACGAATCCCGGAGTGACGTGTGGACAAGGGAATGAAGATTCTCATCGTGGACGACTTTTCCACGATGCGGCGCATTATCAAGAACCTCTTGCGCGATCTCGGCTTTAACAACACGCAGGAAGCCGATGACGGCAGCACTGCGTTGCCGATGCTGCAAAACGGTGATTTCGACTTCCTGATCACCGACTGGAACATGCCGAACATGCCGGGTATCGACCTGCTGAAGGCCGTGCGGGCCGATCCAAACCTGAAGTCCATGCCGGTGCTGATGGTCACCGCCGAAGCCAAGCGCGATCAGATCGTGGAGGCCGCGGAGGCGGGCGTGAACGGGTACGTGGTCAAGCCGTTCACCGCCGAGACGCTGAAGGAAAAGATCGACAAGATCTTCGAACGTATTGAAGCACAGGGATAATTGATTCCCGGTATTGAATACGTACGCCGCCCGTTACACCTGCGAGGGCGGACGCGACCCGGCCCCTTCGGCGCCGTATCAGCAAGAGGCTTCCCATGACTGAACAGGAACACCCACCGCGCGATGGCCAGCTCGAGCTCGCCCGGCAACTGGTGCAGACGCTGGAGGCGGGCGATGACGCCGGTGCCCGGGCACTGGTGCAGGATCTGGCCCGACCCTATGACCGTGAACTCTTCGACGAGCTGGGCAAGCTGACACGCGATCTCCACGAGGCGCTGCAGAGCTTCCGCGGGGATTCACGCCTGGTCGAACTGACCCAGGCCGAGATCCCCGACGCAAAGGAGCGCCTGAGTTACGTCGTGACGATGACCGAACAGGCGGCCCACGACACGATGAACGCCATCGAGTCGAGCCTGCCGATCGCGGAATCGTTCAGCCAGCAGGCGGCCGACCTGACAGCCAAGTGGACACGCTTTCGCAACCGCCAGCTGTCGGTGGATGAATTCCGTGACTTCGCACGCGAACTGGACAGCTTCTTTGCCCAGGCAGGGGAGGACACCGAGGAGTTGCGCCGACTGCTCTCCGAGGTCTTGATGGCGCAGAGTTACCAGGATATTACCGGCCAGGTGATCCGCCGCGTGATCCAGCTGGTAACCGATCTGGAAGAGAACCTCGTGTCCCTGATCCGGCTGTCCAGTGGCCGGTTGGAGCAGGTCGAGGCTGCCGAGGCATCGCTGGAACGCAGCGAGGAGGACCGGGAGGCGAACCGCAAGGGTCACGGTCCCAGCGTGCCAAAGACTCAAGATTCCGGCGCGGATGTCGTTCAAGGACAGGACGAGGTGGACGATCTGCTTTCGAGCCTGGGCTTCTAGGCCGTGCACCTCATGCGAATGGCGCCACGCGACCGGAGAGACTGAATGGCCATCGACCCCAATGACGAAATCCTTCAGGACTTCCTGATCGAGGCCGGGGAACTGCTGGAGGGGCTCAACGAGCAACTCATCGACCTGGAGCAGAACCCGGACGACCGGGATCTGCTGAACGCGGTGTTTCGCAGCTTTCACACGATCAAGGGCGGCGCCGGATTTCTGAGCCTGGATCCGCTGGTGACCGTGTGTCACCACGCCGAGGATGTCTTCAACCTGTTGCGCAATGGCGAGCGGCGGGCCGACAGCCACCTGATGGACACGATGCTGCGTGTGCTGGACACCCTGAACGTGATGTTCGGGGACTTGCGCTCCGGTGTCGATCCCACGCCGGCCGAGGCGGACCTGGTCGAGGACCTTCGGCGCATGGCCAACAACGAGGACGTGGCGGCGGAGGCAGCCGCACCACCGCCAGCGCCAGAACCCGAGCCGGAACCCGAGCCACCACCGGCGCCCGATGGCGAGTCCCCGGCCAACGGCGACACCATGGTCGGTGCCGATGACGAAATCACCGATGACGAATTCGAGGCCCTGCTTGACAGTCTGCACGGTGACCAGCCCCCGAAGGCGGTGGATGGGGACAGCGTCCCGGAGGCGTTGGCCGGGTCGGGGGCGGAATCCGGGAGGGCCGATGCCGGTGGCTCGGGTGACCTGATCACCGACGACGAATTCGAGAACCTGCTGGATGAATTGCAGGCAAAAGGGGCCGGACCGGCGGCCAACACGGAACCCGAAGAATCCGACGAACCCGGCGCGCCGGTGCCAGAACCGGTTGCGGCGGGCGCGCCCGAACCCGAAAAGGCACCGGAGCCGTCCGCTGCCGGCGGCCAGGGCGGCGGGGGTGCGCGCGCCGGAGGTGGGGCCGAGGCCGGTGGCCGGTCCGCGCCGCAGGGCGAGACCTCCGTGCGTGTGGATACCGAGCGTCTGGACGAGATCATGAACCTGGTAGGCGAACTGGTACTGGTCCGGAATCGCCTGAGCATGCTGCGCTCCCAGCATGTCGATGACGAGCTGGGCAAGGCGATCAGTTCCCTGGCCCTGGTGACCTCCGACCTGCAGACCTCGGTGATGAAGACCCGGATGCAGCCGGTGAAGAAGGTCTTCAACCGATTCCCGCGGGTGATCCGCGACCTGTCGCGGAACCTGGGCAAGGAGATCGAACTGGAGATCTTCGGCGAGGATACCGATCTCGACAAGAACCTGGTCGAGGCTCTGTCCGACCCGCTCGTGCATCTGGTGCGCAATGCGGTGGACCACGGTATCGAGACGCCTGACGTCCGCGAGGCGGCCGGCAAGCCGCGCAAGGGGACGGTAGTGCTCGGGGCGGCCCAGGAAGGCGATCACATCGCACTGCTGATCAAGGATGATGGGGGCGGCATGGATCCGCAGGCCCTGCGCCGCAAGGCCGTGGAGAAGGGCCTGATGGAACCCGCGATGGCTGAACGCATGACCGATCGCGAGGCCTTCAACGTGATCTTCATGGCCGGATTCTCAACCAAGACCGAGATCTCCGACGTCTCCGGCCGCGGGGTCGGCATGGACGTGGTCAAGACCAAGATCTCGCAACTCAACGGCACCATCGAGATCGACTCCGAGATTGGCGTGGGCACCACCCTGCGGGTCAAGCTGCCGCTGACCCTGGCGATCCTGCCTGCGCTGATGGTGATCCTGGATGGCCGGCGTTTCGCCATCCCGCTGGCTTCGGTCTCCGAGATCCTCGATCTGGATCTCACCAAGACACACTACGTGGATGATCAGGAAGTCATCATCGTGCGCAAGCAGGCGCTCCCGATCCATTACCTCAAGCGCTGGCTGAAGCCGGGGCACGAGCCCGAGCCGCGCAAGGATGCCCACGTGGTCGTCGTGCATACCGCGGACCGCAAGGTCGGCCTGGTGGTGGACGACCTGGTGGGCCAGGAAGAGGTCGTTATCAAACCGCTGGGCCAGAATCTGCAGGGCGTAAAGGGGTTGGCGGGGGCGACTATCACGGGGGATGGCGGGATCGCGCTGATCCTCGATGTCTCCGACCTGGTGACGATCCTGATGCGGCAGTTGCAGATGTCCGGTCGACCGCGCCGAGCATCGCGCTCGAGCGAGGGCTGAGGATGCCGATCAGGGTTCTGGTAGTCGACGACTCGGGTTTTTTTCGCCGACGTATTGCGGAGATCCTGGACTCCGACTCGGGAATCGAGGTAGTCGGCTCGGCGGAAAATGGCGAGCAGGCAATCACGAAGGTGCGGGAGCTCGACCCCGATGTCGTGACCATGGATATCGAGATGCCGGTCATGGACGGCATCACGGCCGTGCGCAAGATCATGGCCGAGCATCCGCGGCCGATCCTGATGTTCTCCAGCCTGACGACCGAGGGCGCGCAGGCGACCTTGGACGCACTGGAGGCCGGGGCGGTGGACTTCCTGCCCAAGCGCTTCAGCGACATGGCGGGTGACGAGGACAGCGCCCGCATGCTGTTGCGCCGTCGCGTCCGCTCGCTGTCGCGCAGCCGGGCACGCTCGGCCAGTGCCCCGGGCAGCAGCGCACCGGCCCGCGAGGCGCGGCCAACGGCGCGCCGGGAGGAAGCCGATCGCCAGGCCGCCGCCGATGCCCGCAAGCCGGCGGCCCCGGTTGCGAGCACGCGCCCGCCGACCCCGCTGCGTCAGTTGCGGGCAGTCCTTATTGGTACCTCCACTGGCGGCCCGGTGGCCCTGCAGGAGGTCCTCAAGCCGTTGCCGGCCACGTTCCCGCTGCCCATCGTCCTGGTGCAGCACATGCCGGCCAGCTTTACCCCGGCCTTTGCCGAGCGCCTCAATGCCATGTGCCACATCGAGGTACGCCAGGCGAAGGATGGCGATGTGCTTAAACCGGGCGTGGCCCTGCTGGCACCCGGGGGTATGCAGCTGACTCTGGAACGGGGCAGCCAGACTCACGTGCGGATCGCCGAGAGCCCCCTTGGAACGATCTACAAGCCAAGCGTGGATGCGGCATTCACCTCGGCCGTGGACGCGCTGCGTGGCCAGGTCCTCGCGGTGATACTGACTGGCATGGGTGCGGACGGGCGCGAAGGGACACGGGCGTTGAAGGGCGTGGGTGCGCAGGTATGGGCACAGGATGCGGCCACTTGCGTGGTTTACGGGATGCCCGCCGCCGTGGCGGAGGCCGGATTGACAGATCATGTGTATCCGCTGCCCGAAATCGGTCCCGCCCTGGTCAAGGGGTTCTGCTGACATGGATATCCTGAGCCTCATCGGGGTGACTCTGGGGCTGGTGGCTGTGCTCGGTGGCAGCATTGCCAAGGGTAGTGGGCTGGGCGCGCTGTGGAATGCGGCGGCCTTCGTGATCGTGGTGCTGGGGACGCTGGGGGCCACCCTGGTGCAGGCCCGGATGCCGGTGTTCATGCATGGCATGCGCATCCTGCCCTGGGCCTTCAAGCCGCCGAAGGTCGACAACCGCGCCATGGTGGAGCAGATCGTCGAGTGGTCTCACGTGGCACGCAAGGAAGGGCTGCTCGGGCTGGAGACGCTGGCCGACGAGGAAAGCGACGGCTTTGCGCGCAAGGGGCTGCAGTTGCTGGTCGACGGTAGCGAGCCGCAGAGCATCCGCCAGATCCTGGAGGCGGATCTCGACAATCGCGAGCATTTCGACATGCAGGGCGCGAAAGTCTTCGAGAGCATGGGCATCTACGCGCCGACCCTCGGCATCGTGGGCGCGGTGATGGGACTGATGGCGGTGATGCAGAACCTTGCGGACCCAAGCAAGCTCGGGGCGGGAATCGCGGCCGCGTTCGTCGCCACGATCTACGGCATCGGGTCGGCCAACCTGTTGTTCCTGCCGGTCGCAAATAAGTTGAAGTCGATTATTCAGAACCGCTCGCAACACCAGCAAATGCTGATGGAAGGTCTGATCGCGATTGCCGAGGGCGAAAACCCGCGGAACATCGAAAGCAAGCTGAGTGGCTTCATCCACGAGTGAGGTCAGCATGGCACGGCGCAAGCGGGCGGAAGAACACCAGAACCACGAGGCATGGGCCATCCCCTATGGGGATCTGGTCACCCTGCTGCTGGCGTTCTTCGTCGTGATGTACGCCATCTCGTCGGTGGATGACGGCAAGTACCGCGTGCTGTCGGAATCGCTCGTGGATGCGTTCAGTGCGCCGATGCAGGCCGAGCCGATCCAGGTGGGGGATCCCACCGTGGCGCGCGAACGCAGTCCCCAGGATCTTCGCGCCCTGGTCCCCATCGAGGTGCAGCCCGGGCTTGTGGAAGACGGTCCGCAACCGATCGACATGGCCCTGAGCGGGATGCTGGACAATGCGTCGGACGATGAAGGGATGCAGGCCTTCCTCGATGACCTGGCCGACATGGCACGCGAGATCGAGCAGGCGATGGCCCAGTGGATCGAGGACGGCGACCTGCGCGTTACCCGCGAGGCCTACTGGCTGGAGATCGAGATCACCAGCCGGCTTCTGTTCCCGTCGGGGTCGGCCACCCTGAACCTGGAAGCCGTGGACCTTTTGCAGGAGGTCGGGGGTATCCTGGCACCAAGGGTGTCGCGGATCCATGTCGAAGGGCACACCGACAATGTTCCCATCCAGACCACGGTGTATCCTTCCAACTGGGAGTTGTCCGCCGGGCGGGCGGCGGCGGTCGTGAGCGTTTTCGAGGAGGTCGGGATCGATCCGGAGAACCTTGTCGCCCTGGGCTACGGGGAGCACCGCCCGGTGGCCAGCAATGACACCGCGGATGGACGCGCCGAAAACCGGCGCGTGTCCATCGTGGTACTGCCCGGAGAGCGTCCGCGCGCCGAGGGCGCGCAGGAGCCGGAGCGCCTGCGCGAGGATCTTCCGGCTGCACCGCTCCCGACGGATGGAGATACACCATGAAGGTCTGGGCGGTTGCAAACCAGAAGGGGGGCGTTGGAAAGACCACCACCACCGTGACACTGGGCGGCCTGTTGTCCGGACCGGAACAGCGCGTGCTGCTGGTGGACGTGGATCCGCACGGTTCGCTCACTGCCTATTTCGGCCATGATCCGGAAACCGCCACGCGCGGGGTGTACGAGCTCTTCAGCCAGTGCGCCGAGGGAGCCGATCCGGACCCGAACGGTCTGATCCGCGAGACGCGTTTCCCGGGGCTCGATCTGCTGACCGCGAGTACCGCCCTGGCCACCCTGGATCGGCAGTTGGGCACCCGCAGTGGCATGGGGCTGGTCCTGCGACATGCGCTGGAGAAGGTCGCCGGGCAATACGACTACGTGTTGCTGGATTGCCCCCCGATGCTGGGCGTGTTGATGGTCAATGCACTGGCGGCCTGTGACGAGTTGCTGGTGCCGGTGCAGACCGAATTCCTGGCATTGAAGGGCCTTGAACGGATGATCAATACGCTGAAAATGGTACAGAAGTCGCGCAAGGCCGAGTTGCAGTACCGAATTATCCCGACGCTGTTCGATCGGCGCACGCGCGCGGCACACGAGGCCCTCGCGGAACTACGGAGGTTGTACGGCGATGACGTCTGGCCCGGCGTTATCCCGGTGGATACGAAATTCCGCGATGCCTCCAGTGCGGGACAGCCGCTGTGCTTCATGATCCCCGATGCGCGCGGCGTGCTGGCCTATTCGGACCTGCTCGAGGCCATTGGCGGGCAATTGTCCGCCCCCCATGAAAGGAGGCGGCGCGGATGAAACGATCCACGGTCGACAACCTCGCCCTCAAGGCAGAACCAGAGGCGCTGGACGACTACTTCGGCAGCCTGCTGGACGAGCCGGCACCGGTCCCGACGCTGTTGCGGCCGAATCTCCTCGAGCCCCCGGCACCGGCAGAGGAAACTCGCGCCCCGGTGCAGGAAGCCGATCCGCTCCCGACCACGACACCCACGCCCGTTTCCGACGAGGCACCGCCACCCCCACCGGCCGACCCCGCCGAGCAGGAGTACGTGCGACCGGAGCAGCCGTTCTCCGCCCTGGTGATCGAGGCCGGGAACCTGACGCTCCTGGCACCCCTGCACGCCCTCGGTGGGGTGGCACCGCTGGACAGCCTTGAGGTACGACCAACGCCGAATCATTCCGTCTGGTACCTTGGTATCGCCGATACCAAGCAGGGCCGCGTCCAGCTGATCGACCTGGCCGCCGTGGTGACCCCGGAAGATCGCGACTACGAGCCGGATACCGCCCGGCAGGTCGTCTTCCTTGCGGGATCGCGGTTCGCGCTGGCGTGCCGGGCGATCCATGGGACCCGCGTTATCCAGCCGGAGTCACTCCGCTGGCGTAACCAGCGGAGGCGCCTGCCCTGGCTGGCCGGGGTAGAGCGCGAGAAGATGGCCACGTTGCTGGACCTGGAGGCACTCGACCGCACGCTGGACGAGGGCGGCTGGGACTGATTGGCTCGATGCGCATTCAAGCATGGCGGCGATCGGCCGATAACCCGGTCAGGACGACACCACTGGGCGGCTCCCGCCTGCACCGAATATCGAGGACGACATGAGCAGCGCACAAGACGTAGAAGCCATGGCCAAGGCCGACACCGCTCCGTATGTGACCTTCAGCCTCGCGGAGGAGACCTACGCGATCGATGTGCTGCAGGTCCAGGAAGTCCTCAAGGTCACCGAGATTGCGCCGGTCCCGGGTGTACCGGATTACATCCTCGGCATCATCAACCTGCGCGGCAATGTGGTCACGGTGATCGATGCCCGGAGGCGCATGGGGCTGGACGATCGGGAATCCGACGAGGCCTCGCGCATCGTGATCATCGACGTGGACAACCAGAACGTCGGGATCCTGGTGGACTCCGTATCCGAGGTCGTGCGGATCTCCCCGGACGCGGTCGAGCCGGCTCCGGAGGTTGGCAATGACGACAGCAGTCGTTTCATTCAGGGGGTGACCAGTACGGAGGAGGGCCTGACCATCCTCGTAGACCTGAACAAGCTGCTTTCGGACGAAGAGTGGGCCCAGTTACGCGAACTGTAGTCACTCGCACAAGGTCTACACTGGAGGTGGACGAGGACCATGAGGCGCAAGCCGGGAGGTGAGCCATGGTCGATGAACTTCAGCCGGACCGGTCCGTGCGACCGGTTTACACGACCGTTCCAGGTCGCCAGCTGAGCGATGACCACGACCGCGATCCGGTGTTCCGGCCCGCCGTGCGTCCGAGCCAGCAGCGCCCCCCGCGAAAGGAAAATCGCGACAAACGCCACGGTCTGATTGACGATTACGCCTGAGGGCGCGCGCAGACGCCTGTCCGGCGGCGGCCCCATGGGTGCCCCGGGGGCATTTCGGTTCACGTCGAACCGCGTTGCCCGTGACTCGCTGGTCATGCGGTCATGATTCACGCGACAATCAGGCCGCCTCGGTTTTCGGGAGAGGGCGAGCAATGGGAGAGGGAATGCTGATCTGGCTTGCCGCGTTTATCGCGCTGCTGGCGACCATCATCGCCGGGTTTGCCGTCGGGCTGGTGATCCTGTTGCGTCGCCAGTTGGCCGCGCTACGCCAAGACTATCAACGCCAGGCCACCTCGGTCATGGCTCTGCAGGGTGCAATGAAGGCGTTGTCCGAGGGTGTCGCCACGCATGGCCAAGCACAAGCATCCGTTCAACGGGCTCTGGCGCGGCTCCATGATCAGCACACCGAGTTACGCGCCCGGGAGGGGGACAGCGGCGCCTACGAACAGGCGATTCGTCTGATCCAGCAGGGTGTGGGGCGAGAGGAGGTTCGCCGGCGCTGTGGACTGACCTCGACCGAACTCGATCTCCTGTTCAGCCTGCACGGCACAGGCACCGCCGGTGACTCGGGGCACATGAGCCATTCATGACCCATGGTTCGGGCCACCACCTGCTCCGGGTTGTCGGGATGGATCCTGGTATCCGCTGGAGCGGTCGTCGGGAGTAATCCCCGCCAGCAGGAAGACGAAGGCGAGGATCTCGGCTACCGCGACGTAGAGTTCCTCCGGAATCTCGCTCCCGACGGGGATCTGGGCCAGGGCTTCACTGAGAGCCGGGTCCTGGTGGAGCGGAATGCCGTGTTCCTCGGCGATTTTCAGGATCGCCTCCGCCGTCAGGCCCGAACCGCTGGCAGTAATCTTCGGCGCGCGGCGCCGGTCCCACTCCAGTGCAACAGCCCTGGAGGGCGGCGAGTCCCGGTGCGGGGGGCGCGTCCCGGTATCCTTGGATTTCATCCGTTCAGGCCTGTTCGTCGACCATGCGGTGTGCATTCGCCGGCCGCGGGTCGGTGTCGACGGTGCCCTGACGGACCGACAGACCCGTGACCGTCAGTTCGCGTTCGGCGAACCGGTCACGGAGATACGCCATCTCGCTGCGCAGCCGCGTAACGGTATCCGGCTCGCTTGCCGTGAAGTGCACGCTGACCCCGCCATGATGTGACGCAACCGCAACCCGGGTGGGGCCCAGGTCGCCCAGATCCAGCCTCAATACGATGGACCATGGCGCCTCGTCGCCAGCCTCGTCGGTTGTGGGTTCGCGCTGGATCTCTCCATGGATGCTATGGATTCCCTGTTCGCTGCGAAGCGGAAGCTCGAAAAACCAACGGTTATTGCCCGGCTCGTCGCTGGCAAAGGACTGCAGTGACTGCAGTTGCAGCGATGTGACCCGCTTGAGCAGGCCTTCCAGCAAGCCGGTCAGCGCGGGCAGGGCCGGGGATGACGCGGTGGCGCCGGGTGCGGGGGGCTGCACGAAGGCGCGTGGTTCGGGGCCCTGGCGAAGTTGGTCGGCCGCCCGGAACAGCTGGCCCTTGAGATCCGCCGCGAGCGCATTCGTCGGGGGCTGGCCGCGGCCGGCCAGCCCCAGCATCGCCTCCATCCAGAGCCCGGAATTCTGAACATGCTGGCGCAGGCTGTCGGGCTGCGTTAGCTGTCCGGGGGTGGGCAGGATCTCGACGAGACGCTGGAAGGCGGGCGCGCCCAGGGTTGCCGCAGCCAGGTTGGGCGTCGCCTCGCCGCGCGGGGCCCCTGCCGGTGGCGTGAGGAGGCCCTGGAGGGTCGGGCCGAGGGGGCGGGCCCCGGGAAGCTGGTGGCGCAGTTCCTGCCCCAGCCATTGCTGCACCGGATTGGTCGGCGGGCCAGCGGGTCGGGGCACGGCGCGATCCGGCGCAAGCGGCATCAGGCGCACTTCCAGGCGGGGCTCGGTGCGGGTGATCTCCGCCAGCATTGCCGTGCCCCCGGCGCCCGCGCGGTTCAGCAGGGGTTCGGGCAGGGCGCCGGCCAGTTGCGCGGTGACCACCGGTGCGGGAGGGGCCGCGCGCGGCGCCGCCGGCGCCAGGCCCCTGGCGGCTGCTGGTTCGAGTCGCAGGCGGACGCTGCGATCCGGCAACACGTCCAGGACACGCACCTCGATGCGCACCCCTGGCTGGAGGCTGGTGCGCGCGCCGTTCCCCGAGCCGCCGGATACGTTGCCGGGCGGCGTCCAGCCGGGTATGCGGGGTCCGCCTAGGTCGACCATCGATCGGTCCCTGGGTGCAAAGCCTCAGCATCGCATACTGCGGGGCAGGGGGCGAAACGGCGCCGGTTCGCGGTCGTGTTTGTTATCCTTAGGCCCGGTTGATCGGGACGGTGATTCGATGTCGGAGATACGAGTATTGATGGTTTGCCTGGGCAATATCTGCCGCTCGCCGATGGCTCACGGCGTGTTCGAGGCACGGATCCGCGCGCAGGGTCTGGAAGATGTTATCGAGGTGGATTCGGCGGGGACGGCCGGGTACCACGTGGGCGCGAAGCCCGATCCCCGTGCCCGGCAGGAGGCGCGCTCCCGTGGATACGATCTGGAACCGCTGCGCGCGCGCCAGCTGGAACCGGAGGATTTCCGGGAGTTTGACTACATCCTCACCATGGATGATGCGAATTACCGCAACGCCGAACGCATCCGTCCGGCGGACAGCCGGGCGGAGTTGCTGCGGTACCTGGATTTCGCACCCCAGTTCGACGATCACGAGGTCCCCGACCCGTACTACGGTGGAGATGACGGGTTCGTGCATGTGATGGACCTGATCGAGGCGGCCGCAGACGGGCTGCTGGAACACATCCGCGAACGTCACACCCTCAAGGCATCCTGACGGCGACGGCATGCACCCGGCCGGCGTTCCCGTGCCGGGCCGGAATCCTCGGTCGGCATACGTGGCATGGTCCGGCGTTCCCGGTTTTGCACCGACAAGGGGCCCGCCAAATGGCGGGCCCCTTGTCCCGTAATGCCGGAGGAAACCTGATACCTCCAGTCAGTCGTCGCCCTTGCGGTTCGGGCCCTGGTTTGCCGGTTCCGTCGATTCCGTCGTGGGCTTGGGTGTTGCGGGCTTTTCCTCTTTCGTCTCGGCTGGCGTTGACGCGGCCGTGGAAGCAGCGGCAGCCCCTTCATTACCTTCGTTACCCTGCGTGTCATCCGTGCCGGCCGGCCTGGTGCGCTTCGCCTTCGGCTTGGCCGGCGTCTCCGACGTTTCCGGCGTTTCCGCAGACGGCGTCCCGGACTTGCTTGCCGGCTCGGCCGAACGGGCCGCGGTACGTGTACGGGCCGGGCGCTTTGCGGGGGTCGGCTCGCGCTCCCCTTCGGTCGTGGCGGCTTCTGCTGCGTCGGCTGTCGGTGCGGGTCCCTTCGCGGGCGGCGTAGCGGTTTCGGGTTGCGCCGTAGCGTTCGCCTCGCCCCCCGACGGGGTCACCTCGCTGGCGGATGAATCCGAGGCCGGCTTGCGCCCGCGGCCACTGCGACCGCGTCCCCTGGCGGGGGCGTCGGCGTCGGGAGCGATCTTGGCCGAGGCATTCGCGGGTTCGCCACCCGCCTGAGCATCCTGCGGGCTCGCGGCTTGTTCGCTGTCCGGGGACTGGGGGCGTTCAGCGCGGGGCTTTTTGTCGCCTTTCTTTCCCGGGGCAGGGGAGTTATCCGTGCCTTGAGTGGCGTCGTCCTTTCCGGCTTCCGGCGCGGAGGCCTCGCTTGCCGGGTTCTGCGTGCCCTCGTTTCCAGTGTCGCCTGTATTGTCGCCGGAGCGGGCTCGACCGCCACGGCGGCGGCCACCGCGACGGGAGCGCCGGGAGCGGGAGCGGCCCTTGCTGCCGTCCTCTTCATCGGATTTCTGCGGACCCTTTCCGTCTGACGCCTCGCTCGCATCCGCAGCCGGGGCGTCGTCCTTGCCCCGTGCCGGTTTTTCGGACGGCTTGGCGTCGGCGGTCTTTTCGCCGCCCTTGTTTTCGGAACGGGCCTCGGGACCGCGGCTTGCAGCGACGGGCTTCGCCGATTCCCGGCCCGCAGCCTTGTCGGTGTCGCCATCCTTCGTGCCGCCGCGACGGGAGCGACCCTTGGCGCCATCGGTCTTGGCGGTGTCGTCCTTGGAACTTTCGGGCTTGTCGGGGCCGGCCTTCTTGCCCTTGTCCCCGTTGTTGCGCTTGTCCGCGGCCTTGCGGCCGCCGTTGTCTGCCTTCTTGCGGCCACTGCCGCGGGCGCCGTTGCCCTTGCCGCCGCGATTGTCTTCGCCGTGCCGGGCACGCCCGCCTTCCTTGCGTCCGTCATCCTGTCCTTCTTCCTGCCCGTTTGCGGGGGCGGCATTGGGGAACAGCGAAGACCAGATGCGGGCAAAGAAACCCGGCTCGGGTACCGGTTCGGCGGTCTCGGGGGCCGTCGGACCACGTTCGCTGACCGGGGCCGGTCCCGTCATCTTGACGCCCTGGACCAGGGGCTTCTCGACCCTGCTCCGGCGCTCCTGATGCGGATCGCTGTCGTCCTCGACGATCTCGACGAGCTCGTGCGAGCCGCGGTCGCTGATGGTCTCCTCGCGCTCGTCACCGCGAACGCGGCGCACCTCGAAGCGGGGCGTGAGATATTGCGGGTTGGGGATGATACTGATGTCGACCTTGTGGCGGTCCTCGATATCGGTGATCGATTCGCGTTTTTCGTTCAGCAGGAAGGTGCCGACGTCCACCGGTACCTGGCCCATGACCAGGCCGGTGCGGTCCTTCATGGCCTCTTCCTCGATCAGGCGGAGGATGGACAGGGCCAGGGACTCGACGCTGCGGATCTGTCCGTGGCCCTGGCAGCGCGGGCAGGTGTTCTGGGAGGACTCGCCCAGCGAGGAACGCAGGCGCTGGCGTGACATTTCCAGCAGGCCGAAGCGGCTGATGCGACCCACCTGAACCCGAGCGCGATCCATCTCCAGTGCTTCGCGCAAGCGGTTCTCCACGTCGCGCTGGTGCTTGTTGGCGTTCATGTCGATGAAATCAATCACGATCAGGCCGCCCAGATCCCGAATGCGCAACTGGCGTGCAACTTCCTCGGCCGCCTCCAGATTGGTGTGGAAGGCAGTCTCCTCGATGTCACCGCCCTTGGTGGAACGAGCGGAGTTCACGTCGATCGAAATCAGGGCCTCGGTATGGTCGATGACCAGTGCGCCACCGGAGGGAAGGGTGACCTCGCGATCGAACGCGCTCTCGATCTGGCTCTCGATCTGGTAGCGGTTGAACAGCGGGACCGGGTCATCGTAGCGCTTGAGCTTGCGCAGGCTGTTCGGCATCACCAGGCGGACGAAGTCCTCGGCCTGTTGATGGACATCGCCATCATCGATGATGACCTCGCCGACGTCATTGCGCATGTGATCGCGCAGGGCGCGGATGATGACGTTGCTTTCCTGATGGATCAGCGCCGGGGCCTTGGCCTTTTCCGCGGCCTCGGTAACGGCCGCCCAAAGGGCGGTCATGTAGTCGAGATCCCACTGCAGTTCTTCGGTGCTGCGACCGACGCCGGCGGTGCGGGCGATGACTCCCATGCCCTCCGGCATGGTCAGGCCGGACAGGGCATCGCGCAGGGACGCGCGATCCTCGCCCTCGATGCGGCGCGAGACGCCTCCGGCCTTGGGATTGTTGGGCATCAGGACCAGATAGCGGCCCGCAAGGCTGATGTAGGTCGTCAGCGCGGCCCCCTTGTTACCGCGTTCTTCCTTTTCGACCTGAACAAGGAGTTCCGTACCTTCCTTCAGGAAGTCGCGGATCGGCTTGTCACTGTCGTCCGGCGCGCCAACGGCGGTATGCGCAATCTCCTTGAACGGGAGGAAGCCGTGGCGATCAGCACCAAAGTTGACGAACGCAGCCTCGAGGCTCGGTTCGACCCGGGTGATCTTGGCCTTGTAGATGTTTGCTTTCTTGCGCTCGCGCGAGGGCAGTTCGATGTCGAGGTCGTACAGCCGCTGGCCGTCGACCATGGCGACACGCAGCTCTTCGGGCTGCGTGGCATTGATCAGGATCCGTTTCATGCAATGGACTCGGTAGGGCGTCCTGGCATCCGGCAGGGATGATCGGCACCCCGGATGCGGCGATTGAACGGCGGCACGGCAACGCTTGCACGCGCGTGCTCGCCGCGGCGGCGCGTAGCGGAAGCCAGCGCGCCAGCCAGGTGTTCACCAGCAACCACGGGATCAGCCGCCTGCGGGAGGCGGAGCCGGGGAGACAGGACTGGGTTAGAAGAAATAGCGTCACAGTGTCGCTTTCGGGCGATGGCCCTTCGACCGGCAGCCGTCGTTGGCTGGTGGATCGAAGTGGCAGGTGATTCGAGGCGCGTTGCCGGCATATCGCGGGAACGTACCGTGCGCCAATGTAGGGCATAACCCCCCGTCTGGGCAAGTATTTTCGGCCGTAAAAGGGGTGGACCCAGTAGCCCGGAGGTCGGTGCTCGGGTAGCATCCCGCGCCATGAAAGGACGCCAAGAACCCTCCGGCCCGCGCAGCTTCCACGTCACCGAGCGGGGTGACGGCCAGCGGCTCGACAACTTCCTGCTGCGCGAACTCAAGGGCGTGCCCAAGGGCCTGATATACCGACTGGTGCGCCAGGGCGCAGTACGTGTGGACGGGCGCCGGGCCAAGGCGCACAAGCGTCTGGCCGCGGGCAACGAGGTCCGTGTACCCGACCTGGACCGTCCGGAGGCAGCGACCACCGAGATCCCGCCCAGGGTGCTCGAGCGCCTGCGTCAGGCGATTATTCACGAGGACGACGACCTGCTGGTGCTGGACAAGCCCTCCGGGCTGGCGGTGCACGGCGGCAGTGGTCTGTCCTTCGGGATCATCGAGGCGATGCGGCAGTTGCGGCCGGATACCGATCTGGAACTGGGACACCGCCTGGACCGCGAGACGAGTGGGTGCCTTGTGCTGGCCAAGCGCCGCGCGGCACTGCAGGACTTCCATGCGGCCCTGCGCGAAGGCCGGGTGGAGAAACGCTATCTGGCCCTGCTGGTGGGACGTTTCCCGGGGGATCAGCCAATCGAGTGCGATGCGCCTATCGCCAATGGACGCCAGGACGATGGTCGTCGCCGGATGAAAACCGGGGACGCTGCCCCCGGAGATGGTCGAGCCCGCACAGCGCAGAGTGTCTTCCTGCCGCTGGAGGCACACGGGGCCTTCCAGTTGGCCGAGGTGCGCATCGGGACCGGGCGCACCCATCAGATCCGGGTCCACAGTCAGGCCATCGGGCACCCGGTAGCGGGCGACCATGACTACGGGTTGCCGGACGCCAACCGGACCTTGCGTCGGCATGGCCTGAAACGCCTGTTCCTGCACGCGCAGGCGCTGGCATACCAGTCGGCGGACGGTGAACGGCATATCTTTTCGGCGCCCATGCCCGGGGAACTGGGCGACGTGCTGGCCCGCCTGGATGCCGGGGACGGCGAGGCCACGTGACAACCCCCTTGTTGCCCCCGGTGAACGGAGAACTGCGCCTGGTGGTGTTCGACTGGGACGGGACGCTCATGGACTCGCCACGCCGTATCGTCCACTGCCTGCAGCGTGCGGCGGCGGAGCTAGGCGCCCCGGTCCGTGACGAGGCGGCCCTGCGCAACATCATCGGACTCGGCGTTCAGGCCGCCGTACGGGAACTTTATCCGGATGCCGATGACCACTTCGTGGGGCGCTTCGCGACGACCTATCGGGCGTGTTACCTGGAGGCCGATGATGCCCCGGAGACACCCCTGTTCGCGGGTGTGGCCGCGCTGCTCGACTGGCTGGCGGCACGCGAGGTGCTGCTGGCCGTGGCGACCAGCAAGTCCCGGCGCGGCCTGGATCAGGCACTGCAGACGACCGGCCTGGGCGGCTACTTCGTTGCGACAGCCACCGGGGATGAGCATCCGTCGAAGCCGCATCCATCCATGCTTGAATTCGTGATGGCACGGGCAGGGGTGGAACCGGTCCGTACGCGCATGGTGGGTGATAGCGTTTATGATCTCGAGATGGCACGGCACGCGGGCGTGCCGGCGGTGGGCGTGACACACGGTGTCCATCCGCCGCAACGGCTGGAGGGTGCCGGGCCGCTGGCACTGCTCCCCGATCTTGAAGCACTGCTGGAGGCATTCCGCCAAGCCGAAGGCGAAGATTAACCAAGGAGCCACGATGGGCTGGGCAAACGACAACAAGCCGGGCTGGGAACGCGAGACCCTGGAGAAGCTGGTCCAGGCGCAGGTGATCGAGCAGCGCCGGGCCCGGCGCTGGGGCATCTTCTTCAAGCTGCTGTTCTTTTTCTACCTGGTCGCGCTCCTGATCCTGGTGCGCGGGGGCGATATGGGTCTCGCAGGCATGTTCGAGACCGAACGTGAGCCGAGCGAACACGTGGCGGTTGTCGAGGTCGAGGGCCTGATTGCCTCCAGTGCGGCGGCCAACGCCGAGGACATCTCCAAGGTCCTGAACGAGGCCTTCGAGTCCGAGGGCACCCGAGCCGTCATGCTGCGTATCAACAGCGGCGGGGGTAGCCCGGTACAGGCGGCCAATGTCCACGACGAGATCCTGCGGCTGAAAGAGAAGCACCCGGATACCCCGGTCTACGCGGTCATCGGGGACGTCGGCGCCTCGGCTGCCTATTACATCGCCGTGGCGGCCGACGAGATCTATGCCAGCCAGGCCAGTATGGTGGGCTCGATTGGGGTGCGCATGGACAGCTTCGGGCTGGTCGACCTGATCGACAACATCGGCGTGGAGCGCCGCCTGTTTACCGCGGGCGAGAACAAGGGGTTCCTGGACCCGTTCCTGCCGCTGGACGAGGGCCATGTGGACCACCTCGACGGCGTCTTGCAGGGCGTACACGAGCAATTCGTGGATGTGGTGCGTGCCGGGCGCGGCGATCGTCTGGTCGAGCGGGATGACCTGTTCAACGGGCTCATCTGGACGGGCGACCGGTCGGTGGAGCTGGGGCTGATCGACGGCCTGGGTTCCGATCGCAGCGTGGCCCGGGACGTGATCGGTGTAGAAAAGCTGGTGGTGTTCGAACCGCGCCGGAGCCCGCTGCAACTGCTGTTCGAGGATCTCGGGATGGCGGCCTTCCAGCAGTGGATGACCCGGGAATCCACGCCCCAGTGGCGCTGAGACGCACCGGGACCACAAGGGAAGGGGTCAGGAACGGTCGATACGCGTTACCCGGGCGATCATGCCGATCACCGGGTGATCCAGGTAGAACAGGTCGTCGCCCGAGTTCATTCGCTGGCTTCCCCGCACCGTGATGGCACGGGGCGGCTGATCGTCCATCGGTTCGTCGACGTGGTAGATCAGGTCGGTCTCCAGATGGAGGAACCGCCCCACCCAGATCCGTAGCCGGCCCTCCAGTTCGAAGCGTTCTTCCCGGTCTACCATCAGCGGACGGGGCGACAGGCCGCGTTCGGGCCCGACCGGGTCATGCAGCCCCAGGCGCCGGCCCTGCTGGACCCGCAGCCACGGGGCCGAGGCATGGTCGCGGCCGGTCTGGTCCCAGGCCAGGCGCGCGATGATGCGTCCGGCACCCGAGTCCTCCACGCGCCGCACCACGCGCTGCAGCTCGAAGCCGCGGCGGGAGCTGCGATAGTTTCGCCCGCCCAGCTCGGATTCGCCCAAGGCCGCCTCGCGCGGTGCCGCGAGCTCCATCTGCAGCCGCCGGCTCTCGTCCGTACGGTGCTCGAAGATCACCAGTTCAATCCGGTACTCGCGCCCCGCCTGGGCCAGCACCGGGCCAGTGGCTCCGACCACGGGCAGGGCGGCGAGGCCGGCCAGCAGGCGACGGCGGAAAGGATTCGGGACTTCGGACGGGATGTTGGACATTCAGGCGGCCTGTTGTTCGGGGCTGATCGTGTTCAGTAGGCGCAGGACGGCCTGCGCGCGGGCTTCCAGTGTCTCCATCGGCGCGAAGAAGCGGAAGGCCTTCTGGCCATCGAGTTTGTACGCCTGCGGATCGGATTGCACCAGCTGGATCAGGGCCGCGATGTCCAGATTGGGACTCGGCCCAAAGACCAGGCGGCCCCCGGCGGGGCCCAGTTCCAGCTTGCGAATACCCAGCGGGGTCAGCTTCAGGCGCAGGCGAGCGGCCTCGAACAGGGCCCTGGCCGGATCCGGCAGCAAACCGAAACGGTCAACCAGCTCGACCTCCAGCTCGCGCAGGGCGTCGGAGGATTCGGCGCTGCTGATGCGCTTGTAGAGGATCAGGCGGGTATGCACGTCGGGTACATAGTCGCCCGGGAGCAGGGCTGGCAGGCCGAGTTCCACCTCGGTCCCCGTGGCCTCGGGGGCTTCCAGTTCCGGCATCTTGCCGGAGCGCAGGGCGTTGACCGCACGGTTGAGCAGGTCGTTGTACATCGAGAAGCCGACCTCGTGGATTTGCCCGCTCTGCTCGTCTCCAAGCAGCTCACCGGCGCCGCGGATCTCGAGGTCGTGGCTCGCCAGGGTAAAGCCGACCCCCAGGTCTTCCAGCGAGGCGATGGCCTCCAGGCGCTTCTTCGCGTCGGCGGTCATGGCCTTTTCCGGCGGGGTGATCAGGTAGGCATAGGCCCGATGGTGCGAGCGACCGACTCGGCCGCGCAGCTGGTGCATCTGCGCCAGGCCCAGCTTGTCGGCGCGGTTCATCACGATGGTGTTGGCGGTGGGGATGTCGATGCCGGTCTCGATGATGGTGGTGCACACCAGGATGTTGTAGCGCCGGTGATAAAAATCGAGCATCACCTGTTCCAGCTCGCGCTCGCGCATCTGCCCGTGGGCGATACCCACGCGCGCGCCGGGCAAGAGGTCCTGCAGGCGCTGGGCGGTGCGCTCGATGGTGTTTACCTCGTTGTGGAGGAAGTACACCTGGCCGCCGCGCCGGATCTCGCGCAGGCACGCCTCCTGGATGATGGCGTCGTTCCACTCGTTGACGAAGGTCTTGATCGCCAGCCGCTCGCGCGGCGGCGTGGTGATCACCGACAGGTCGCGCAAACCCGCCAGCGCCATGTTGAGGGTACGCGGGATCGGGGTCGCGGTCAGCGTGAGCATGTCCACCTCGGCACGCATTTTCTTCAGCGCTTCCTTGTGGCGCACGCCGAAACGCTGTTCCTCGTCGACGATCACCAGACCGAGGTTGGAGAAATCGAGATTCGCCTGCAGCAGCTTGTGGGTGCCGATCACGATGTCGACCTTGCCGTCCTTGAGCCCATCCAGAACCCCCGCCTGTTGCTTCGCGCTGCGAAAGCGCGACAGCGATTCGATACGCACGGGCCAGTCGGCGAAGCGGTCGGTAAAGTTCTGGTGATGCTGCTGCGCGAGGAGGGTGGTGGGGACCAGCACCACCACCTGCTTGTTGTTCTGCACCGCAACGAAGGCCGCGCGCATCGCGACCTCGGTCTTGCCGAAGCCCACGTCGCCACAGATCACGCGATCCATCGGGTGGGTGTCGGCCATGTCGGCCAGGACCGCGTCGATGGCCTGCTGCTGGTCCAGGGTTTCCTCGAACGGAAAGCCGGCGGCGAAGGCGTGATACTCGGCGGTGTCGGTATCGAAGACCGTGCCCTGCTTCGCCGCGCGGCGCGCATGGATGTCGAGCAGCTCGGCGGCCACGTCCCGGGCCTTTTCGGCCGCCTTGCGACGGGCCTTGGTCCATTGCTCGCTGCCCAGGCGATGCAGCGGGGCATGCTCGGCATCCGCGCCGGTGTAGCGGCTGATCAGATGCAGCGACGACACGGGGACGTAGAGCTTGGCCTCGTCGGCATATTCCAGCGTGAGGAACTCGGATGGCTGGCCGTTGAAGTCGAGGGTCTGCAGGCCCAGGTACCGCCCCACCCCCTGTTCCTCGTGGACCACTGGGGCGCCGATGGTGAGGTCGCTGAGGTTCTGGATCACCGCATCGGCGTCGCGCGTGGTGCGGTTGCGCCCACGGGTCTGGCGCGCGCGTTCGCCGAGCAGTGCGGACTCGGGTGCGACCGCGACGCCCTCGGGCAGGACGAAGCCCTCGCCGAGGGCCGCGACGGTCACGTGCAGGCCGGGGTCGGCGTTCAGGAAGGCGTCCCAGTTGTCCACCGCATGATGGGCCACGGACTGTTCCCGCAGCAGGGTCAGCAGGGCCTCGCGGCGCCCGGCGGATTCCGCCGTCAGCAGGACGCGCTGTTGTGTGGCAACGAAGCCTTTCAGGCGCTGGGCCGGATCCTCCCGACCCTGCTGCATGCCCAGTTCCGGCAGCGGGTCGCAGGCGAACAGGATCCGCGCGCCGCGATCCTGCGGGAGCGGGGCGGTCGGGTCGCCCAGGCCGATCCCGTCATGTTCGCGCAGCGCGCCGGCCAGATCGTCAAGGTCGAGGTAGAGGCGCTCCGGCGGGAGCAGGGGGCGGTCAAACTGATGGCCGAGCTGCTCGAAGCGGTCGCGGATCTCCTGCGCGAATTCCTCGGCGGCCCCGGCGATGTTGCCGACCTGCACGACCTGAGCGCCGGGGCAGTAGTCGAATACGGTATCCATGTGTTCGAAGAACAGCGGAAGATAGGCCTCGATGCCCGGGGGAACCAGACCCTCGCTGATGTCGCGGTACACGGCGTGGCTGGACGGATCACCGGAAAACTGCGCCCGGTAGCGGGTCCGGAACTCGCTGATGGAGGTCTCGTTCAGCGGGAATTCGTGGCTGGGCAGGATCTCCAGGCGTTCCACCTTTTCGGTGGAGCGCTGGGATTCCGGGTCAAAGCGGCGCAGGGAGTCGATCTCGTCGTCGAGGAACTCGATGCGGACGGGCTCGTCGGCCCCCATGGGGAACAGGTCGAGGATCTCGCCGCGCACCGCGAACTCGCCATGGCTGATGACCTGCTGCACGGCACTGTAGCCGGCCTCGGCCAGGTTCTCGCGCAGGGTCATGCGATCCAGGCGCTGGGCGGTCTGTAGCGAGAGTCCCTGTGTGGTCAACCAGTCGCGGGGCGGAAGGCGCTGCATCAGGGTGGAGACGGGCATCAGCACGATGCCCCGCTCCAGCCCCGGCAGGTGATACAGCGTGCGCAGGCGCTCGGAGATGATGTCCTCGTGCGGCGAGAAGACATCGAACGGCAGGGTTTCCCAGTCCGGCAGGCGCAGCAACGGGAGGTCGTGGTCGCCGGCGAAGAATTCCCACTCCTCCTGCCAGCGGTCGGCGGCCTCGTTGGATTCCGTGATGACCAGCAGGGGGCGGGTAAATGCGCCGGCGTTGCGGGACAGGGCAAGGGTGGCCGCCGAGGCATTAAGCCCCGACCAGACCTCGAAACCGGATCCGGGGAGACGACCGGGCTTGAGCGGATTGCGCCGTTGTTCGGACATGGGCCTGTGCGGTCGGGGCTGCGGAAAGGGCCGCGATTATACGGATTCCTCCGTGCGGGTGCGCGTGGTCCCTTGAAGGTCAAGGGCGGCTTGACCACGGAGGGCACGGAGAGGTCCAGGTCAAGGGCGATTTACAGGAAGTTTGGAAGACGGGAAGGGAGTTGGGGTGAAGGGCTGGGCCCGTTGGCTCACCGGGAAGCGTGCCATGGGTGCGGGGCTTGCCGCGGCCCCCATCATTATGCCTCTTCCGAGCTTCGCGTCTTCCTGTGAATCGTTTTCCTCCGAGTCCCAAGCGGTCTCCATAGCCGTGCCCCGGGGTCAGTCGGGGTCGATGTAGCGCTTCAGGATGGGGGCGTAGGCGTCGATGCGGCGGTCGCGGAGAAAAGGCCACTGGCGGCGCACGGCCTCGGTCCGGCCGGGGTCCAGACCGGCCGCGAGGATCTCGGGCGCAGCCTCGCCGGCACGGGCCAGGATCTCGCCCTGGGGGCCGGCGACGAAACTGGTGCCCCAGAAGGTCGCGCCGGGTGACTGACCGGAAGGGTCGGGTTCGTGCCCCGTGCGGTTGCACGCGATCACCGGCAGATTGTTGGCCACCGCATGGCCACGCTGGACGGTGATCCACGCTTCCTGCTGGCGCTGCTGTTCCTGCGGCGTGTCCTGCGGATCCCAGCCGATGGCCGTCGGGTAGATCAGGACCTCGGCGCCAGACAGGGCCATGATGCGCGCGGCCTCCGGATACCATTGGTCCCAGCAAACCAGCACGCCGAGCCGGCCGACGGAGGTGTCGATCGGGACGAAACCTGTATCGCCCGGGGTGAAGTAATACTTTTCGTAGTACCCCGGGTCGTCCGGGATGTGCATCTTGCGGTAGGTGCCAAGCAGACGGCCGTCGCGCTCGAACACCACCGCGGTGTTGTGATAAAGCCCCGGGGCGCGCCGCTCGAACAATGAACCGACGAGGACCACGCTGTTCTCCCGCGCGATGGTGGCCAGGCGTTCGCAGCTGGGGCCGGGGATTGCCTCCGCGGTGTCGAAGGTGGAGAGATCCTCGGTCTGACAGAAGTAGGGGCCGGTATGCAGCTCGGCCAGCACCACCAGTTGTGCGCCTTTCGCGGCGGCCTCGGCCACCGCAGTGGCGGTGGCATCGAGGTTGGCGTCGACACTCCCGGCATCGCGGTGCTGGACGAGGGCGACGGACAGAGTCGTGTTGGACATGGGGCTGGCTCGCTTGGGTGGTTATTCCTGCGGTATGCCGAGGGCGGCCGCGGGGTATTGCATGGTCAGACAATGCAGGCTGCCCCCCTGGCGGATGATCGCCCGGCAGTCGATCTCCACGATCTCGCGTCCCGGGAAGGCCTCGGCGAGACGATCCCGCGCCACCGCGTCGGCGACATCGTCGTAGACCGGGAGGAGTACCGCTCCGTTCAGGATCAGGAAGTTCGCGTAGGTGGCGGCCAAGCGGCGTCCATCCTCGACGATCGGGGCGGGCCAGGGCAGTGGGATCAGCCCGTAGGGCTCGCCGGAGGCTTGGCGCAGGGCCTGAAGCTCCTGTTTCATCGCCAGCAGCTCGGGATAATGTGGATCCTGCGGATCGTCGCACTGGACATAGGCGATGGTATCGGGGGCGCAGAAGCGCGCCAGCGTGTCGATATGGGCATCGGTGTCGTCACCCTCCAGCTGGCCATGGTCCAGCCAGAGGATGCGCTGGGCGCCCAGCCATTGTCCGAGGGATCGTTCGAGTCCCGGGCGGTCCAGCTCGGGGTTGCGCGTGCCGGAGAGCAGGCAGCGCGAGGTGGTCAGTAGGGTGCCGGCACCATCGGATTCAATGGAACCGCCCTCGAGGACCAGGCCGGTCGGTTCCGGCACGCAGAGCCCGAAGACGCCCTGACTGGCCAGCGCCCGGGTGATCCCGTCGTCCAGTTCGGCCGGGTACTTGCCGCCCCAGCCATTGAAGGTGAAGTCCAGCAGACGCGGCTGGTCGCCGTCGAACACGGCGATGGCGCCGTGGTCGCGGGCCCAGGTGTCGTTGCTGGGAGCGAGGGCGAACCAGAGCCGATCGGGACGGATATCGGTTTCGGCGAGAAAGCCCGAAATCTCCTCGATGTGCTCGGGATCGCGCGCAACGATGATGACCGGTTCGAACCGGCTGATACTGGCCGCGATGCGGGCAAACACCGGATGCACCCGGTCCAGGACCAGGGCCCAGTCGGTGCCATCATGCGGCCAGGTGAGCTGGATCGCGCCTTGTGGTTCCCACTCGGCCGGAAGGCGGCGATGCGTCGGTGCCGGGGCGGTTCCCCCCGCGCTCATGGACGATCGGCGCGGGATCCGTTGCGCACGGCGCTGTGAAGGACGTACTCGCCCTCGAAGATCACGGAAAAGTCGGCGTAGTCCCAGCGCGTGATGGGCGGATCGCCCACGGTTGTGTGACGCTTATCGGGCTCGCCGTGCTGGCGAATCACGGCGGACTGGCTCTCTCCGCGAGTCGGGACGCCTTCACGTTCCTTTACAGTAAACCCGCCGTCGGGACTGTTCAGGATGTCGGCCGATGCGGTGGCGATGGTGGCCCCCAACAGCGCCAGCGCGAGGGCGCCCGCCGCGTTCCGGACGGTGCTTCGGCACCGTGTGCTGATGTTCTGGGTGGGGGTCGAGGCGTTGCGTTTCCCTGGCATGGCCAACTCTCCGTTTGCTGGATGGCCCCATGGTAGCGTCAAGTGTGACGCCATGCCTCCTCGTCGAGTGGCGACAATCCGGGCTATAGGCGCAGCCCGACATCTCTGGCATGATTTCGCGATGTTTCGCCCCCTGACTCTCGCCATCGGCCTGCGCTACACGCGCGCCAAACGGCGCAATCACTTCATCTCGTTCATCTCGGTGGTGTCGATCATCGGGCTGGTCCTTGGGGTAATGGCGCTGATTACGGTCTTGTCCGTGATGAACGGCTTCGAGGGCGAATTGCGCGAGCGCATCCTCGGGATGGCGTCACACGCGACGATCCGCGAGGCCAATGGAGGCCTTCGGGACTGGGAGCGCCTGCAGCGCGAGGCACCCGAAGCCGATGAGCGCGTCGTGGCTGCGGCACCCTATGTCCAGGGCGAGGCGATGCTGAGTGCACGTGGAAACATTTCCGGGGCCCTGATCCGTGGCGTGGAGCCAGGGGCAGAGGAACGCGTCGCGCGCATTGGCGAGCACATGCTTCAGGGTGAACTGGGAAGCCTGAAGGCGGGGCGTTACCGCGTGGTGCTCGGCCGTGAGCTAGCAGCCGAGCTGCGCGTTCGGGTAGGAGACTCGATCATCCTGATGGCCCCGCAGGCCTCGGTGTCACCGGCCGGGGTGATGCCGCGCATGCGGCGGTTCGAGGTGTCCGGGTTGTTCGAGGTCGGGATGTACGAATACGACCGCGGCACGGCGTTTATTCATCTGGAAGACGCCCAGGCGGTGTTCCAGATGGGGGAGCAGGTCACCGGGCTGCGGTTGCGCCTAACCGACATGATGGAGGCGGGCGGGGTTGCGCGGGACGTTGCGGCACAGCTGGACGGCCTGTTCCGGGTGTCCGACTGGACCCGTGAGCACGCGAACCTCTTTCGCGCGATCCAGATGGAGAAGATGGTTATGTTCATCATCCTCTCGCTCATCGTGGCGGTGGCGGCCTTCAACATCGTTTCGACGCTGATCATGCTGGTCACCGATAAGCAGGGGGATATTGCCATCCTGCGAACGCTCGGCCTTTCGCCGGCCGGGGTCATGGTGATCTTCATGGTGCAGGGCGTGGTGATTGGAGTGATCGGGATCCTGCTGGGGACAATCGCCGGGGTCTCGCTGGCAACGAATATCGACGTCGTGGTGCCCTTCATCGAGCGCGTATCCGGAGTCGAATTCCTCTCTGCGGAGGTTTATTACATCAGTGACTTGCCGTCGGAACTCAAGGTGTCGGATGTTCTCCGGGTCGGCGTTCTCGGCTTCCTGCTGACGGTAGTGGCCACGCTGTTCCCGGCCTGGCGAGCAGCCCGTACCCAGCCCGCGGAGGCCCTGCGTTATGACTGATTCCGATACGCCGGTTCTCGAGGCGATCGGCCTGGAACGCCGCTTCCGTGACGGCAAGCTGGATGTCGCCGTGCTCAGCGGGGTCGATTTCGCCCTGCAGCCGGGTGACCAGACGGCGATCATCGGGGCCTCGGGCAGTGGCAAGAGCACCCTGCTGCACCTGCTGGGCGGACTGGATCGCCCGACGTCCGGTGAGGTCCGGCTGCGCGGCACGGACTGGACGCGCATGAGCGAGGCCAGGCGCGGGCACCTGCGCAACCAGCATCTCGGATTTGTCTACCAGTTTCATCACTTGCTGCCCGAGCTGACGGCCGCCGAGAACGTGGCGCTGCCGCTGCTGATCCGGGGGCAGTCCAACCGCAAGGCGCGGGAAGAGGCGCGCCATTGGCTGGAGCAGGTTGATCTGGGACACCGCATGGAGCACAAGCCGGCGGAGCTCTCCGGCGGGGAACGCCAGCGCGTCGCGATCGCCCGGGCGCTGGTGACGCGACCCTCGGCCATCCTGGCAGACGAGCCCACCGGGAACTTGGACCAGGAGCGCGCGGCGCAGGTGTTCGATCTGCTCCGGGCCATGAACCGATCCACCGGCACCGCGCTGGCCCTGGTCACCCACGACATCACCCTTGCACGCGAGCTGGACCGATCCGTCCAGCTGGTCAAGGGTCACCTCGAGCAGGAACCCTTGGACGGTCAGCTGGCCGTCCACTACTAGTTACGGCATCGCGCGTAGGCTGGAGCGCCTGGCCGGATGAGACTTACGGGTCCGGGTCCCGGTCGTCGACGGCGCGTGTCTCCCGCCGTGCCGCTGCTTCGCGTTCCGCCATTTCCTTGCGCAGGCGGCGCAGGTAGCGGCGGCTGCGCACGCGCTGGACCACGTTCAGACGCCACAGGAAGCGCACAAGCAAATACCCCGCGAGACTGGCTGCCGCACCAAGCAGGACGCTACCCAGCAGCAAGGGCTGCCAGACCGGCAGCAACTCCGTGGTGAACCACTCCCAGCTCCAGTCGATGTGCATGTCGCGGCCGGGTTCGTCCAGGAGCTTGCGCCCGATCGTGTAGGCCAGATACAACATGGGCGGAATGGTGACCGGGTTGGAGATCCAGACCAGGATCACCGAGATCGGCAGATTCACGCGGACCACCAGGGCCACGGCGGCCGCGATCAGCATTTGCATGGGCAGTGGCAGGAAGGCCACGAAGAGCCCGACGGCAAACGCACCAGCCACGGAGCGGCGGTTCAGATGCCACAGATCCGGCGACCCCAGACGCGGCCCCAGCGGGGCGAGCGCCTTGTGCCCGCGCATGTGTTCCATGCCGGGAAACATCTTCTTGATGATGTGTCTTGCCATGTACCGGGCTGCCGATGCTGCATCTCGCGCGGGTTCGTGACCACGCCTGGACCCTTCATTCTCGCCGATTTTGGGCACCGGCTGCTTGTGCCGGCTGCCGCCTGTACCGGCTTGCGGTTGCCGGGAGGCCGGCCGTGACGGGCTTCGCGCTCGGGCTGGTCGCTACGACCTGGGGGTTGCACCGGCTCCCGGAACCCCTCCCGCTGACGCCCGGTCTCGTCGTAGTCCTGTTGGTGATCACCGTGACTGCGGCGGCCGGGCTGCGACGGCTCGACGTCCGGACGACGGGCGCATGGACCGCGTCCCTGGGCATGCTGGTCGCGTGGGCGCTGGTTTTCGCAACGTCGACCGACTGGCGCGACCGTTCCCTGGGACCCTCGCTTGCGGGAGAGGAAGTCACGGTGCGGGCCACCGTCACCAGTCTGCCGGAACACGCTGGGCACCGCAGCCGGTTCCGGATCGCGGTGGAGGCGACTGTGGAGGCACCTGATGGTTTCCGTGCGCGGGAGTTGCTGGTGTCCACGTATCCGGCCCGGCCCTCGGTAACGCCGGGCACCCGGGGTGTCATGCGCCTGCGCCTGCGCCCCGCGACGGGGCCTGCGAACCCGGGTGGTTTTGACCGGGCGGGGTGGTATTACCGCGAAGGGTTGCATGGCTCTGCCACATTGCTCGATCTTGAGAACCTGGGTGATATGCCGGCGGCGGAAGCGGCCGTTCCCTGGCGGGCCCGTCTCCATGGGACGCGGGCGTGGTTGCGCGATCGCCTGGAAGCTGCCGCTCCGGAGCTGCGCCATCCGGGTCTGGTACAGGCCCTGGTGATCGGGGATCGCCAGGCGATGACCCGGCCGGAATGGCAGGCGTTCCTGCGCACTGGAACCAACCACCTGATGGCGATCTCCGGTCTGCATGTGGGCCTGGTCGCCGGGTTTGTCGGGCTCCTGGCCGCCGGGGCCTGGAGCGGACTGGGCCCCGTGCAACGGCGAATGCGCAAGGCGGCCTTCATTGCGCTGGCCAGTCTGGCAGGCGCTGCGATCTACGCGGCACTGGCCGGTTTCAGCATCCCGACGCAGCGGGCGCTGATCATGCTGGTCGCCTTCATGGCCGCGTTGTTGTGGCGCCGCGAAGCGTTTGCGTGGCGAGGCTTGATGCTGGCCGCCATCGCGGTCGTGCTGTGGCAGCCGGCGAGCGTACTGGCCCCGGGGTTCTGGTTCTCCTTCGGGGCCGTCGCGGCGATCCTGGTGCGGCTCCAGGGACGTGCCGGCCGCCCCGGCTGGCGCGAGGCCGGGAGCCTCCAGGTCTTGCTCGCCCTGGCGATGCTCCCGCTTAGCATGGCCTGGTTCCAGTTGGGCTCCTGGGTGGCGCCACTTGCCAACCTGGTGGCGGTACCGGTGATCAGCCTGCTGGTCCTGCCTGTATTGCTGGTCGGGGCCGAACTGGCGGCCTTGTGGGCACCGCTGGGACAGCCGTTCCTGCAGGCGGGCGATGCGGTGCTGGCGCTGCTCGTCGTGGTGCTGGACGGACTGTCGGGGTTGCCCGTGCTGGTCGACGAGCGACGGGTTCCCCTTGCCGCGAGTCTGCTGGGGGGGCTTGCCGTCGTGATAGCCCTGCAGCCCCGGTCGCGCCGGGCCGGGGTCTGGGTCCTGCTCGCGGGCATTGCGCTGATCCTGCCGATGCGCCCCGATCTCGAAGCAGGTGCGGTAAGGGCCCTGTTGCTGGATGTCGGAAATGGCCAGGCGATGTTGCTGCAGACACGGCATCACAATCTGCTTTTTGACGCGGGCCCCGGGCGTGAAGGGGGCTTCAGCGCGGGGGAACAGATCGTGGCGCCGGCGTTCCGGGCCGAGGGGGTGCGGCACCTGGACCGGCTGATCCTCAGTCACGAGCATGCCGCGCATACCGGAGGTGTGGACGGCGTCCGGGCGGCCATGCCGGTGGCGGAGACCTTGCGCCGGATCCCGGGTGGTAATCACGAACGGGCCTGCGAGGCAGGGGAACACTGGCACTGGGACGGCGTGCAATTCGAAGTGTTGCACCCACCGGCAGGCTGGGATGGGAGCGCCTCCGCCTCCTGCGTGCTGAAGGTGGAGACGGCCGGCGGTGTCCGGTTGTTGCTGACCGGCGGTCTTGGCGGGCTGGGCGAGGCGGTGCTGATGCGCGATTTACCGGACAGGCGTGCCAGTGACCTGCTGGTGCTGCCGCGCGGGGCCGGTGGCGACAGCTTGAGCCGCGGGTGGCTGGAGGATGCCCGGCCGCGGCTGGCGTGGGCGAGTACGGATGCGAGAGGGCGGGGTCTGGCGGCCGATGTGCGGGAGCGGCTGGACTCGGCCTGCGTACCCCTGCAGGAGACCGGGCTGCACGGCGCATTGCGGCTGGAGGCGAATTCGGAACTGGAGGTGGCGCCCGGGCATCGTGCCCGCCACCGGCACCTCTGGCAGCCTGCGTCGCGCCCGCCGTCGCGCGGGCCGGAGGGGTGCAACCCCGCGTCAGGGGACGAGATCCACTGGTAGAATGACCGCATGAATCCCGAACACTCCGACACCATCCGACCCATCCGCTTCCGCGAGGGTACGCTCGAATTGCTGGATCAGCGCCGCCTGCCCCAGGAGAGCGTCTGGCAGACCTATCAGGACGCCCCGGCCGTGGCGGCGGCCATCCGTGACATGGTCGTGCGTGGCGCGCCGGCGATCGGCATTACCGCGGGTTTCGGCGTCGTGCTGGCCTGCCAGTGCGCCATGGGGCAGGGCGACTGGCGTGCCCGTGTGGCCGCGGATATCGAGACCCTGCGCGGCTCCCGGCCCACGGCGGTGAATCTGTTCTGGGCGCTGGATCGCATGCAAGCGGTCGTGGCCGCCAGTGCGACGGTGGACGCGGCCGTGACCGAGACCCTAGCCGTGGCCGAGCAGATGCTGGAGACCGATATCGCCGGCAATCGTCAGCTAGGCGCCCTGGGCGCGCAATTAATTGAGCCGGGCCGCGGCGTACTGACCCACTGCAATACCGGTTCGCTGGCAACCGGGGGATACGGCACCGCGCTCGGCGTGATCCGCGCCGCCTGGGATGCCGGGCGGGTCAAGGAGGTGTTCGCCGACGAGACCCGACCCTGGCTGCAGGGCAGCCGGCTGACCGCCTGGGAGCTGGTTCATGACGGCATTCCGGTGCAGGTGCTGTGTGAGGGTGCCGCTGCCAGCCTGCTGCGCTCGGGCCGCGTGGGTTGGGTGATCGTCGGGGCGGACCGGATTGCCGCCAATGGCGACGCCGCCAACAAGATCGGCACCTATGGCCTGGCGTTGCTGGCCCGGGCCCACGGGGTTCGGTTCATGGTGGCGGCGCCGGTGGCGACCATCGATTTCGAGATGGCGGACGGATCGGGCATACCGATCGAGCAACGTGGGGAGGACGAGGTGCTCGCGCTGGCCGGCCAGCGGGTGGCGGCTGACGGCGCGCGCGGATATAACCCGGCCTTCGACGTCACCCCGGCGAAGCTGATCGATGCCATCGTGACCGAGCGGGGCGTGGTCCAGGCCCCCAGCCGGGAGCGGCTGGCGGCCCTGCGCGAGGGCGCGGGCGGGGAGCTGCTCGCATCCGGCAGCTGACGACCGTGCAAATCGGGGCCGGCACGCTCGCTTTCGGGGCTGAGAGCGTCGGAGAACCGTTTTGAGGGGCGAAAACCCAAGCCCCAGTGGTTACCCCTGTGGTATGATCGCGAGCTTGTTCAGACGGACGGCGTAACCCTCGATGGCTGAATTTGCCAAGGAAATCTTCCCGGTCAATCTCGAAGACGAGATGCAGCAGTCCTACCTCGATTACGCGATGAGCGTAATCGTGGGCCGGGCCCTCCCCGATGTCCGTGACGGCCTCAAGCCGGTCCATCGCCGCGTGCTCTACGCGATGCGCGAGCTGGGCAACGACTACAACAAGCCGTACAAGAAGTCGGCGCGCGTGGTCGGTGACGTGATCGGTAAATATCACCCGCATGGCGATTCCGCCGTCTACGACGCCATCGTGCGCATGGCGCAGCCGTTCTCGATGCGTTACATGCTCGCGGACGGGCAGGGCAACTTCGGCTCCATCGACGGCGACTCGCCGGCGGCCATGCGCTACACCGAGGTGCGCATGGCGCGCATCGCGGCCGAGCTCCTGGCCGACATCGACAAGGAAACCGTCGACTTCATCGACAACTACGACGGCTCCGAGACCGAGCCGGCGGTGCTGCCGAGCAAGTTTCCGAACCTCCTGGTCAACGGCTCCGCCGGCATCGCGGTGGGGATGGCGACCAACATCCCGCCGCACAACCTGCGCGAGGTCATCAACGCCTGTGTCGCGCTGATCGACGAGCCCGATATCTCCATCGACGGACTGATGGAGCACCTGCCGGGTCCCGACTTCCCGACCGCCGGCATCATCAACGGCATCGATGGCGTACGCGAGGCCTACCGCACCGGCCGCGGCCGAGTGCTGATCCGCGCGCGATCGCATGTGGAGCCGCTGGAAGGCGGCCAGCGCGAGGCGATCGTCGTCACCGAGCTGCCCTACCAGGTAAACAAGGCACGGCTGACCGAGAAGATCGCCGAGCTGGTCAAGGAAAAGCGCATGGAGGGCATCTCCGAGCTGCGCGACGAGTCGGACAAGGACGGCATGCGCCTGGTGATCGAGCTCAAGCGGGGCGAGATGGCCGAGGTAGTCCTGAACCACCTCTACATGCACACCCAGATGCAGAATGTCTTCGGCATCAACATCGTCGCGCTGGTGGACGGCCAGCCGAAGGTGCTGAACCTGCGCCAGGTGCTGCAGGCGTTCCTGCGTCATCGCCGCGAGGTGGTGACCCGTCGCACCATCTACGATCTGCGCAAGGCCCGCGAGCGGGCCCATATCCTGGAAGGCCTGGCGATTGCACTGGCCAACATCGACCCAGTCATCGAACTGATCCGCGCCGCCCCCAACCCGGCCGAGGCAAAGGCCGGGCTGCTGGCGCGTGCCTGGCCGCTGGGCGTGGTCAGCGACATGCTGGACCGGGCCGGCGCCAGCGCCTCGCGACCGGAAGACCTGGCCCCGGAATACGGCATGGGCGAGGACGGGTACCGGCTGTCCGAAGCGCAGGCCCAGGCCATTCTGGATCTGCGTCTGCACCGCCTGACGGGGCTCGAGCAAGACAAGATCCTGGACGAATACCGCGAGTTGCTGGAGCTGATCGACGACCTGCTGGACATCCTCGGCTCGGGCGACCGGCTGCAGCTGGAGATCCGCAACGAACTGCTGGCGGTGGCCGAACAGTTCGGCGACCAGCGCCGCAGCGAGATCCGCGAGCGCCAGGCGAACCTGACCCTGGAAGACCTGATCGGCGAGGAGGACGTGGTGGTCACGTTGTCGCACGCCGGTTACGTGAAGTACCAGCCGGTGGCGGACTATCGTGCCCAGCGCCGGGGCGGGCGCGGCAAGGCCGCGACCAGCTTCAAGGAAGAGGACTTCATCGACCGGCTGGTGGTCGCCAACACCCACGACACCATCCTGTGCTTCTCCAGCCGTGGACGGGTGTACTGGCTCAAGGTCTACGAACTGCCGCAGGGCTCGCGTGCCTCGCGCGGCAAGCCGATCGTCAATCTGCTGCCGCTGGAATCGGACGAGCGCATTAACGCGATCCTTCCGGTCCGCGAATACACCCCGGACCACTACGTGTTCATGGTCACGGCGCAGGGGACGGTCAAGAAGACTCCGCTGACCGATTTCTCGCGGCGTCGAGCGTCCGGCATTATTGCGGTGGATCTGCGCGACGGCGACCATCTGGTGGATGTGTCCCTGACCGATGGCACCCTGGATGTGATGCTGGTTACCACCGCCGGCAAGGCGGTGCGCTTCCACGAGAGCGACGTGCGGGCCATGGGTCGCACCGCCTGTGGCGTCCGGGGCGTGCGCATGGAGGACGACCAGCGGGTGATTGCGCTGCTGAACGTCGACGAGGGCGCGGCGTTGCTCGCCACGGAGAACGGCTTCGGCAAGCGCACCCGCTTCGACGAGTTCCCGGTGCACCGCCGTGGCGGCCAGGGCGTGATCGCGATCCAGACCGAGGGCCGCAACGGCCTGCTGGTCGGGGCGGCGCGCGTGCTGGACGATGACGAGGTGATGCTGATCACCAACGGCGGCACCCTGGTGCGTACACCGATCGACCAGATCCCGCTGATCGGCCGCAACACCCAGGGGGTACGCCTGATCCGCCTCGACGAAGGCGAGAACCTGGTGGAGCTGGCCCGTGTGGCCCAGCTGCAGGGCGAGGACGAAGACGATCCCGGTCCGTCCGAGGCCGGGGCGGACCCGGAGGCGGGTCCCGAATCCAGCGACGATGGAGAACAGGCATGACGCGAGTGATGAACTTCAGCGCGGGGCCGGCGGCCCTGCCCCAGGCCGTACTCGAACGGGCCCGTGACGAACTGCTGGACTTCCGCGGTTCCGGGATGTCCGTGATGGAGATGAGCCACCGCGGCAAGCCGTTCATGGCCGTCGCGGAGAAGGCCGAACACGACCTGCGCAAGCTGATGAACATCCCGGAGGACTACTCGGTGCTGTTCCTGCAGGGCGGGGCGACCGGGCAGTTCGCGGCCATCCCGATGAACCTGGCCAACGGCCAGGGCATGGACTATGTCGACACCGGTGCCTGGTCGGGCAAGGCCATCAAGGAGGCCCAGAAGTACGGCCCGGTGAATATCGTGGCGAGTTCGCAGGCGAGCGGGTACGACTCGATCCCGGATCGCGCCACGTGGAACCTGGATCCCAACGCGGCCTTCGTGCACTACACCCCGAACGAGACCATCGGCGGGGTGGAGTTCCCGGATATCCCGGATGTGGGCGATGTCCCGCTGGTGGCGGACATGTCTTCCACCATCCTGTCGCGCCCGATCGACGTCTCGAAATTCGGCGTCATCTATGCCGGGGCGCAGAAGAACATCGGCCCGGCGGGCCTGACCGTGGTGATCGTGCGCAACGACCTGCTGCAACGGGAGAAGGGCGCGGTCCCGGCGGTACTGGACTGGGCGCTGCAGGCCGAGAATGACTCGATGTACAACACCCCGCCGACCTTTGGCTGGTACCTGGCCGGGCTGGTATTCGAATGGCTGCTGGACCAGGGGGGCCTGGAGGGTATGGCCGAGGTCAACCAGCGCAAGGCCGCCAAGCTCTACCAGTACATCGACAATTCGGCGTTCTATCGCAATCCCGTGGAACCCTCGGCCCGTTCCTGGATGAATGTGCCGTTCATCCTCGCGGACGATGCCCTCGACGGGACCTTCCTGAACGAAGCGGACGCCGCCGGATTGTCCTCGCTGAAGGGCCATCGTTCGGTAGGCGGGATGCGTGCCAGCATCTACAACGCGGTGCCGGAGAGTGCGGTGGACACCCTGATCGAGTTCATGGCGGACTTCGAAAACCGTCACGCCTGATCCCGTCCAAACGCAGTCACCGGTCGTATTACCGGGCCAGGAGGTCGTGATGTACCGGATCCAGACCTACAACAACATCGCGGTGCGCGGGCTGGACCGCTTCCCGCGCGATCACTACGAGGTCGCGTCGGATATCAACCAGCCGGACGCGCTGATGCTGCGCTCGTTCGACCTGCATTCCGTGGAAATCCCGGAGTCGGTTCTCGCGGTCGGGCGCGCGGGCAGTGGGGTGAACAACATCCCGGTAGAAGCCTTGTCGGAACGCGGCGTGGCGGTATTCAACGCCCCGGGCGCCAACGCCAACGCGGTGAAGGAACTGGTAATCGCCGGGCTGTTGCTGGCGGCGCGCAATCTGCTGCCCGCGGCCGGCTACGTGCAGGAGCTGGACCCGACCAAGGAAGACTTCATGTCGGCGGTGGAGCAGGGGAAGAAGAAGTTCACCGGCTTCGAGCTTCCAGGCCGCCGGCTGGCCGTTCTGGGCTTGGGCGCGATCGGGGTGGGCGTGGCCAACGCCGCCCGTGCGCTGGGCATGGAGGTGGTCGGCTTCGATCCCAAGGTAACGGTAGAGAATGCCTGGCGGCTGGATTCTGGCATCGAGCGGGCCCGCTCGGTAGAGGCGGCCCTGGAGGGTGCCGACGCGGTCACCGTCCACGTGCCGTTGACCGAGAATACTGCCAACCTGGTGAATGCGAAGAACCTGGGGGGCATGAACACCGGGGCGATGGTTCTGAACCTGGCGCGCGAGGGCATCGTCGATGACGAGGCCGTGCGCGAAGGGCTGGATGCCGAACGCCTGCACGCCTACATCACGGATTTCCCCGTGCAGGGTATGGTGGACCACCCACGCGTGATCACCCTGCCGCACCTGGGGGCCTCGACAACCGAGTCCGAAGAGAACTGCGCGGTGATGATTGCCGATCAGCTGCGCGACTACCTGGAAAACGGCAACGTGGTGAATTCCGTCAATTTGCCGACGCTGGTGCTGGATCGCAAGGGCGACACGCGCATTGCGATTGTCAACCGCAACCTGCCCGATCGCGTCGGACGGATCTCGCATACCCTGGGCGAGTCGAACATCAATATCCTGCACTTGATGAATGACTCCCGCGGCGATCTGGCCTACACCCTGCTGGACGTCGATGGCCACCCCGATGCGGCCACCCTGGACGCGTTGCACCGGATCGACGGCGTGCTGCGGGCCCGGGTTCTCTAGATCGTGACGGGGGATTCGCATTCATCGCAGGCCGCGAGCGAGCCAGAGGATCTGGCGGCCCTGCGTGCACGCATCGACGCCCTGGACGCCGAACTGCTCGAACGCCTGAGCGAACGGGCCCGCTGCGCGGAGGCCGTCGCACGGGTCAAGCGCCGCCAGGAGAACGATCCGGTATTCTATCGACCGGAGCGCGAGGCAGAGATCCTGCGCCGCGTGCGGGAGCAGAATCCCGGTCCGCTGTCGGGCGAGGCGGTCACCCGGCTGTTCCGCGAGATCATGTCGGAATGCCTGGCGCTCGAACATCCGCTTAATGTGGCGTATCTCGGGCCGGTCGGGACCTTCACGCACCTGGCGGCGCGCAAGCACTTCGGGCACGCGGTGGACACCCAGCCGCTGGCGTCCATCGATGCCGTCTTCGGCGCGGTGGAAACTGGCCGCGCGCAATTCGGCGTCGTTCCCATCGAGAACAGCTCCGAGGGGGTGGTGACCCATACCGTGGACTGCTTCATGGACTCCTCGTTGCAGATCTGCGGCGAGGTCGTGACCCCGATTCATCACCACCTGCTGGCGCAGGCGGAGGATCTCGGCCAGATCCAGCGTGTGCTGGCTCATGCGCAGGCGCTCGCGCAGTGTCGCCAGTGGCTGGACGCGGAATTGCCCCACGCCGAGCGCGAGGCCGTCTCCAGCAATGCCCGGGCGGCCGAGATCGCGGCACAGGATCCCACAGCCGCGGCCCTGGCTAGCCAGGCGGCGGCCGAGCATTACAATGTCCCGGTCCGCGCGCAGCATGTGGAGGATCGCGCTGACAACACGACGCGGTTCCTGATCATCGGCGCCGGGACCACCGAGCCCAGCGGCGCGGACCGCACCTCGGTCATGCTGAGCACCGCCAACCGTCCAGGGTCACTGTATTCGCTCCTCAAGCCGATCGCCGAGGCCGGCATCAGCCTGACCCGCATCGAGTCGCGCCCGTCGCGCTGCACACCCTGGAACTACGTGTTCTTCCTCGATCTGATCGGTCACCAGCAGGACCCGCTGATCCGCGACTGCCTGGAGCAGCTGCAGGCCAGCGCCGATACCGTGAAGGTACTGGGGAGCTATCCCCAGGCCGCCACCTGATTCGCCTCCCCGACGTCCTTACTTGAATGGCCGAGGTTACCCGCATGGCATCCAACCCCTCCGTATCCGCTACGGCCGGCGCGGCGTTTGATCCCGTCGCACTCGCGGTCGCCGGCGTCCAGGGCCTGAGCCCGTATCAGCCGGGCAAGCCGGTGGCCTCGCTCGAGCGCGAACTGGGCATTACGCAGGCGATCAAGCTGGCCTCGAACGAAAACCCGCTTGGGCCATCACCGCTGGCGGTGGAGTCGGGGAGGGCGACCTTGGCCGAGGCGCACGTCTATCCCGACGGCAATGGCTTCGAACTGAAGGCCCGTCTGGCCGAGCGCCACGGGGTGACGCCGGACCAGATCACCCTGGGCAACGGCTCCAACGAAGTGCTGGAACTGATCGCCCGCACCTGGCTCGCGCCGGGGCGCGCGGCCGTGTTTTCCGCACATGCGTTCGCCGTCTATCCGCTGGTGACGCAGGCGATGGATGCCGAGGCGCGGGTGGCGCCCGCACTGGCCGCTGACCATCCGGAGCAGCCCTTCGGGCATGACCTGGACGCGATGCGCGCCCGGGTGGACGGTGATGTCCGGGTGGTGTTCGTGGCTAACCCGAACAACCCGACCGGGACCTGGCTGGATGGCCGGGCGCTGGAGGCCTTCGTGGCGGCGATGCCGGCGACCACCGTGGTCGTGGTGGACGAGGCGTATTTCGAGTATGTCGAGGAGAACGGGTATCCGGATACCACCCAGTGGCTTGACCGCTATCCAAACCTGATCGTGACCCGGACCTTTTCCAAGATCCAGGGCCTGGCCGGCCTGCGTCTCGGGTATGCCGTCAGCTCGCCGGAGGTCGCGGACCTGCTGAACCGGGTACGTCAACCCTTCAACGTCAATGCGATTGCGCAGGCCGCCGGGCTGGCAGCGCTGGATGATGTCGAGCATGTGGCGAAATCGGTCGCCATCAACCGCGAAGGGCTCCGACAGGTCAGTGCGGCCCTGCGCGAGATGGGCCTGCGCGTGATCCCGTCGGTCGGCAATTTCGTCACCTTCGACACGGGCCGCGATCCTGGCCCGGTATACGAATTCCTGCTGCGCGAGGGTGTCATCACGCGCCCGGTCGAGAACTATGGGCTCCCCGGGCATCTGCGCGTAACCGTCTCCACCCACGAGGAAAACGACCGGTTCCTCGAGGCGCTGAAGAAGGCGCTCGCGTGATCGAACGGCTGGTGATCTTCGGGGTCGGCCTGATCGGCGGCTCTCTGGCGCTGGCCCTGCGCGAGGCGGGGGCGGTGCGCGAGGTGGTGGGTTGCTCGCGTAACGCGGACAACCTGCGCGAGGCGCAGCGCCTGGGCGTGATCGACCGGTGGACCACGGACATCGCCGCGGCCGCCGAGGGCGCCGACATGGGCGTGCTCGCCGTCCCGCTGGGCGCCATGGAACCGCTCGCGCGCGAGATCGCGGCGGCCTGGCCCGAGGACAGCCCGTTAACCGACGTGGGCAGCAGCAAACAGGCCGTGATTGATGCGGTGGGTGCCGGGTTCGGCGAACTCCCGCGCGCCTTCGTGCCTGGCCATCCGATAGCGGGTACCGAGAAGAGCGGGGTGACGGCGGCCTTTCCCACCCTGTTCCGTGACCGTCTGGTGATCCTGACGCCGACGGATGCCACCAACCCGCTGGCAACCGACCGGGTGGCCGCGATGTGGCAGGCCGCGGGCGCGCGAGTCGAGTACATGACTCCGACGCACCACGACCGGGTCCTTGCGGCGACCAGCCATCTGCCGCATGTGCTGGCCTTCACGCTGGTATCGTCGCTCGCCAACATGAGCGAGCGCGACGAGATCTTTCACTACGCCGCCGGTGGCTTTCGCGATTTCACGCGGATCGCCTCCAGCGATCCGGTGGTCTGGCGCGACATCTGCCTGGCCAATCGTGACGCCATCCTCGAGGTGATCGGACACTACCAGACCGATCTGGAGAACCTGCGTGCGGCGATCGAGGGCCGTAATGTCGCGGCCATCGAACAAAGTTTTGAACACGCCAAGGAAACCCGCGATCGCCTGTGCGACCCCGCGGATGCACAATTGGATACCTGAAACCCGATGAATACCTTTATCGTACAGCCCGGAGGCCAGCTTGCGGGCCATGCCCGCGTGCCGGGGGATAAGTCGATCTCGCACCGCGCCATCATGCTGGGCGCGCTCGCCGAGGGCGAGACACACGTGACCGGCTTTCTCGAAGGTGCGGATTGCATCGCGACCCTGGAGGCATTCCGCGCCATGGGCGTCGCCATAGAGCGGACTGGCCCTGGTTGTGTGCGCATCCAGGGCGCCGGGCTGCACGGTCTGAGCCCTCCGTCCACCGCACTGGACATGGGCAACTCGGGTACCGCGATGCGCCTGCTGTGTGGTGTCCTCGCGGGTCAGGCGTTCGACAGCGAACTGGTGGGTGATCGCTCCCTGAGCGGGCGGCCGATGCGCCGGGTCACCGAGCCGCTGGCAGCGATGGGCGCCCGGATCGATACCAGCGAGGCCGGGACGCCGCCGCTACGGGTGCACGGCGGCGCGCCACTACGAGGGACCGATCATGTGCTCCAGGTCGCCAGTGCCCAAGTGAAGTCCGCCCTGCTGCTGGCCGGCCTGTGGGCCGATGGCCGAACATGCGTGACCGAACCGGCGCCCACGCGTGATCACACCGAGCGGATGCTGGCCGGGTTTGGCTACCCGGTCGAGCGCGACGGGCCGCGCGCCTGTGTCGACGGCGGTGGCCGGCTGGTCGCGAGCCCGGTCGACGTGCCGGCGGATATCTCCTCGGCGGCATTCTTCCTGGTCGGGGCTTCGATCGCCTCCGGCTCGCGTATGCGCCTGGAACATGTGGGGATCAACCCGACCCGCACCGGCGTGATCGACATTCTGCGCCTGATGGGCGCCGAGATCCGCGTGCTGGACAAGCGTGAGGCGGGGGGCGAGCCGGTAGCCGACCTGGAGGTCGAGGCTGCTGCGCTGAAAGGTATCCAGATCCCCGAGCACCTCGTGCCGCTGGCGATCGACGAATTTCCCGCGATCTTCGTCGCCGCCGCCTGCGCCCAGGGCGAAACCGTGCTGACCGGAGCCGAGGAGCTGCGGGTGAAGGAAAGCGACCGCATCCAGGTGATGGCCGATGGCCTGATGACCCTGGGCGTGGATTGCGAGGTCCAGCCAGACGGGATTCGAATCCGGGGCGGCGACGGGTTTGGTGGCGGCGAAGTCGACAGCCACGGCGACCACCGGATCGCGATGTCCTTCGCAATGGCGGGTTTGCGTGCCCGTGCACCCATCCGCATCCGTGACTGCGCGAACGTGAGTACATCCTTTCCCGGATTTGTGGAGCTGGCACGCGAGGCCGGGCTGCAACTGGAGGCGGCATGAGTTCAGAAGCTCCGGTAGTGACCATTGACGGGCCCGGCGGGGCCGGAAAGGGCACGGTGTGCATGCGCGTGGCGGCCGCGATGGACTGGCACTTGCTGGACAGCGGCGCCCTGTACCGCCTGCTGGGACTGGCCGCGCGCCAGCACGGGGTGGAACTGACCGACGAGACCGCACTGGTGCGTCTGGCCGCCGGACTCGACGTGGATTTCGAGATCAACCCGGACGCGACGGCGGTCGCCACGCTCCTGGAGGGGACGCAAGTCGACCAGTTGCTCCGCACGGAGCAGGCCGGCAGCGATGCCTCCCAAGTGGCCGCGATTCCCGCCGTGCGCGAGGCGCTGCTGGAGCGACAGCGCGGCTTCGCCAGGGCCCCGGGGCTGGTTGCCGACGGGCGCGACATGGGCACGGTTGTATTCCCCGAAGCGGACCTGAAGATCTTTCTGACGGCGTCGGCGGAGGAAAGGGCACGGCGGCGTTACATGCAGTTGAAGGAACAAGGACTTAGTGCTAATCTCTCCGCCCTTCAGGACGAGATGGAGTCCCGCGACCGTCGCGACCGCGAACGCAGCGTGGCCCCCCTCAAGCCCGCCGAAGATGCCTGGGAACTGGATACTACGGACCTCGACATCATTGGCGTGGTGGACATGATCCTGGAGCGCCTCCGGGACGTACTCCCGGAACAAAGCCCCCGCCCCGCGGAATAAGCCGTCGGAAGCGGGATCACAAACGTCTAGAACTGGTTGCAGGAAGCTTCTGCAAGCCTTTGTTAAACCACAGGTTCACAAATCCATGAGTGAAAGTTTCGCGCAACTGCTCGAAGAGAGCATGGCCTACACCCAGATGCAGCCGGGTGCCATCCTCAGTGCCACCGTCATTGAGGTCACCCCGGAAGTCGTCGTGGTGAACGCCGGCCTGAAGTCCGAGGGGGTCATTCCCACCGAGCAGTTCATGAACGACGAGGGCGAACTCGAGGTCAAGGTCGGCGATGTCGTCGAAGTGGCCCTCGAGACCCCGGAAGACGGTTTCGGCGAGACGCGCATGTCGCGCGAGAAGGCCAAGCGTGCCAAGGCCTGGGACCGTCTCGAAGCCGCGATGGAAGAAGAGCAGTACGTCACCGGCAAGATCTCCGGCAAGGTCAAGGGCGGTTACACCGTCGAGCTGGGAGACATTCGTGCGTTCCTGCCGGGTTCACTCGTGGATGTCCGTCCCGTGCGCGATACCGCGTACCTGGAAGGCAAGGAGCTGGAATTCAAGCTCATCAAGCTGGATCGTCGCCGTAACAACGTCGTGGTCTCGCGTCGCGCCGTGGTCGAGCAGGAGTACAGCGCCGAGCGCGAAGAACTGCTGAAGAACCTGCAGGAAGGCGCGCAGGTCAAGGGTATCGTCAAGAACCTGACCGACTACGGGGCGTTCCTGGACCTGGGCGGCATCGACGGCCTGCTGCACATCACCGACATGGCCTGGAAGCGGGTCAAGCATCCGTCCGACGTGGTCGAGATCGGGGAGGAAGTCGAGGTCAAGGTGCTCAAGTTCGATCGCGAGCGCATGCGCGTTTCGCTGGGCCTGAAGCAGCTGGGCGAGGATCCGTGGGAGAACATCACCCGCCGTTATCCGACCGGCACCCGCATCTTCGGCAAGGTCACCAACATCACCGACTACGGCTGCTTCGTGGAGATCGAGGACGGCGTGGAAGGCCTCGTGCACGTGTCCGAGATGGACTGGACCAACAAGAACGTCAACCCGGGCAAGATGGTCGCGATCGGCGACGAGGTCGAGGTGATGATCCTGGACCTGGACGAAGAACGCCGCCGCATCTCGCTGGGCATGAAGCAGTGTCAGTCCAACCCCTGGGACGACTTCGCCGCCAACCACAACCGTGGCGAGAAGGTCCGTGGCCAGATCAAGTCGATCACCGATTTCGGCGTCTTCGTTGGCCTGGAAGGCGGCATCGACGGCCTGATCCACCTTTCCGACCTGTCCTGGCACGAAGCAGGGGAAGAGGCGATCCGCAACTTCAAGAAGGGTGACGAGGTCGAGGCCGTGGTCCTGTCCGTGGACCCCGAGCGCGAACGCATCTCCCTGGGCCTGAAGCAGCTGGACCGCGACCCGTTTGCCAACTTTGTGGCCGAACACAGCAAGGGCAGCATCGTGAAGGGCACTGTCAAGGAAGTGGACGCCAAGGCCGCGGTGATCGAATTGGCCGACGGTATCGACGGCATCCTGCGGGCGGCGGATATCTCGCAGGACCGTGTCGAAGACGCGAGCACCGTGCTCAACGTGGGCGACACCGTCGAAGCCAAGTTCATGGGCGTCGACAAGAAGACCCGCGCCATCAGCCTGTCAATCAAGGCCAAGGATCGTGCCGAGGAGGCCGAGATGGTGTCCGACTACGGCAGCAACGCCGGCAGCGGTACGACCCTGGGCGACCTGCTGAAGGAACAGATGGACAAGAACGACTAAGTCCGTTCCGCACTGGCCCACGGTACCAGAGGGTGCCGTGGGCCATTTTGTACCGGGAAACCGGATTTCCTTCCTGTCTGTGACGAGTGCCAGATGACCAAATCGGAATTGATCGAGAACCTCGCGCGAAAGTCGCCTCACCTGCCTGCCCGGGATGTCGAAATGTCGGTCAAGGCATTACTCGAGCGCATGAGTCATGCGCTGGCTAACGGCCAACGGGTCGAAATTCGCGGCTTTGGCAGTTTTTCCCTGCATTTCCGGCCACCCCGGCTGGGACGCAACCCCAAGACCGGCGAAGGTGTTGCCTTGCCCGGCAAGCATGTCCCCCATTTCAAACCGGGCAAGGAATTGCGTGAACGGGTCAACGGCACCGCGGAAGAGAGCGCCTAGATCGCCCGTGGATGAGCGGCGTCGACAGCGGGTTCGCAACGCCGTGGCCTTCGCCGCGTTGATCGTGATCTCTTCCGCTGTTGGCATTCTTGTGGTTTTGAACGAAGACCTGGTGACCCTCGCACTGCCGGGCATCGAGATCGAGGCGCCCCTCGTTGTGTTTCTCGGCGTTTCAGCGATCTTCGGGGTCCTTCTGGCCTCGTTTGTTCTATGGCTGCGGCTGCGCCGCCTCCGCCAGAAGATCGCCGACCTTCGCGAACAAAACCACGCCCTGAAGGTCGAGGTCGAGCAGTTGCGTACCGCGCCCATGCGGGATTTCTACTAGTCGCGTGAAATTCATGCGACGCCTTTCTTCCCTTACTGATTCCTTCGCACACGGGACCCGTCGCCGCCCATGATGGATGACTGGTTCTGGTTACTGCTTCCGATAGCCGCTGCCAGCGGGTGGTGGCTGGCGCGCTTTGGTGTTCCGGAAGACTACGAGGAACCCGAGCCCTCGCTGGACCGCTACCTCGAAGGGGTGCGCCACCTGCTGGATGACCGCACGGACGATGCCCTGCAGGCCTTCATCGAGATGGTGGAGGTGGATCACGAGACCTTCGAGACCCACGTGATCCTGGGTCGGTTGTTCCGCCGGCGGGGTGAGGTCGACCGGGCAATCCGCATCCACCAGAACCTCGTTGCGCGGCCCACGTTGCCCGCGGCGCAGCGTTCCCAGGCGCTGTGCGAGCTGGGCGAGGATTTCCTCCTGGCCGGAGTGCTGGATCGAGCAGAGGCTGTGTTTCGGGAACTGGCCGATTCGCCGCACCAGGCGGTGGCCGCGCTCGAGGGGCTGCGTCAGGTGTACGAGACCCAGCGCGAATGGGAACGGGCGATCGAGGTGGGCGAACGCCTGAAGGAACACGGGGTTCCCCACGAAGAACAACGGCTTGCGCACTACCACTGTGAGCTAGCCCAGACTTCGCTGGATCAGGGAGCCTCGGATGCGGCCAGGGCACGCGCGGAACAGGCGGAGTCCCTGGTGCCGGGATTGTCCCGGGCCCTGTTGATTCAGTCGGAAATCGCGGCACGGGCCGGAGAAATTCACGAGGCAATCCGGTTCGGGCGCGAAGCGGTCGCCCGAACCCCGCAGCTGGCGCCACTGCTGGTACCAAGAATCGAGCGGTTGCATCAGGAGCTCCCCGGAGAAAACCGTCTCGGCCAGCTGGAAGAACTGCTGGATGATCTCGCCCGCAATCGTGGCATTACGATGGCGCGAATCGCGCTGATGCGGTTGTATCGGCGCACGGGAAGACTCGACGCGGCCCTGGCGGAACTGGGCCAGATCCTGGCGCAGCGTCCGGTACCGACTTCCGGACTGCTGGAGGCCGTTCGCTGGATGAAAATCCTGCCAGCGGTCCAGCAATACAGCGCGGAATTCTCGGCATTCGAGAAGGCCCTGTCGGACCAGCTCGGTACCCAGCACCTGTACCAGTGCGTGAACTGTGGCTATCAGGGGCGAGCGCATGTATGGCAGTGCCCGAGTTGTCGCCGCTGGGACACCCTCCGCGGGCTGGATTTTGACATTGACCAGACGACGGAGGCCGCCGAGGAGGCGCTGATCCGCGAAGGGAGTCCCCACTCATGACTGTGACCCCGGAACCTGCAACACGCCTGATCGTGGCCCTCGACTTCGCCGAGGCCGATGCGGCCCTGACCTTCGCGCGCCAGCTGGACCCGGCCCACTGTGCACTGAAGGTCGGATTCGAACTGTTCGTCGTCGCCGGGCCCGACCTGCTGCACCGGCTTCACGATCTGGGTTTTCGGGTGTTTCTGGACCTGAAGTTCCATGACATCCCGAACACCGTCGCGGCCGCCTGCCGGGCGGCCGCGCGCACCGGCGTCTGGCTGATCAATGTGCATGCCAGCGGTGGCCTGGAGATGATGCGGGCGGCACACGAAGCGGTGCGCGAGACCAATGACACGAGCGCACTACTGGCGGTGACCGTACTGACTTCCAGCGACGCCGAAACCCTGCGTGAGATCGGCGTGAGCCGTGAGCCGGCGGATCAGGTGGGCCTACTGGGCGAACTGGCGGTACAAAAGGCAGGGCTGGAGGGCCTGGTCTGTTCGGCCCAGGAGGCGGGCATGCTGCGACGCCGGTTGGGCGCACGCCCCCTGCTGGTGACCCCGGGGATCCGGCTGGAGGACGCGGCAGGGGATGACCAGAAGCGCGTCATGACACCCGAACGGGCCCTTGCGGCCGGCGCCAGCGCGATCGTCGTCGGCCGGCCGATCACGCGGGCACCGGATCCGGCCAAAGCAATGGAGGCCTTCGTCACACGGCTGGGTGTGCCGAATGACGCTTCGGATTAAGGGGGTTTTCCCGGCCCGTTGATCCCGCTAGGATGCCCTTGGTGCAGGGATGCACCGGTCAACCAAATGAAGATAAGGAGCGTTTTCATGAACAAGCTTTTTCAATGTGCGAAGTGCTGGGCCCTGGCGGGGCTTTGTGTTCTGCCGCTGGTGATGGTGACCGCCTCGGGCGGGCAGCCGATCGACCTGAACGGGGCATCCGCCGAGGAACTGGCCGCGCTGGACAACGTGGGCCCGGTCAAGGCGCAAGCCATTGTGGAACACCGGGAGGCCCACGGTGACTTTGCCTCGGTTCAAGCCCTGACCGAGGTTTCAGGGATCGGGGAGCGCACCGTGGAGATGAATCTCGACCGCATCGTCGTCGAGTAACGCGGCGGGTGGCGGCCCCTGCCGCCATCCAGTTCCTGCCCCCGGTCGACGAGTCCGAAAGGATACGTGGGCCGGGGGTTCGTTATGGATCCATCAGGAGAAGGAATGAGCCAGAATCACGCCCCGATTCGTACCGCCGTTTTCCCCGTGGCCGGCATGGGCACGCGCTTTCTGCCGGCCACCAAGGCGAATCCGAAGGAGATGCTCCCGATCGTGGACAAGCCGCTGATCCAGTACGCGGCCGAGGAGGCCGTCGCGGCCGGGATCGAGACGCTGGTGTTCGTCACCGGGCGGAACAAGCGTTCCATTCCGGATCACTTCGACAAGGCCTACGAGCTGGAACACGAGCTGGAGGAGCGCGGCAAGACCGAGCTTCTCGAGCAGGTTCGCAACATCGTCCCGCCCAAGGTGACGTGTGTCTACGTGCGCCAGTCCGATGCGCTAGGTCTCGGGCATGCCGTCGCCTGTGCCCATCCGATTGTCCGCAACGAGCCCTTTGCGGTCATCCTGGCCGATGACCTGATCGAATCGGCCAGTGGCGGCGCGACACGGCAAATGGTCGAGCAATACGCCGAGCACGGCTGCAGCGTGCTGGGGGTGGAAGAGGTGCCGGCGGACCGGACGCATCAATACGGGATCATCGATCCAGTGCAGACTGGCCCGCGAAGCTGGGACGTGAAGGGCATCGTGGAAAAGCCCGACCCCGACCGGGCACCCTCCAATGTCGCTGTGGTGGGGCGCTACGTCCTGACGCCGAAGATCTTCGAGATGCTGGCCACGCAGAAGCCGGGGGCCGGCGGCGAGATTCAGCTGACCGATGCGATCGCGCGCCTGCTGGATCTGGAGCGGGTGACGGCCTTCAACTTCGAGGGGCGGCGCTTCGACTGTGGCTCGAAGCTTGGCTACCTGGAGGCGACGGTCGAGTTCGCGCTCAACCACCCGGAACTGAAAGACGACTTCGCGGCCTATCTGCGCGACCGGCCAGCGAACTGATCCTGGCGGCCGGCATCCGGAGGCCTCACCACCAGAAACGGCGCTGACGCGGCCGGATCGGCAAACGTCCACGCCAGTACTGGATCAGCAGAAAGCCGAAGCCCATCCCGCCCAGATGGGCGAAATGGGCAATGCCGGCCAGCGTACCGGAGATTCCCAGGTACAACTCCAGCGCGCCGTAGCCGATCACGAAGTATTTGGCCTTGATCGGGATGGGCAGGAAGATCAGGAACAGGCGCTGGTTGGGGAACATCATTCCGAACGCCAGAAGCACCCCGAAAACCCCACCCGACGCGCCAATGGTTGGATAGATCATGTCGCCGTTGCCTGGGGCGCTCACTGCCAGCTGTACCAGTCCTGCACCGATCACGCAGATCAGGAAATAGACCCCGAAGGTGCGCGATCCCCACGCATTCTCGATCTGCACCCCCAGCATCCACACCGCGAAGAGGTTCACGAACAGGTGGACCGGTCCGCCATGCAGGAAGCCGTAGCTCACGAGTTGCCACAACTGGAAGTCCGGCACTCGCATCCAGGTGCCGTCCTGGTGGATGGTCGCCGGCGTTCCGATGGGCCAGAGTGCGAAGTGACTGATCAACCAGTCGCCCAGCCAGGGCATCACCAGGAAAAGGGCGACATTGGTGACCAGCAGGAAGCCGATCACCGGCGGCATCATGCTGAAGTCGGGATGCCGGGGATCCGGATGCGTCATGGCGCCGGGTGCCGTGTCACGATCCGCTGAAGTCGTCGGTTACGGCCCCGCGACTCGCCGAACCCACCGTCCGCGCGTACTTTCCGAGGACGCCCCGGTCAAAACGCGGGGCCGGCGTTTGCCAAGCGGCGCGCCGGCGTTCCAGTTCGGCATCCTCGACGCGGAGCGCCAGCCGGTTGTCCTCGGCATCGATTTCGATGATATCGCCATCATGAACCAACGCGATGGCACCGCCCGCGGCGGCCTCGGGAGCGACATGGCCGACCACCATCCCGTAGGTCCCGCCGGAAAAACGCCCGTCGGTGATGAGCCCGACCGCATCGCCGAGGCCAGCCCCGATGATCGCGGCAGTAGGCGCCAGCATCTCGCGCATTCCGGGGCCGCCACGCGGGCCTTCGTAGCGAATGACCAGGATGTCGCCCGCCTGGACCTGGCCGGCCAGGATGGCGTCCAGGCATTCTTCCTCGGAATCGAAGCAGCGAGCGGGGCCGGCGATCGCGGTTCGCTTGAGGCCGGTGATCTTGGCCACCGCGCCCTCGGTGGCCAGGTTCCCCTTGAGGATGGCCAGATGGCCGTGCGGGTACAGGGGCCGATCCAGGGGTCGGATGATGTCCTGATCCGGGGCGGGCAGTGCAGGGATATCCGCCAGGGTCTCGGCGAGGGTCGCGCCGGTAATGGTCATGCAGTCGCCGTGCAACAGGCCGGCATTCAGCAGCATCTTCATCACCTGGGGCGTGCCGCCCACCGCATGGAACTGCGTCGTGACATAGCGGCCGGAGGGCTTCAGGTCGCACAGTACCGGAACCTTGCGGCGGATGCGCTCGACGTCATCAATGTCGAGTTTCACCTTGGCGGCATGGGCGATGGCCAGCAGATGGAGCACCGCATTGGTGGAACCGCCCAGGGCCATGACCACGGCGAGGGCATTCTCCAAGGCCTCGCGCGTCAGGATGTCGCGCGGACGGCGGTTCGCGTGGATCGCCTCCATCAGCACCTCGGCCGATCGCGCGGCCGAGTCGCCCTTTTCCGGGTCCTCGGCGGCCTGGGTGGAGGAGCCGGGAAGGCTCATGCCCATGGCCTCGAAGGCACTGGACATGGTGTTGGCCGTGAACATGCCCCCGCAGGAACCGGCCCCGGGGCAGGCGTTCTTCTCCACACCCAGCAGATCCTCGTCGGGAAGATTTCCGGCGCCATGCTGGCCGACGGCCTCGAATGCGCTGACGATCGTGAGATCTTGCCCCTTGTAGTGTCCGGGCTTGATGGTGCCCCCGTAGACAAAGATGCCGGGTACGTTGAGGCGGGCCAGGGCGATCATTGCGCCGGGCATGTTCTTGTCGCAGCCCCCGGTGGCCAGGATACCGTCCAGGCTCTGGCCGTTGACCACGGTCTCGATGGCGTCGGCGATCACCTCGCGCGAGACCAGCGAGTACTTCATCCCGGGCGTACCCATGGAGATGCCGTCGGAGATGGTGATGGTGCCGAACGTCTGCGGCATACCCCCAGCCTCGCGCACGGCCTGTTCGGCGCGGGCGGCGAGGGCGCCAATGCCCATGTTGCAGGGAGTAATGGTGCTGTGGGCGTTGGCGATGCCCACGATCGGGCGCTGGAAGTCGTCATCTCCGAAGCCGACAGCGCGCAGCATCGCGCGGTTGGGTGTGCGGCGCGGGCCTTCGGTAACGACGCGACTGCGGCGGTTGTCCTGTGCCATGGGCTTCCCTGTGCTGTTGTTTGTGGAGACGCTGGATACCGAGACGCGCTCGCCGGCAGGATCAATGGGCGGCCGGATCACCGTGGCGCGAGTAGCGGCCGTTCATGAATCGGTCGAAGAACTGGCCGAGGGCAGGATGCTCGATCTGTTCGCCGCGGGTATCGGGCTCCAGATGGCGTTCCGCGACGTAGGTACTGTGCGAATAACCATCCACCAGCACGTGATACCACGGTTGATCCCTCGGTGGACGACTTTTGGCCACGGTTTCGTACCATTCGTCGGAGCCGGCATACACCGGATCGACATCGACGATCACACCGCGGTAATCGAACTTGGTATGGTGAACCAGCTCACCGACGGTAAAGCGTGTGCGTGTGGTCATGATCCCCTCTGTACTGCCTCGGTGCGCAATTCTCTATTGTGGACCGTCGCCGTCGGCGCGTGTTTCGAGATACGTCGTCGAGTGACGTCGGTTCGCCTCGTCCGTAGCCCTTGAATACCCAATACGGTACCGCCATGAGTCGCAACCCGTCCGGCCTGGACCCCAGCTTCCACATTCATATTCCCGAGGGCGACGATCGCGAACGACGCGTCTGCGACCATTGTGGCTTCGTTGACTACGAGAACCCGCGAATCATCGTCGGCAGCGTGGCCATCTGGGAGGATCGCGTGTTGCTGTGCCGCCGGGCCATCGAACCACGCCGGGGTTACTGGACGCTGCCGGCCGGCTTCATGGAAAAGGGCGAGAGCCCGGCCGCGGGTGCCCGCCGCGAGGCCTGGGAGGAAGCCCGTGCGCGCCTGGAAACCGATCAGTTGCTTGGGGTCTACAGCGTGGCACATATCGGCCATGTACAGATGATCTACCGGGCGCGCCTGCTTAGTGATGCGATTGCGCCTGGCCCCGAATCGCAAGAGGTTGGTTTGTTCCGGTTCGCCGAATTGCCGCGGGACCTGGCCTTTCCGTCGGTCACCTGGGCCATGCGCCACTATCTCGAAACGCGCGATCAAACCGATTTTGCCCCGCGCTCGGCGCCTCTCGCCGACGCGGAAGGCGGGCCGCCCGGCCTCTAGGGAAAAACCGATCAATGTACACGTTTGCTCGCAAGTCGCTTTTGCGTGCGGACAAGGCTCGGTCACTTCTGTGCGGCCATTCTGCACGTGGGGAACCTAGTCCCCGCCATGCTGGGGCCCGTAGTGGCGGAACTTCTCCAGAACACGCTCCATTTCCGCATCGTTCAGAAGCCGCGGCCCCCCGATCTGCAGACTGAGCACATACTGCTGTGCCAGGAGTTCAACCTCTCCGGCGAGCCACAGCGCCCGCTCCAGATCCGGTCCGGTCGCGATCATCCCGTGGTTGGCCAGTAGGCACGCGGTGCGGTCCTGCAGGGCTTCCACGGCAAGCTGCGACAGGGCTTCCGTGCCGAAGGTGGCGTACGGCGCGCAGCGGATCGAGTTTCCCCCGGCGGCCGCGATCATGTAGTGGAGGGCGGGTATGTCTAGGCCCTGGATTGCCACGACGCTGGCATGGACTGAATGTACGTGGATGACCGCTCCAAGATCGGGGCGCGCCTGGAGGATGGCGCGGTGGAAGTGCCACTCGCTAGACGGCTTGCGGCCCGGCGCCCAGTGTCCATTCGCATCGACATACACCAGATCGTCCGGCTGCAGCGCCTCGTAAGCGACTCCGGACGGCGTAATCAGCATGCCGTCGTCGTGACGCACGCTAATATTGCCGGAGGTGCCCTGATTCAGCCCGCGGCGGTTGGTCTCCAGGCCGGCGAGGATGACGGCCTCGCGGAGGGCGGCACGGTCGGCTGTGTTCGCTGATTGTTGTGGCATGGTTATGGCGGCGAATGAATGCAGTGTGATTGTAGCGGGTACGCACGGAACCCCACATTGGGCGAGGGGTCAACAGAAGAAGGCCTGTCCGGGATGCGTGAACGAGACCGTGCGCATGGAAATTGGCCGGGCCTAACGTCTATAGTGGGTCCCAATATTTGTTTCGCCAGATGCAGGTGAAATCTTCGTTCGTTACAGGGAGGAAACACCATGAAAAGCCTAGCAGGCCTCTTTACCACCGCCGCCGTCGCCGCCGCACTGACCCTCGGGCTGGGCGCTACGAGTGCTGTACATGCCTTCGATGAACACGAGTCGACCATTGACTATCGCCAGGGCGTGATGAGCGCGATCGGCGGCAACGTCGGGGCTATCGCGGCCGTGGTCGTGGACGGTGCCGACTACGGCGACAATCTGCAGATGCACACCAGCCAGCTGGTAGATCTCAGCCAGGATATCCCGAGCCTGTTTCCAGAGGGCAGTGATTTCCCGGAAACCGACGCCAAGGAAGAGATCTGGGACGACTGGGAGCGCTTCGAGGAGCTCGCCAGCGACACCCGCGAAGCCGCCGAGGCCCTGCACACGGCGGTAGAGGCCGGTGACGAAGACGAATATGCCATCCGGTTCCGAGACCTTGGGCAGTCCTGCCAGGCCTGCCATGACGACTTCCGCCGCGAGTAATCCGCG
>NZ_JAWLFK010000027.1:0-35886 GCF_041685615.1 Thioalkalivibrio sp.
GCTGGAAGCCCGGCCGATCGCAACCCTGAGCGTGGCCGCCCAGGAGGCTCACGAGCGCGACGAGGCGCGCTACACCCAGTAGCCTGTTGCGTCGCTACGCGGTGTCCAGGCTGCGGGTAAAGACCCGCGAGTTGCGCGCCTGGTTGTAGCGGGTCTGGCGGCTGGCGGGCAGGTCGTCCACCTGGCCCGGCGTGTAGCCGCGTTCCTGGAACCACTGGGCGGTGCGTGTGGTGAGCACGAACACCCGCCGGATACCCTGCTCCCGCGCCTGTTGTTCCATGGCCTGCAGCAGGCGGTCGCCGCGGCCACTCCCGCGGTAGTCCGCGTGCAGGGCCAGGCAGGCGATCTCCGCCGCATCCGTCTCGAAGGGGTACAGCGCGGCAGTGCCGATAATTAGGCCATCGGCCTCCAGTACCTGGAAGCGGTCGATCTCCAGTTCCAGGTGTTCCCGGGCGCGATGCACCAGGATGCCTTCGGCCTCCAGCGGTTCCAGCAGGGCATGGATGCCACCAACATCGTCGAGCGTCGCCGGACGCAGTTGCTCCAGCGGCTCGCGCGAAACCAGTGTCCCGATCCCCTGGCGGGTGAACAGTTCGGTCAGCAGCCCGCCGTCGTCGTGCCGGTCCACCAGGTGCACGCGCATCTCGCGGCGGTGGCAGGCGTCGATGGCGCTTCGCAAGTGGTTGGCCAGTTCTTCCGGAAGGTCGGTGGCGGTCTCCAGCAGTTCCTGGGCAGCGGGTACGGTGAGCTGGTCGAGCACGCCGTGTTCGGGGTCTCGCAGGACCCCGGCTTCGGTGAGAAAGATGAGCTTGTCGGCGTTCAGCGCGATCGCAACCTGGGTGGCGACATCCTCGCCGGAGAGGTTGAATACCTCGCCGGTGGGGGAGTACCCGAGCGGGGAGACCAAGGCCACCTGCTCGCGGTCCAGCAAGGCCGCGAGTGCGGTGGTGTCCACCCCGCGCACCTCGCCGGTGTAATGGAAGTCCACGCCGTCGCGGACGCCCAGCGGGCGGGCGGTGACGAAGTTGCCGCCCGCCACGCGCAGCCGGGCGTTGCCGGTACCCGGCTGGCCCAGACTGCGCGACAGCAGGCCCTCGATCTGCAGGCGCAGCCGGCCCACCGCGTCCAGCACCGCGTCCAGTGCCGGGGCGTTGGTCACGCGCAGCCCGTTCGCGTAGGCCGGGGTCAGTCCACGTTCCGCCATCCGCGTCTCGATCTGCGGGCGGGCACCGTAGACCAGTACAACCCGGATGCCGAGGGCATTGAGTTTGGCGATGTCGCGCATCAGTGCCGGGAATTCCGGTGCATGGGCGGCCTCGCCCGCCAGTGCGATCACCATGGTGCGCCCGCGGTGGGCGGCAATGTACGGCACGGCATCACGGAACCACGCCAGCTCCCCGGGCTGCGGGGTCCGGCGCAAGGGCGCGCCCGGGCGAGCGGATGGGGGAGTGGGCATGGTGGTCACGTGCGCATCCGTTTCCTGTGGGTGTCCTGACCGGACAGTCTAGGGAGACGCGGACCAATTCGCACGCCCGGACCCCGATGCCGCGGGGCTTCCTCGGTGGCTCAGTCGCTCTGGCCCAGCGCGCGCTCGAGATCTGGCACGCGGTCGCCGGCCCCGATGCCATGTGCCTCGAACCACCCGGCATTGACCTCCAGGGCGTAGCGCACGGGGCGTTTCGCCTCGTGGATGCGGGTGGAGTGGGGCGTCATGGTGGCGATGTTGGTGATGGTGAAATGCGCATCGATGAAGGCCACGTCCAGCGGGATGCGGGTGTTCTGCATCCACATCCCGTACTGCGCCGGGCGCGGCCAGACGAACAGCATGCCGCGGTCTCCGGGCAGGTGGTCACGGTGCATCAGCCCTACGCGGCGACTGCGGTCTGTCGCGGCGATTTCGATCGTGAGGGTCTGCTCGCCGATCGCCAGATCGGCGGTTGGCAGCCCGTCGTCCGCGTGCGCCTGGCCCGCGCCGAGGACGACGATTAGTGCCAGCCAGGCAAGGCCGTGCCACGCCCGGCCCCACAAGGCTGGCGTCACGGCCTATTCGCCGCTCATGCGGCCCACGGCGCAGCTGGCGAAGGACTTGGCCTTGGCGCCGGCGGAACGCAGGCCGGAGACCGACCCGACTTCCGGATAGCCCATATTGGCGAGTTTCGCGGCCACCGCCTCGCGGGCGCTGTCCGGGGCCTCGACCTCGACCGCACCGCCTTCCACGTCCACCTCGGCGCCGGTGACGCCCTCGACCTGCAGCAGGCCCTTGCGGATGGAGCTGGCGCAGCCGCCGCACTTGATGTTCTCGACTTCGATTTTCATTCCACGGACCTCGGGGTACTGGGGTTTGTACGACTCATTATGTACGATTCCGCTTTCGCGTAAACGTTCACGAGAGCCCGAACCCATGCCCGCCTATCGTTCCCGCACCACCACCCACGGCCGCAACATGGCCGGTGCCCGCGCCCTGTGGCGCGCCACCGGCATGCAGGATGGCGATTTCGGCAAGCCGATCATCGCCATCGCCAATTCCTTCACCCAGTTCGTGCCGGGGCACGTGCACCTGAAGGATCTGGGTCAGCTGGTGGCCGGCGAGGTGGAGAAGGCCGGTGGTGTGGCCAAGGAGTTCAACACCATCGCGGTGGACGACGGCATCGCGATGGGCCACAGCGGGATGCTCTACTCCCTGCCCTCGCGCGAGATTATCGCCGACTCGGTGGAGTACATGGTCAACGCGCACTGCGCCGATGCCCTGGTCTGCATCTCCAACTGCGACAAGATCACCCCCGGTATGCTGATGGCCGCGATGCGCCTGAACATCCCGGTGGTGTTCGTTTCCGGCGGGCCGATGGAGGCGGGCAAGGTGCAGGCACCAGGCAGCGACAAGGTCATCCACCTGGATCTGGTGGACGCGATGGTCAAGGCTGCCGACTCCAGTGCCTCGGACGAGGAAGTGGAGTCCATCGAGCGCTCCGCCTGCCCGACCTGCGGCTCCTGCTCCGGCATGTTCACCGCCAACTCGATGAACTGCCTGACCGAGGCGCTGGGCCTGTCGCTGCCGGGCAACGGTTCGCTGCTGGCCACCCACGCCGGGCGCAAGGGCCTGTTCGAGCAGGCCGGCCAGCGCGTGGTCGAGCTCGCCAAACGCTACTACGAGCAGGACGACGCCTCCGTGCTGCCGCGATCCATTGCCACCTTCGAGGCCTTCGAAAACGCGATGAGCCTGGATATCGCGATGGGCGGTTCCACCAACACCGTGCTGCACCTGCTGGCGGCCGCGCGCGAGGGAGAAGTGGACTTCACCATGGCCGACATCGACCGCTTGTCGCGCAAGGTGCCGAATCTGTGCAAGGTCGCCCCGGCCACCCAGCTCTACCACATGGAGGACGTGCACCGTGCCGGTGGCGTGGTCGGCATCCTCGCCGAGCTGGATCGCGGCGGGCTGATTCACCGCGATATCCCGACCGTGCATGCCGACACCATGGGCCAGGCACTGGAGCAATGGGACGTGATGCGCCACGCCGCCGCCTCCGAGACGCTGTACAAGGCCGCCCCGGGCGGCGTGCCCACCCAGGTTGCGTTCGGTCAGGACAAGAGCTGGGACAGCCTGGACATCGATCGCGAGACCGGCTGCATCCGCGACATCGAGCATGCCTACTCGCAGGACGGCGGCCTGGCCGTGCTCTACGGCAACATGGCCCCGGACGGCTGCATCGTGAAGACCGCGGGTGTGGACGAGAGTATGTTTGAAACGGAGCAGCTGCGTTACACCACCAGCGTGCCCACTTCGACGATCCGCGTCTTCTCCGGCCCTGCCCGTATCTTCGAAAGTCAGGAATCGGCCGTTGAGGCCATCCTTGGTGACCAGATCCGGGCGGGTGACGTCGTGATCATCCGCTACGAGGGCCCCAAGGGCGGCCCCGGCATGCAGGAGATGCTTTACCCGACCTCGTATCTGAAGTCCAGGGGCTTGGGCAAGGAATGCGCGCTGATTACCGACGGACGCTTCTCCGGCGGTACCTCCGGGCTGTCCATCGGCCACGTCTCGCCGGAGGCGGCACAGGGTGGCGCAATCGGCCTGATCGAGGAGGGTGACACCATCGTCATCGACATTCCCGGGCGCGAGATCCGCATCGACGTCGACGGTGCCACGCTGGCGGCCCGGCGCGAGGCCATGGATGCCCGCGGCCCGAAGGCCTGGAAGCCCGAGTCCCGAAGCCGCCAGGTGTCCCAGGCCCTGCGCGCCTATGCCCTGATGACGACCTCCGCCGCCTTCGGCGCGGTGCGCGACATCTCCCGCTTCGAGGACTAGCCCAGGGCCCGGGCGCGGTTCCGGGTTGCAGGATGCGGATGAGCGGAGCGAACCGCATCGTGGGACTGTGGGTGCGTCCGCGGACGACCGTAGAGCGGTCGAGCGTTTGAACGGGGCGTTTCGCTGGGCGCGACGCACCCGGCCTCGACTGGATGACGCGATCCGCGGAGCCGGACTCAACAAGTTGAACGAACGTCACGCAACCACAAGGAGGTGGGGATGGCGATTACCGACTGGCCCGCGGCCGAGCGCCCGCGGGAGAAGCTGATCGAGCGCGGCGCGGGCGCATTGTCGGATGCGGAGCTGCTGGCGATCTTTCTGCGCACCGGCGTCGCGGGCAAGAGCGCGGTGGATGTGGCGCGGGATCTGCTCAGCCGCTTCGGCGGGCTGCGGCCCCTGTTGCAGGCGGATCAGGCCGGATTCTGCGCCGCGCCGGGGCTGGGGGATGCCAAGTACGCCCAGCTGCAGGCGGTGCTGGAGATGGGGCGTCGGCATCTGGCCGCCGACCTGGAACGGGGTGACGCGCTGACCTCGCCGGGAGCGACCCGGCAGTTCCTCGCGGCGCGCCTGCGTGACTATCCCTTCGAGGTCTTCGGCGTGTTGTTCCTCGACAACCGCCACCGTGTGATCGCCTTCGAGGAGCTCTTTCGCGGCACCATCGACGGGGCGTCCGTACACCCGCGCGAGGTCGTGCGCCGCTCGCTGCATCACAACGCGGCGGCGGTCATTCTGGCGCACAACCATCCCTCGGGCGTGGCCGAGCCGTCGTGCTCGGATGTCGCGATCACCCGCCGCCTGGCCGACGCCCTGGGGCTGGTGGACGTTCGTGTCCTCGACCATGTGATTATCGCCGACGAGAGCGTCTCCCTGGCCGAGCGTGGGGAGCTTTAGAAAAGGCTGCGTTTAGCCCCGGATCTCCCAGTGACCCGGTGCCGACGGGCAGGCGGTGCCGGTTTGGCGCCGCCCGTCGATGGTCATCTCGAAGTCGCGGCAGCCACTGTCGCGGTTGCGGCGTGGGGTTAGCTGCACCCGTTGGTCGTGGGCATTAAGCCAGTGCACGGTCTGGCCGGTGCCGGCCAGCTCCAGGGCATGCCCCATGCAGGCCTGGTCGTTGCGGTCCATCTGGCGGCCGATGATGCCGCCGAGGATGGCGCCGCCGGCCGCGCCGATCAGGATTGCCACTGGGTCACCGCCGCCGACCCGATGACCGATCACGGCCCCTGCACCCCCACCGATCGCGGCGCCGATGGCGTCGCGGTTGCAGCGCCCGTCCATCACCCCGAAGTCATGTTCCCAGCGCTCGACACTGCGCCCGTGATACCCCTCGTAACCGGGGTCATTCTGCGCGCGCCGGCCGTGGGCCGGGGCCCAGGGCGGGGGCGCGGCCAGTGTGTCGGCCGCGAAGCCGAACAGCAGCGCGGCCGTCAGCACCTTCAGGTGCGCGGGTCGGCCGCGACGGGATTGATTGCATGTCCGTGCCATGGTCCGTCTCCTTGTGAACGGGGGAAGCCCCAGCGTTGCGTGGTTTCGCTGAACGCTTCTTTAACGTGACAGGGCGTTTTCCGGAAGCGCGACCGGCTTCATGGCGGATATGTGCGCGGTTTCACGCGGTCGTCGTGCCGAGCGCGTGTTCCAGGGCCCGGAGCAGGGCGTCGACCTGGGCTTCGGTATGGGCGGCAGACAGCGTGATACGCAGACGCGCCTCCCCTTCCGGTACGGTTGGCGGGCGGATCGCGGGAACCAGGAAACCGGCCTTGAACAGTCGCTCGGCGACGGCACTGGCGCGCGCCGCGGTGCCCAGGGTGACGGGCTGGATGGGCGTGACCGGTGGCGGGTGTGGCAGACCGAGGCGGTCCAGGCCCTCGCCCAGGCGCCGGAGCAGGTGCTGCAGGTGCTCGCGCCGCTCGCCGGCGGCCTCGGCGATGCGCACCGAGGCCAGCGTGGCGGCGGCCAGGGCTGCCGGCATCGCGGTGGTGTAGATGTAGGGACGGGCGGTCTGGATGAGGGTCTCGATCAGCCGTTCGGAGCCGGCCACGAAGGCCCCGGCGGTACCGAAGCCCTTGCCCAGGGTTCCCATCAGGACCGGGACCTCGCCGCTACCAAGACCAAAGTGCTGACAACTGCCGCCGCCGGTGTCTCCCAGCACCGACAGGCCGTGGGCGTCGTCCACCATCAGCCAGGCGTCGAACTCGCGGGCGAGGGCGGCGAGTTCCGGCAGCGGGGCGATGTCGCCGTCCATGGAGAACACACCATCGGTCACGATCATGCGGTGCCCGGTCGCGGGAGCCTTGTTCAGACGTTCACGCAAGTGTTGGGGCTCGGCGTGGCGGTAGCGCTGGCTGCGCGCGCCGGAGAGTCGCACGGCGTCGATCAGCGACGCGTGGTTCAGGCGGTCCTCGAACACCGTGTCGTGGCGGCCGACGAGGGCCTGCATCAGGGCCAGATTGGCCATGTACCCGGTGGAGAAGACCAGTACGCGTTCGCGGCCGGTGAAGTGCGCCAGCGCCTGTTCCAGTTCCTCGTGGGCCCGGGTGTGGCCGTTGATCAGGTGGGCGGCGCCGGCGCCGACACCGTAGTAGTCCAGGGCTTCGCGGGCCGCGGCCACCACTGCCGGGTCGGCGGCGAGGCCCAGGTAGTCGTTGGAGCAGAAGGCCACCATGTGGTAACCGTCGATGATCTGTTCCGGGCGTTGCGGGCCGTCAAGCACGCGGGTGCGGCGCCAGCGCCCGCTGTCGCGCGCGGCGCTCAGCCGCTGTTCCAGGGTGCGCTCCAGCGAGTCGCTCATGGCCGCAGCCCCGCGCGCAGAAAGATCGGCCAGCGCACCCGGGCCGGCGTGGTCGCGATGGGCCACAGCGCCTGCAGTGCCGGGGCCAGCGCGGCCAGTGGGTCGTGACCGGCGGCACGGGCACGCCGGATCGCCGACCAAGTGCCGAGATAGCCGAGCAGGTTGTCGCGCGGCCACTGGCGCTCGATGCGAAACGTGGGGGTCTCGATCTCGGGCCACGGAAAAGGCAGGTCGCGGTAGTGGCTGCGGACGTGGCTGCGTTCTTCCGGCCACCAGGGGGCCAGGGTGGTGTCGTGGAAGTCGGTCAGCAAGCGGTCCAGCGCCGGATCCTCGGCGCGCAGCACGCCGTAGCCCCAGATCGCCAGCAATCCTCCCGGGCGCAGCACGCGGGCGACCTCGTCGTGAAACTCGGGGTGGCGAAACCAGTGCGCGGCCTGGGCCACGCAGGCCAGATCCACGGAGGCATCCGCCAGCGCACAGGCCTCGGCGGTGCAGGCCACGCGTTGAAGCCGGGGCGTCGCCTCCAGTCCAGCCAGAAGGGCCGGGGCGGCGTCCGTGGCAACGACCTGCGGGAAGTGTGGCGCCAGGCCCCGCGCGGCCTGACCGTTGCCGCTGGCGCAGTCCCAGGCGCAGGCGTGTCGCGGCGTGTGGGCAGCCAGCCAGTCAAACAGCTCGACAGGGTAGTCGGGGCGATGGCGGGCGTAGTCGGTCGCCACCGCCGAGAAATGATCGGGGAAGTCGCCCGCCACCGGCCGGTCGGCTCAGGCCGACGCGGAGGCCGGCTGGTCCGATTTCGCGGGGGCTTCCGGGCCCGTTTCCGGGTGCAGGCCGAGGCGTTCGAACAGCGCCATGTCGTGATTCTCGCCGGGGTTCGGCGTGGTCAGCAGGGTGTCGCCGTAGAACAGCGAGTTGGCGCCGGAGAGGAAGCACAGGGCCTGCATCTCGTCGGACATCTCGGTGCGTCCGGCGGACAGGCGCACGTAGGAGGCCGGCATCAGAATGCGGGCGACCGCGATGGTGCGCACGAACTCCAGCGGGTCCAGGTGTTCGATGCCGTGCAGTGGCGTGCCCTCGACCTGGATCAGCTGGTTAATCGGCACCGACTCCGGGTGCTTGGGGAGGTTGGCCATCTGCTGTAGCAGCCGCGCGCGGTCGCGGCGCGACTCGCCCATGCCGAGGATGCCGCCGCAGCAGACATTCATACCGGCCTCGCGCACGTGTTCCAGGGTTTCGAGGCGGTCCTGGTAGGTGCGCGTGGAGATGATGTGGCCGTAGAACTCCGGCGAGGTATCAAGGTTGTGATTGTAGTAGTCCAGGCCTGCCTCGGACAGGCGCTTCGCCTGCTCGGCCTTCAGCATGCCGAGGGTCATGCAGGTCTCGAGGCCCTCGTCCTTGACCGCGCGGACCATCTCGATCACGCGCTCCAGATTCTTGTCGGTGGGGTTGCGCCAGGCCGCCCCCATGCAGAAGCGAGTCGCGCCCTGGGCGCGGGCGTTGCGCGCAGCCTCCAGCACTTCGTCCAGCGGCAGCAGGCGTTCGCGCTCGATTTCGACCTCGTGGTGCGCGCTTTGCGGGCAGTAGGCGCAGTCCTCGGGGCAGGCGCCGGTCTTGATCGACAGGAGTGTGCTTACCTGCACCGCGTTCGGGTCGAAGTGTTCGCGGTGGACCGTCTGCGCGCGGAAGATCAGGTCATTCAGCGGCAGGTCGAGCAGGGCCTCGACCTCGTCGGTGTTCCAGTCGTGGCGGGGCGTGCTCATAGATGATGTTCCTCGTCGGCTTCGGCAGGGACGTCGACATCCGCCCAGGGCTCGCGGTAGATGTTGAACAGGGCGTAGATCGTCCAGGGCAGCAGGATCGCCGCGGCGATGGCCCAGTAGGCGCGGTAGTAGTCGAGATCCGGCGGGAAGAAGGTGGCGACCACGATCAGCGCACCCATCAGGGCATAGTAGCGATAGGCAGCCCACTGGGTGTGGTGGCCGACGCGCGGATCGGGGTGGTGCTTGGTCAGGGCATAGACCAGCATGGAGCCGCCGAACCACAGTACCAACGGGACGATCCCCATGATCGCGGCGATAATGAAACCTACCCCGACCCCCTCGCTGCTGACGACGAACAGCGGGATTCCGGCAATCGACACACTGATCAGGTTGCCGATATCGAACATCGACGCGGCGCGCCGCGAGCTGCGCCCGGAGATGGTCCTGGTGGCCATGGTCTACCCTGAATGCAAAACGCAGAGCATACCATCATGTCCCTGACCCCTTCACCGCAACCGGGCGCGGCAGCGGCGCGGGCCGCCCGCTGGCGGGACCGGGCCGCCGCCTGCGCCGAGTGGCTGGGGGAGGCCCTCTATCCGTCGCATTGCGGCCTGTGTCTGGCGCCCGGGCCGCCGATCTGCGCGGACTGCCGGGCGGATCTCCCGCCGCTGGATCACCCGTGTCCCGCCTGTGCGCTGCCCCTGCCGGTGGCCGGAGTCTGTCCGGCCTGTATCCGCCAGCCCCCGGCCCTGGATGCGCTGCATGCCGGGTGGGCATATGCCTGGCCCCTGGACCAGCTGATCCTGGCCTACAAGCATGGCGCCAATGCGACGGCGGAACGCATTCTTGCGGCACTGGCGCAGGAGGTGGTGGAACGCCGGTTGAGCCCGGAGCACTCCGATCTCGTGATCCCGGTGCCGTTGCATGGCCGGCGCCTGCGCGAACGCGGATTCAATCAGGCGGATGTCCTGGCCCGGCGTGTGGCGGCGGTGCTGGGTGTAGCGCTGGAAAACCGGGGTTTGCGACGCGTGCGTGCGACGGACTCGCAGCAGGCGCTGGGGCGCAAGGCCCGCCGCCAAAACGTGAACGGCGCCTTCGCGTGGCACGGGCCGGACCTCGGCGGGCGGCATGTCCTGGTGGTGGACGACGTGGCGACGACCGGAGCCACGTTGTTCGCACTGGCCGGGGTGCTGCGGCAGGCGGGTGCCGCGCGGGTGGAGGGGCTGGTTCTGGCGAGAGCGTGAGCGACGAGCCGGGGTCATGCCCCCAGATGGTGGTCCGCGATCATGGCCAGCAGGACGACGGCGCCCAGGTAGTGGTTGTTCTTGAAGGCGCGCAGGCAGTCGGCGGGTTCACGCTCGAAGATCAGGAACTGCTGGTAGAACATCAGCATCGCGACGAGTACCAGCCCGGCGGTGTAATACCCGCCGAACCCGGCGTGCTGACCGACAAGGTAGAGTCCGAACCAGACCAGCACCTGCAGGCCACCGGTGATCAGGCGGTCCAGTTCGCCGAAGGCGATCGCCGTGGATTTCACCCCGACCTTCAGGTCGTCCTCGCGATCCACCATGCCGTAGAAGGTGTCGTAGACCACCGTCCATGCCAGCACGGTCACGAACAGCAGCCAGGCCACTTCGGGGGGGTGCTCGCCGGTGACCGCGGTGAACGCCATGGGCACGGCCCAGGCAAATGCGGCCCCCAGATGCACCTGCGGGAAGTGGTGGAAACGCTTGGAGAACGGATAGGTGCCGGCCAGCGCCACGGCCACCAGGGAGTACAGGATGGTCAGGAGATTGGTGAACAGCACCAGCACGAAGGCGACCACGCTGAGCACTGCGAACGTACCCAGTGCCTCGCGCGGGGTGATGGTGCCCAGCGCCAGGGGGCGGTCGCGCGTGCGCGCTACGTGGCCGTCGAAGTCGCGGTCGGCGTAGTCGTTGATCGCGCAGCCGGCCGAGCGCATCAGGACCACGCCCGCGGCAAAGATGAAGATCAGGTAGGCCGGCGGCCAGCCCCCGGCCGCCACCCACAGGGCCCAGAAGGTGGGCCACAGCAGTAGGTAGATGCCCACCGGGCGATCCAGCCGGATCAGGCGTGCGAGTTCCCACAGGCGTTCGCGCTCGGTCATGGCGGCTTAGGGGGATACTGATTGGATTGCACGCTCGCGCTCGAGTCGCTTTTGCGTGCGAACAAGGCGCGGCGACTGCCGTGCAGTCACTCTGCACAAGGGAGCCGCAACGCTGTGCGCGCGCCCGTTGTTATCAAAAACGGGCGGCCGAGCCCCTGCTTTGAATGGCTTGTGGGGTTGGTGCCCCCTGTTCCCCGATCCGGCGTTGCGGCACTTGCCGGCAGAACCACTACCGGCTGCGCACCGCGCCTTGTCTCGGGAAACAGGGGGTACCAACGCGAGCGTGCAATCCAATCAGTGTCTCCCTAACTTACCAGCCTTGTGGCGCAAGGGCGCCGGGCGTCACTCCGGCGTCCGGGGGCGCTACAGGTGCGCCTCCAGCCATCCGTCCAGGTCGGCCGGCTCCACCTCGCCACGATGGGTTTCGAGGATAGTGCCGTCGCGGTCGATCAGTACGGTGTAGGGCAAGGCGCCGATGCGGTTGCCGTATTCGCGGCCCACGGCCATCGCCTCGTCCTGACCGATCAGCACCGGGAATTCGATGCCGAAGTCGTCCACGAAATGCTGGGTTGCCGTCTGTTCGTCCACGGCCACCGCCACGATGGTGAAGTCGTCGTCGCGGTGGGCCTCGAAGGTGTCCTGAAACAGCGGCATTTCCTTCTTGCAGGGCGGGCACCAGGTCGCCCAGAAGTTCAGCACGATCAGGTCGCCATCCCATTCGCTAAGCTGGCGATCGTCCCCCGCGAGATCGGGCAGCGTGAAGTCGATGCGCTGGTTGCCCGAAGCCTCTTCCTCGTTCGCGACCTCGGGAGCCGCGCTGGCCGCCGCGTCATCGGATTCCATCTCCGGCTCCGGGTCGCCGCAGGCGGCCAGCATGAAGGCGCTGGCCGTGGCGATCGCCAGTACTGCGAGGGCGCGCGTACGGTTCTTCATGGTGTTACCTCGATGGCGTTTTCCACATGCGCCAGGAACCGGTCGGCGTTCAGGTAGCCAACATTGCGGAAGTCCTTCAGTTCATTGCCTTCGGCGTCGTAGAAGATCATCGCCGGCGGTCCGAAGAGGTTGAACTCGCGCATCAGGTCGCGATGCTCGGAGGTGTTGTCGGTGACGTCGGCCTTCAGCACATGGACATCGGCCAAGGCCTGGATCACGCGCGGATCCTGGAACGTGGTGCGGTCCAGACGCACGCAGTCCACGCACCAGTCGGCGAAGAAGTCGAGGAACACCGGCTGCCCGTTCTCGCGGGCCCGGGCGACCTCGCGCTCCACGTCCTCCAGGGTATCGACGTCGGTGAACTCCAGCTCGGTCGGTCCCGACTGTTCGCCGGTTGTGGTCACGGCCGGCTGGTTCAGCGTGTCCAGCGGGCGGAAGATGTCCTTGCCGCCGGTGGCCGCGCCCAGCATCAGCAGCACCCCGTAGATCAGGAGCACCACACCCAGGCCTTTCCACAGGGTGTGCCAGCCGGAGCTACCCTCCGGCAGGGTTCTCAGTGCCCCCATGTAGACGGCGGTCACGATCAGCAGGATGGCCCACAGGAACATCGCGATTTCGCCCGGGATGACCCGTTCCAGAAGCCAGATGCCGATCGCCAGCAGGCCGACCCCGAACGCCGCCTTGATGGTATCCATCCACGGACCGGCCTTCGGCAGCAGGCGCCCGGCCGAGGTGCCGATTACCAGTAGCGGGGCGCCCATGCCCATGCTCAGCGCGAACAGGGCAATACCCCCCAGCACCGCGTCACCGGTATGGCTGATGTAGAGCAGCGCACCGATCAGCGGTGCGGTCACGCAAGGGCCGACGATCAGGGCGGAGAGGAAGCCCATGATCCCGGCGCCGACGTAGGTGCCGCCTTCCTGTTTGTTGCTGATCTGCGACAGCTTGCTCTGCACACCGGCTGGCATCTGCAGCTCGAAGAAGCCGAACATCGACATTGCCAGCGCGATGAAGATGGCCACGAAGGTGCCGATGATCCACGGGTTCTGGAACGCTGCCTGCAGGTTGGCGCCGGCCAGGCCGGCGAATACCCCCGCCACGGTGTAGGTCACCGCCATGGCCAGCACGAACACCAGCGAGATCAGGAATGCCTTGCGCGTGGTCAGATTCTTCTGCCCGATGATGATGTTCGACAGGATCGGGATCATCGGGAATACGCAGGGGGTAAAGGTCAGCAGCAGCCCGAAGCCGAAGAACGCCAGCGCCACCAGCCAGATCTGGCCGTCCGCCAGTTGGGCCGCGATACGGTCCTGCTGGGTGACGGGTGCCGCCGCGTCGTCGTCATCCTCGCCGGCCTCGTCGCCGCTGTCCGGCAGCGCATCGCTGTCGGCCTCCGCGGCCAGGTCGGAGGGGAAGCTGACCGAGACCTCCTGGGTCAGCGGCGGGTAGCACACGCCGGCGTCGGCGCAGCCCTGGTAGTCGATTGCCAGGGTGATGTCGGCAACGTCGTCCGCATCGCGTCGCACCGGGATGAGGATCTCCACCTGGTCACGGAACACCTGGCTCTCGCCGAAGAACTCGTCTTCCTGGGTCTGGCCTTCCGGCGGGTTGACCGGGCCCAGTTCGATGCCCTCGCCTTCGCCGATGCGGACATCGAGCTGTTCGCGGTAGAGGTAGTAGCCGTCGGCGATGTCGAAGCGCAGGATCACCGCGTTCTGGCTGATGGCCTCCAGCGAGGCCGCAAAGGCCTTCTCCGGTTCCAGCAGGTCGTCGGCGGCGCCGAGATCGCCGGACAGGTCGCCAAGGTCGCCCAGCGCACCGCCTTCCTCTTCGGATTCGTCGCGGGGATCCGCGTCCTCGGCGGCCTCGCCCTCGCTCTCGCTCTCGCTCTCGCCGTTGCCGTCCGGCAGGCCGGGCAGTTCGATGGAGACGGTCTGGAAGTGCGGCGGGTAGCACACACCCAGGTCCGCGCAGCCCTGCGAGCGGGCGGTCAGTTCGATTGTGGTGCTTTCGGCCGCCTCGATTGGCAGCTCGACCTGCACCTCGCCCCGATAGGTCTCGACGCGTCCGAAGAACTCGTCCTCCTTCACCTCGCCATCCGGGGTCTTGGCCTCGCCCAGCTCCAGACCGTCGCTCTCGGGGGTAAACTCGAATTGCTCGCGGTACATGTAGTACTCGTCCGCGATGTCCCATGTCAGCCGCACGGTGTCGGCGTCGATCGCCTCGGCGCTCAGGCTGAAGGCATCATCCGGATCCAGCAGGTCGTCCTCCAAGGCGCCCTGGGCCAGGCCCAGGGCGGGCAGCAGCATCAGGGCGAGGAGCAGGCTTGCCAGCCAGGTGCGGGGGTTCAGGAAGTGCATTGTGTGATCCAGTCCAGGTAGTCGGGTAGCCCGTGCTCGATCGGCAGGGCGATGATCTCGGGCGTCTCGTAGGGGTGTTGGTCCGCCAGCCGCGCCTGGAGTTCGTCCAGGCGGGCGGGCGAGGTCTTGACCAGTAGAGTGACTTCCGCGTCGGTCTCGATATTCCCTTTCCACATGTAGACCGAGCGTCCGGGCGGCAGGATATGCACGCAGGCCGCCAGGCCCTGCTCCACCAGGACACCGGCGAGGGAATCGGCCGCTGACGGGTCATCCAGGGTGGTGATGACCAGCCAGGCACGAGCGCTGGAGGGGATATTGGCGGTGCTCATTTCTCAGGCGTCCTGTTCGATCCGTGCAGTCTGGCCCGGACGCAATGGCAGGTCGTCCCCTGGCGAGAATTCGACCTCCACGCGGTAGCCGCGATCGGGCTCTTCGCCCGTTGGTTCCCACCCGACGCTCTTGATCGTGCCGGACAGGCGCTGGTCGCCGACTACGACCGTGACCGCTTCCCCGGGTTCCAGAGTGGCGGCCGTGTCCCCCGGTACCGTCGCCGTGGCGCGCATGGGGTCGGTGGTGCCGAGGATCGCGAGGACGGGCGGCACCAGGGCCGGATTCACGTACTGGCCGGTGCTGGCCTCGACGCGTACGAGGCGTCCGCTGGCCGGGGACCGGATGGTAGCGTCCTCGAGATCGGCGCGGATACGGTCGCGCTGGGCGCGGGCCTCCGCCAGGCGCGCGGCGACCGTGGCGTATTCGATGCGGGCCAGTTCCAGTTCGCGGGCGGAGATCAGGGTCTGGTCGTACAGGTCCTCGGCCTTGTTGCGTTCGCGCTCGGCCTCGTCCAGTTCCATCTGCAGGCGTTCCAGTGTTGCGCGGGCGGCCCGCAGGTCGGCATCGATACGGCGGGTGTCCAGTCGGAACAGGACGGCATCGGCCTCGACCTGTTCCCCGGCCCGCGCCTCGATCGCTTCGATCCGACCAGCGATTGGGGCCGTGATGCGGTAGCGCTCGCCCCAGTCGATCTGGGCCCCGAATCCGTCCTCGGCGAGGACCAGGGCCGGGGCCGCGGCGAGCAGCGCCAACAGGCCGGCAGTTGTCAGCAGGGATGGGCTTGTGAATGCACGGGGCATGGGCAGGTCTCCCGTCCGGTCGCCAGTGCGTCGGCGGCTCAAGGGTTCTCGTGGGTGGTGCGGAACGGGCTCAGATCGTCACGACCGCTCAGCAGGGCCAGGCGCTCGTAGGCCAGGGCCAGTTGGAATTCGGTACTCGCATTAAAATGTGCCGCCGCGCTTTGCTGGACCATCGAGTCGCCCAGGTCGGCCTGGTCCTCGATGTCGTACAGGTAGCGCGCCCGGTCGATGTAGAGCTCGCGATAGTCCATGCGCCAGGCTGCCTCGTCGCGCTGGGTTTGCAGGGCGCGGATCTCGTCGTGCAGCTCGCGCAGGCGGTTGCGTGCCTCGATGCGCGCCTGGCCCAATTCGGCCTCGGCGTGGTGGCGGGCGGCGACTGCCTGGCCGACCCGGCTGTCGTGGCGGCGGCCTTCGTACAGCGGGATTTCCAGCACCAGACCCGCGGCGAACGGATTGCGATCGCCGCCGCCCAGGTCACGGTGCCACCAGCCGGACTCGGCCTCGGCGTACAGGCGCGGACGGCGCTCGGTACGGGAAGCCGCCACCTCGCGGCTGGCAGCCTCGACCTGGCGGCGCTCGGCTAGAAGGCGTGGGCTGGTGTTGTCCAGCTCGCTCAGCAAGGTGTCGAGATCGGGCAGTTCGGGCAGTTCCAGCGGCAGCATGGGGGCGAGCACGGTGCGTACGCGCCGATCCGGTCGGTTCAGAGCCTCGGCGAGGGCAGCCCGGGTCCGTGCCTGGCTCTGCTGGGCGCGGGTGCGCTGTACGCGCAGGTTCTGGTACTCGGACTCGAGGCGAAAGACCTCGATGTCCGATACCTGGTCGAGCTGGTTGCGCTCTTCGGCGCGCTCCTTGGAGACGTAGGCGGCGGCCATCGCCTCCGTGTCGCGGGCAAAGGCCAGGTCGGCCAGTAACACGTCGAAGTAGCGTTCGAGGACATGGATCCGGTGACGGGCATGGGCCAGTTCTTCCCGTTGCCGGGCGGCATCCAGGCGTTGTTCGCCGGCGGATTCGCGGGCATGGGACTGGCCGAAGTCGCTCAGGAGCTTGCGCGCGACGATGGCGGCTCGGGAGTCGTTGCGGCTACGGTCCTCGATCTGGTCGTTGGGCTCGATCCAGCGGGCCTCCAGCCGGGCGTCCACGGTGGCGTCCCGCTCGGCGCGGGTCGCCTCCAGCTCGGCCCGGGCCTGTTCCCGCTCGGCGCGCGCCTGACGCACTCGCGGATGCAGGGCGTCGACGCGGTCCAGGGCATCGTCTACCCGCATCGGGTCGGGCAGTGGCCCGGTATCGGCCGCGCTATCCCCGTCCTGTGCAATGGCCGCTCCCGCCAGGGGCCAGGCGAGCAGGCCGGCCAGCAGCAGGCCGGCGAGGGAGCTTCGGCAGCCGGTTCCGGTCGAGCGGGGGTGCATCGGCGACATCAGGCGTCGATCCTCGGGACGTGGGAGATAACGGGTTCAGCGGTCGTCTTGCTCGCGCTTGAAGCGCGTGAAGTTCTGATCCTTGTAATGTCCCTCGGCGACGAACTCGCCAAGCTGCAGGAATTCACGGGCGTCGCGGGTGGCGCCGGTGAAGCGCGCGATGGGCTCGCCTTCCAGGTTGAAGAACTGGAATACGGGGGTCGCGCGTACCCGGTAATCGCGGGTGGCCCAATCCATTTGAGTCTTGGTCTCGCCCTCGAAGGTCACGATCTCGATCGCGCCCTCGACATCCACGCTGAATACAAGAAAGTGCTCGCTGAAGTACTCCTGGACCTCGGGCTGATTCAGCACCTGGTTCTTCATGCGGTGACAGAACGGGCAGTCGGCCATCTCGAAGAAGACCAGTATGCCTTTCTTGCCGGCGGCCCGTGCTTCTTCCAGCTCTTCGGGGAATTCCCCGAAGGTCGGGTCAAAAAAATGGTGTTCCGGATCGCGCGGGTCCTCCACGGCGGCCGCCGCCAGGGCGGGGACGAGAAGGGACAGCAGGGCCAGCATCAGGATCGGCGTACGCAGCATGGGGGGGTCACTCTCCGAAATATCTCGATAGCCATATGCACCAACGACGTGCAAAAGACTGGCTTAATTCCCTTTCCTGTGCAAGGACAAGGGGTGAGCGGCACGACGGGGCGCCCGAGCCCGGATGGCTGGAGTATCCAGGTTCCAATCGACAGCACCCGGGGCGCATGTTCCAATGAAGGGGCCTGGTTTCCGGAATCCCACCTGATGCGTAACCCCTTCTTCCCCCTGTTCGTCTTTCTCGGCCTGGTCCTGCTCGAGATCTTCGGCTTCGCCTGGGTGGGCGATGCCGTGGGCGCCATGATGACGGTGGTGCTGGTGATCGTCACGGCGGCGGCCGGGCTGATGCTGTTCCGGCTGCAGGGGTTTTACCACTGGCGCCGGCTGCAGCAAAGCCTGGCGCGTGGGGAGGTCCCGGCGCGGGGCCTGGTCGAAGGCTGGCTGTTGATGGCGGCCGCCGTCTTGCTGTTGCTGCCGGGGTTCTTTACCGATGCCGCCGGATTCGTGCTGCTGATCCCCCCACTGCGGCGCTGGGCGGCGGACGGCATCCTGCGCCGCGGCATGGTCCGCGCAAGGACCGCCGGCTCCGGCGGCGCGCAGGGCAGCGATACCATCGAGGGCGAGTTTCGCCGCCATGACGACGGTAGCGAGACGCGTGACGAGCGGCTAGACCGCGACGACCGTCGCTGATTCCTCCTTCTCGCCGGATTTGTAACGCGCGCCCTTGACTCGCCTTTGTCTGCCCCTATTATTAGCACTCGTCAGGGGCGGGTGCTAACAGGGCTCCCGTCCGACATCCCAACTTTCCTGTTGCAGACACTTTATAAGGAGTTCGCACCATGAACCTGCGGCCTTTGCACGATCGAGTCATCGTGAAGCGTATGGAAGAAGAACGCACCACCCCCGGCGGCATCGTGATCCCCGATTCCGCAGCCGAGAAGCCGATCCGTGGCGAGGTGATTGCGGTGGGCAACGGCAAGATCCTGGAGAACGGCGAGGTCCGCGCGCTGGATGTGAAGACCGGCGACAAGGTCCTGTTCGGCAAGTACTCCGGCACCGAGGTCAAGGTCGATGGCGACGAAGTCCTCGTGATGCGCGAAGACGACATCATGGCCGTCGTCGAGGGCTGAGGCCCCGAACCGCGTCCGTCCAACACGAATTTTCAGGAGTAAACGAATCATGAGCGCTAAAGAAGTACGCTTTGGTACCGACGCCCGTACCCGCATGGCCAAGGGTGTCAACACGCTGGCCAATGCCGTGAAGGTCACCCTCGGCCCCAAGGGCCGCAACGTGGTCCTGGACAAGGCCTTCGGGGCCCCGACCGTGACCAAGGACGGTGTGTCCGTGGCCAAGGAAATCGAACTGGAAGACAAGTTCGAGAACATGGGCGCCCAACTGGTCAAGGAAGTCTCCTCGCAGACCTCCGACGCCGCCGGTGACGGCACGACCACCGCGACCGTTCTGGCCCAGTCGATCGTCCGCGAGGGCATGAAGGCGGTTACCGCCGGCATGAACCCGATGGATCTCAAGCGTGGCATCGACAAGGCCGTGAAGGCCGCCACCGAAGAGCTGAAGAAGCTGTCCAAGCCGTGCACCGAGCACAAGGCCATCGCCCAGGTGGGCTCGATTTCCGCGAACTCCGACACCCCGATCGGCGAGATTATCGCGGATGCGATGGACAAGGTCGGCAAGGAAGGCGTGATCACCGTCGAGGAAGGCTCCTCGCTGGACAACGAACTGGATGTCGTGGAAGGCATGCAGTTCGATCGCGGCTACCTGTCGCCGTACTTCATCAACAACCAGCAGAGCATGAGCGCCGAGCTGGATGACGCCTATATCCTGCTGGTGGACAAGAAGATCTCGAACATCCGCGAGCTGCTGCCGGTGCTGGAGGGCGTGGCCCAGAACAGCAAGCCGCTGCTGATCATCGCCGAGGACATCGAGGGCGAAGCCCTGGCCACCCTGGTGGTCAACTCCATGCGTGGCATCGTCAAAGTCGCCGCCGTGAAGGCGCCGGGCTTTGGCGACCGTCGCAAGGCCATGCTGCAGGACATCGCCGTGCTGACCGGCGGCCAGGTGATCTCGGAAGAGGTCGGCCTGTCGCTGGAGAAGGCCTCGGTGGAAGACCTGGGTCGCGCCAAGAAGGTGCAGGTGACCAAGGAAAACACCACGATCATTGACGGCATGGGGTCCAACAAGGACATCAAGGGTCGCGTTGACCAGATCCGCGCGCAGATCGAGGAATCCACCTCGGACTACGACAAGGAAAAGCTGCAGGAACGCGTGGCCAAGCTGGCCGGCGGTGTGGCCGTGATCAAGGTCGGAGCTGCGACCGAGATCGAGATGAAGGAGAAGAAGGCCCGTGTCGAGGACGCCCTGCACGCCACGCGTGCGGCGGTGGAAGAAGGCGTGGTGCCCGGTGGTGGCGTGGCCCTGCTGCGTGCCTGCGCCGCGATCACCAAGCTCAAGGGCGACAACGACGAGCAGACTGCCGGCATCAACATCTGCCGTCGCGCGATGGAAGAGCCGCTGCGCCAGATCGTCTACAACTCCGGTGACGAGCCGTCCGTGGTCCTGAACCAGGTCCTGGAAGGCAAGGGCAACTACGGCTACAACGCCGCCAGCGGCGACTTTGGCGACATGATCGACATGGGCATCCTGGATCCGACCAAGGTGACCCGTTCCGCGCTGCAGAACGCCGCATCGGTCGCGGCCCTCCTGATCACCACCGAAGCCATGATCGCCGACATCCCGAAGAAGGATGACGGTGGCGGCGCCGGTGGCGACGACATGGGCGCCATGGGCGGCATGGGCGGCATGGGCGGCATGGGCGGCATGATGTAAGCCGTTCGTACACCCGTACATCGCCGATGTACCCAGGGACCCCGCTTCGGCGGGGTCTTTTTGTCTGACCTGGCGGGGCCGTCCCGCGGTGGCGTCGTCGAATTCCGCGACGCCACCGATTTCGGAACCCCTGGAACGACTGTGTGTCCGTTGGTGTACAACTTGTCGCGAGTCGCGTGTGCGATTCGGAGCCCGGTTGTTGCAAGACTGAAACACCACGGCCGAAAGTCACTGGAAATACGGACACATTTCGGAATGTGACGACGTTGTGATGTCGACACAAAATTTGCGCCCGTACACGTGCAAAACCCGAACGTGTGTGCCACTATCAGGGTACTGTAGAGGGCTTGGAGCAAGGAGCTCGCTGCTTTGGATGACGGTCACCGCACGAACAGTCCCAAATGCACGGTGTACACGGGTCCGACGTCGATTGATTTTACAAGGAGGCTATGCAATGAATCATAAGCTGGTTAAGAATCTTCTGGCCGCGTCCGTGGCCTCGCTGGTGCTCGGCGCCGCCGGTCAGGTTGTCGCGCAGGAACCGCCGGCTGCGAACGTGACCGACCGTAGCGGCAAGGTCGTGGTCGATCGCTCCGGCGAGTGCGTGCGCACCCGTTCCTGGTCCGAGGAAAACGTAAAGTTCGAAGAGTGCGCGGGCTACGTCGAGGAAACTGCCGAAGCCCCCGAGCCGGAACCCGCTGCGGAGCCGGAGCCGGAGCCGGAGCCGGAGTTCACCACCACCACGCTCAGCGCCCAGGCCCTGTTCGACTTTGACAGCGCCGAACTGCGTTCCGAGGGGCGTTCCGCCCTGCGTGACCTGGCCCGCAGCCTGACCGACGACGATGCCGAGTACAGCTCGGTGCTGGTCGAAGGTCACACCTGCTCCATCGGTCCGGCCGACTACAACGAGGGTCTGTCCGAGCGTCGCGCCGAAGCCGTTGCGGAGTTCCTCGCCAGCGAAGGCGTGCGCGAGGATGATATCCGCACCGAAGGCTACGGCGAAGACCGCCCGACTGCCGACAACTCCACCCAGGAAGGTCGCGAGGCCAACCGTCGCGTGGAAGTGACCTCCGACGTGCGCAAGCGCGTCGACTAAGGGTCGCTCGCAACACTCCGAGCGCCGGTTTGCCGGTGCCTCGGTGCAAGGGCCCCGCTTTGGCGGGGCCTTTTTTGTGGACGCCCTTTCGCCTGGTCGACGACGAACCTTCACGGCGCGCGGCTCGGGGATATCAGGCGGTATACGCTTCAGCCGGCGTTAAGTTTGCGTATCTAGACTGGTTCCATACATTCGGAAAGGCGGATCATCATGACCACCCATCAGAACGCGAAGCGCAAACCGGTCACGGCCCTGCTGGGGAACGTCACGCTCCTGATTGCACTGTTGCTGACGACCAGCGCGGCGGCCAGCGACATGGAGCGCGCCACGGACCTGCGGAACCTGGCCGGCAATGGCGATGGCCAGCCGACCTTGATCATGTTCGCGTCCAGCAGCTGCCCCTACTGCGACCGGGCGGAACAGCGCCATCTGGGACCGATGGCCCAGGATCCGGCATTCGCAGGCGTGCATATCCGCAAGGTGATGCTGGATCGGGAAGATGTCCGCGATTTTGATGGCGACACCATGCCCGGCAGCGCCCTGGGCCGGAACTATGGGGTGCGGGTGGTGCCGACCATCATGGCCTTCGACGCCGATGGCCGGCCGGCAGGCCGTCCGCTGGTCGGCATCCCCAACGAGGAGCTCTACCGCAGCCAGATCCGCGTCCGTATCGAGGCGGCGCGCAACGGCGCCGGCGACCCCTCAAGCTAGCTACCGCCGGACCTCGATGCCAGCAGAAGGTAGTGGGGCTCGTCGTGTACAGCCCGTCGTGGCACTCCCGGACACGCTCGGTGAGGGTCACTCCGGCCGTCACGTGGCTCCCCGCGATGACGGGCGCAAGGCAGTGCCGTCGCCCTCCTGAACGTCCGTCGGGACGTCGTTTGAACGTCGAGCCCCACCCCGATCCGGTCCGGGAACCTTTCTGCCCCCTGTGCTCTCCGTGGAGCAAACCCCCAGCCGTTTTCTTCGAGACTTCCTGTGGTTCACGGTGAATGAAGCCCCGATCGTCGGTCAGTGTCGCCCTAGCGTTCGATGCGGTAGATCAGGTCGACGGACTGTTCCGTGGTGCCGGAGGAGGTCTCGAGGCTCAGGTTGCGCGTCAGCTCGTAGCGCAGCAGGACCTTCGAGGTGTTGTCGAACAGCCCGATGGAGTAGCGCAGGAGCAGACGTGGCGAGAGGTACAAGCCCAGTGTCAGGGCGCTTTCGTCCAGTCCGCCCTCGGTGTCCAGCTCCACCTCGTCCAGACCCAGTTCGCGGCCGATGCGCTCCGTGATCACCGCTCCCTGGTCCAGGCCATAGGCTGCGGCCGCGGCGGCAATCATGTTCCCATCGGACTGTGACGCGCCGGACAGCGGGCGCCCGGTCAGCAGGAACGACATCGCTTCGGTCTCGTCCATGGGCGGATCGGAGATTACCCGCGAACGCAGATTGGCCGGCGTACCGCGGATCTCCAGGCCGACCGTCACGTTGTGCTCGCGCACCGTGCGCATGGCGCGCAGGTCCAGTTCCGGATTCTCCGCCGGCCCTTGGAAGACCAGGCTGCCGCGTTCTACTCGCAGGTCCTGGCCGTAGTCGGTGTACTGGCCCTCGGGAATGGTGATCTCGCCGAACAACTGGGTCGGTCGCCCGGTGACTTCCTCGACATCCACCTCGCCGGCGAAGCGCGCCGTCAGGCCGAAACCGTCGAAGCGCACGTCATCACCCAGCCGGATCCGGATCCGGATGTCGGTCTTGAGCCCCTGAGCCTCCTGTATCTCCTCACCGAGAATCACTTCGTCATCGGAAACCTGGATGGCACTGGACGGCAGGTCCGGTGGCCGGATACGCGCCCACGGCAGGACGACCTCGCCGCGCACACGGATACCGTCGTCGGGGGTGAAGACCAGTTGCAGGTCCGGCGTGATGCGAACCTCGGCATCCACCCGGTTGACCACCAGGAAATCCGCGCCGACCAGGTTCAGTTCAGCGCGGGGGCCGTTCTCGCCAAGGTCCACCTGGCCCTCGAGGTCGAGGCCGCCGTCCCCGGATTCCAGCCGCCCCGCGAGCGTGAGCTGCTCGGCCGAGACCACGCGGGCCGTAATCTCGGGAATGACGACATCGATGCCCGCCTCCGGGATCAGGACGCCGCCCTCGCGGAAAGCCACCTCGCCCTCCACCAGCGGTGCGTCGAGGCGCCCGCCGAAATCCAGGCGGGCGTCGAGCGAGCCACGCAGGCGCTGGATCTCCGGACTCAGGGAGGCCAGCCAGGCCAAGTCATCGAGGCGGGCAACGAGGTCGCCGTCGATCCGCAGGTCGTCCCCGTCCGGGCGCAGACGGATATCGCTGCGGGCCGTCCCGCCGTCCAGGAAGTCGAGGCGCAGGGCCGCATCGATGTCGCGATCGCGTATCTGCGCGGTCAGGCGCACGTCGCGGTAGGGTACGTCCTCTCGGTCTCCATCCTCGTCGCGCACGACCAGGTGGCCGTCCGTGGGCGTCAAGGCCAGGTCGGCTCCCAGGAGGCCGTCCGCGTCCATGCTGCCGCTGGCCTCGGCATTCAGTTCGCCCGCGATGGCCAGTTCCGGCGGCAGAAAGGGTTCCAGCCAGGCCAGGTCGAGGGCCCGGACCACGGCATCGAATTCAGCCCCCGAAGCCGCGCCCCAGCGTGCCTCGGCACACAGCCGGCTGTCCTCGCGTGCCAGGCACAGGCGGTCCAGCCGCGCCTGCTCGGGTCCGGCCTCCAGGTCGACCGGCTGGGTCAGGCGCCAGGGCCCGGCCGCGGGCTGGTCCAGTTCCAGTCGTGCGAGTTGCCCCCGCCAGTGCAGGGTCTCGGGATCCAGGGCACCCTGCAGGGCCAGGTCCACTGAACCCAGGCCGGCCGCATCCGCCGCCAGGGTCATGCGGTGCTCGTCCACGCGACCGGAGCCGTCCACGCGCAGGGATTCCAGCCGCGTGCCGTCGCCCAGTTCGAGGCCGCTCAGGCGCAGGTCGATCTCGGCAGGCGCGGCAACCTCGAGGCCGGCGTCGGCATCCAGTTCCAGCCGGTCCAGGGTCACATCCGCAAGGCGCAGACCGGAACCGCTGCCGTGCGCCACCACGCGCGGACGGTCGGGGTCGCCCGTGATGCGGGCGTCCAGTTCCAGTCGGCCTCCCAGGTCGGGCCAGGCCCGATCCAATTCCGGGGCGTCCAGCTGCAGCTCGAAGTCGAGGCGGTCGGTCCACTCGCCGCGGGCGGTCAGGGTATTGCGGCCCAGCGCCAGGTCCAGTCGATCCAGCCGCAGGCGCTGGTCCTCCAGTCCGAGTTCTGCTTGTCCGGAGACCGGTTGGTCGAGCAGGGTGCCCTCCAGGCGTTGCAGCCGGGCCTCGAGGCGGGGCGTGCCGTCGGCATCCAGGTGTCCCGCGCTGGTCAGGGCCAGCGCGAGCTGGCCGGGGGCCTCGGTGACCACCAGCGACGGGTCCAACCCGTCGCCGTCCAGCGCGAGATCCCAGGCGAAACCCTCGGACCAGTCGAAATCCCCGCTCAGGGCCAGCCGCGCGCCCGTGTCGGTGGCGACTTGCAGCCGCTCGATCTGGCCACCGGTCTCGGTCAGCGCGACCCGGGCATCACCGGAGATGTCGTTCCCGTGCAGGCGGGCCCGTAACGGAGCCAGGTCGAGGCGCGCGTCCAGGGCGCCGCTGGTGGGGGCGTAGGTACCTTCCAGCGCCACTTGCAGCTGCTCGACCCGGCCGTCCAGATCCGGATGCAGGCCCGCCAGTTCCGGCCCCGCGAGATCCAGCCCGAGGTCGAATACGATGCGGTGATCCGGGTCGGTCAGGTCGCCGGCCAGGCCCGCGGCCGAGCCGTCCAGATCCAGCCGCGCGATGTCCCGGATGGACAGGCGGGTGTCCTCGAGTCCGGCCTCGCCATCGGCCACCCAGGCGTTCAGGCCGCCGGTGATGGGGTGGTCCTCGTACTGTCCGCTCAGCTCGTCGACCGTGGCACGTGCTTCGAGGGCTGCCAGGAGCGGGGTGTTGGCCTCCATCGGCAGGGTGCCCTGCACCTGTGCCTTCAGGTGCTTGACCCCGGCGTCCACCTCCAGGCCCAGCGGCGTTGTAGCAAGATCATGGACCTCCAGCGTCAGATCCCAGTCCAGGGTGCTCCCGAACCGGACCGGTCCGGACAGGGCGACCCGTCCGGCCTCGGAGTCGATTTGCAGGGCCTCCAGTTCCATTGACTCCAGATCCCCCTGTGCCCGCGCATTCAGGGCGAGGCGCGGCCAGTGCGCGAGGGTGGCGGCGGTGTCGAGGTCGAGCGCCCAGGCCTTCGGCGTGCCGTGCAGGTCGAGGCGCCCAGCTTCCAGCGCAACGCTTTGTTCCGTATCGAGGTGGTAGTCGAATGGCTGCCACCGGGCGGTCAATTCCAGCTCCGGCGTGGAGAACAGCTCGCGGGCGCTGGCCTGAAGGTTCAGCTGGATGCCGGCGTTCAGGTCGTGCTCCACCTGCACGCGCTCCCGCAGGGCCCCGGTCACCGACAGTTCTCCATGCGCCACGTCGGTCCCCAGGCCCTCGGCAGCGGCCGCGGGCAAGGGGGACTGCCATTGCCCGTGCAACTCAAGTGTATAGTCGCCGGCGGTCTTGATCTCGCCGGCCAGGCGGGCCTGGACCTCCGGCATGTCGAGCTCCAGCGCCCGCAACTCGATCCGCGAACCGCGGGCCCGGGCGCTGGCTGTCAGGTGGCTGATCGAGGCCAGCGGCGCGCCCGCCTGCAGGATCTCCGTCTCCTCGATCCGCAGTTGGCCCAGGCGGACCGCCAGCGGCAGGCGAACCGAGTCGGGCAGGGCGAAGGGCTCGTCGGCGGGGGGTGCATCCGGGGCGGGTGCCGGCAGATCAACGCGCATCCCCCTCGCGCTCAGCAACCGCACATTCAGCTCCCCGCGCAGCAAGCTGCGGGCGCTGACCCCGACGCGGCCGGCAGGCAGGTCGATGACCGGGCCGTCGGGCAGCGCCAGGTGTAGCCCGTACAGCTCCAGCTCGGTGAACAGCGTGCCCTCGACCCGGTCGATTTGCAGTTCGAAGGGAGCCAGGCGCTCGGCCTGCCCGGCCAGCCAGCGAGTACCGGACTCGGTGGCCAGCAGTCCCGCCAGGGTGCCCAGCAGGATGATCACCAGCGTGAGGACGGTGGACAGTCCCCACAGTGTTGCGCGCACCAGCGGTTTCACAGGTCCGGCCCCATCGAGAAGTGGATGCGGACGTCGTCCTCCGAATCCGGCCCGTGGGCCAGGTCCACCCGGATCGGGCCAACCGGCGATCGCCAGCGCACGCCGATGCCGAGGCCGTAGACCGGGTCGAATTCGTCCCACTCGTTGACGACGTTGCCGGCGTCGACGAAGGCGGCGGCACTCCAGTTTCCGACGACCGGGTGCTCGTATTCGAGGCTGCCCACCACCTTGTGGCGCCCGCCGGTCACCTCGTCGTGCTCGTTGCGTGGCCCGACCCGCTGGTAGCCGTAGCCACGAATGCTGGCGTCGCCGCCAGCGTAGAAACGCAGGGAACTGGGCAGGTCGTGAACCGAGTCAACATCGGTGAAGCCGGCATCGGCGCGGGCCAATACCCGGCCGGGGCCGATGCCGCGGACCAGCTTGCCGCTGGCCAGGACCTGGGCGAACGCAGTGCTGGACAGGATCTCTTCGCGTGCGCCCTGCACGGTGGCCTCGAAGCGGTAGCCACGGCGCGGGGTCATCGGGTCGTCGGCGTCCATGCGGCTGATCCGATAGGACGGAATCAGCAGCCTGCTGCGGCCGTTGTCTTTCTCGCCAGCGGTGAAGTCCTCGTATTCGTAGCGCAGCCCTTCCGTGGTCTGCCAGCCACTGCGGCGCTGCAGAATACGGCTGGCGCCGATCTGGAAGCGGTCGGACGCCTGGGTGTCGGTCTCCTCAGTGCGATAGGTGGTGAACAGGTTCAGGCGTTCACGCAGGGGGTCGCGCAGCGGGATCTCGTAGTTGTAGCCGATGCCGGAGCGCACCGGCGACGCTTCGATCTCGGCCTGGTAGCGGTGTCCCCGCGCGTTGGCGTAGCGGTGCTCGTAACGCAGGCGGATGCGCGGGCCGATATCGGTGGAGTAGCCGATGCCGGCCTCGTAGCTGTGGCGCTTGCGTGGTTCCAGCTCGACCAGGATCGGGACTTGCAGACCCTCTGCCGCATCGCGTTGTGGACGTACACGCACGCCGCCAAAGTAGCCGCTGTCGTTCAGGTTGCGCTGCAGCGCGATGATCTGCGCCGAGCTGTACGGGTCGCCCGCCTCGAACGGCACCATGCGCTGCAAGAAGTCGTCGGACAGGATGTCCTGGTCAATGCGGACCTGGCCCACGCGGTAGCGGTCGCCGGTATCCATGTGCAGGCGGATGGTGGCGGTGCGGTTCTCGCGATCGACCTCCAGACGCCGAGTGTGGAGGTCGGCATCGAAGTAGCCTCGATCGGATGCGATCCGCGTCATGCGGTTGCGAAGGGCCTCGTACCGGTCATGACGCAGGGTGTCGCCCTCGCCGATCTCGGTCTGGCTGCGCACCGCCTCGAAACCCAGATCGTCGGCTCCCTCGCCGGTGATTTGTACATCCACTTGCTCGATGGTGGTCGGAGGGCCAGGATCAAGGGTGATGTGAATGTCCCAGCAGTCCTCGCGGCGCTCGAAGCCCAGCTCCAGCTCGGCGTCGTAGAAACCGATCGCGCGCAGGGCGTTGCGGGCACGCTCCTCGGTGTTGCGCAGCACCCTGCGTTCGCGAAATCCCTGCAGGTCGCAGGGGTGGCGTGCCAAGTTGATGCTGTTGCCGATGTTCTCGCGCTGTACGTCGCTGCCCCCCTCGATCTGCAGGCCCGGAGTCGGGCCGTTCTCCGCCCCGGCCGGGCCCGCGATGCCCAGGAGCGCCAGCAGGACCAGCGCAACCGCATCGAGCCGGGGGCGGGACGGGCGAGGCATGAACAGGGTGGAGGGACGAGTCATGGAAAGATGATAGCGGTTGGAGCGGAGACACTGGTCAATGTACGCGCTCGAGGCGCTTTTGCGTGCAATCGAGGCCGGGGTGACTCCCGTGCAGTCATTCTCCTACAGCGGAGCCGCAACGCCGTGCGCGCGCCCGTTTTTGGTCACCAATGGGTGGCCGGACCCCCGCATTCGATAGCCTGTGGGGTTGATGCCTCCGGGTTCCCCGGGCCTGTGTAGCACCCGGTTGGGAAAGCCCGGGGTGCCAACGCGAGTGCGTACGACAATCAGAGTCTCCCTTGGGGGCGCGTGTGGGCAACCGAACGCGCGGACTCGCACGAGTTCCCGAGTGTTCAGGACTTGTGTCGCGTCGGCAGTGGATCAGGAGGCCGGGCAGTCGACCCCGCTGCCGCGCGAGAACACCACCAGATGCGTGAAATCGAGGCGCAGGCGCACGTGTTCGCCAATCACGAAGTTGTCGTGACTGGGAGCCATGCACAACACGCTCAGTCCGTCGGGCAGGCGCAGGGTGTAGAGGAAATCCGCGCCGCGGAAGGCCTTGTCCAGGACCTCTGTGCGGATCGTGCCGGCCTCGTTGTCGATGGCGATGTCGTCCGGGCGTACGAGGACGTCCACCGCAGTGCCGGGCGGCAGTTGCTCGGACAGCATCCCCTCGATCTGGCCGAAGGCGGTGTCGACCACGTGCTCGGCACAGACCATGCCGGGGATCAGCGTCCCCTTGCCGACGAAATCCGCTACGAAGCGATCTGCCGGCCGGTGATAGAGGTTGTAGGCGGTATCCCACTGGGCCACGCGGCCCTGGTGGATCACCGCGATGCGATCGGCGAAGGCGAAGGCTTCGTTCTGGTCGTGGGTGACCAGGATCGCGGTGGTGTTCTCCGCGCGCAGGATGCGGCGCACCTCGCGCGCGAGCTCGCTACGCAGTTCGACGTCCATGCTGGAGAAGGGTTCGTCGAGCAGCAGCAGCTTGGGTCGTGGTGCGAGCGCCCGGGCCAGCGCGATGCGCTGCTGCTGGCCGCCGGACAAGGCATGCGGAAAGGATTCGCCGTAGCCGGACAGGCCCACCAGACTGAGTAGCGAGCGGATGCGTTCGTTGCGGTCCTTGTGGCCCCAGTGGCGGATGCCGAAGGCAATGTTGCCGGCCACGCTGAGATGCGGGAACAGGGCAAAATCCTGGAAGACCATGCCGACGCCGCGCTTTTCCGGCGGTACCGTTCCGCGGGCATCGCTGACGCTGCGTCCGTCGAGCTGGATACTCCCTGCCATCAGCGGTTCGAAGCCGGCGATCCCGCGCAGTAATGTGGTCTTGCCGCAGCCGGAGGGGCCCAGCAGGCAGCCGATCTGGCCCTTGGAGAGGGACAGCGACACTTGATGGACCACGGCGGTGCCGTCATAGCCGATATCCACGCGGTCGAGGGCGACGAGTGGCGTGTGAGGCACCTGCAGGGTGGTGTCGATGGGCTGGGTCATGGCGTATTCGTCGTGCCTGCGGGCATGGCGAGGGGTTTTTGCGGCGGGTTTTCGTCCACCGCGCGGGTCGGGTCCTGCTGGCCGGGGCGCGAGCGGCCGATGGTCACGGACAGCAGGATAACGGGAACCAGACCGACCAGCACGATTGCCAGGGCGGCGCTGGAGGATTGAGCCAGGCGCTCGTCGCTGGCCAGCTCGAAGGCGCGCACCGCCAGGGTGTTGAAGTCAAACGGGCGCAGGATCAGCGTCGCCGGCAATTCCTTCAGGACATCGACGAACACCAGCAGCAATGCGGTCAGCAGCGTACCCCGCATGATCGGCAAGTGCACCCGCGTCAGTGTCTGTAGCGGGCGCATGCCGAGCGAGCGGGCGGCGTCGTCCATGCTGGGCTGGATCTTGCCCAGCCCCGCCTCGACCGTCTGCAGTGAGACCGCGAGGAAGCGCACGGTATAGGCGAACAGCAGGGCGAACACCGTGCCGGACAGGAGCAAGCCGGTGGACAGCCCGAAGGTGTCGCGCATGAAGCCGTCCAGGGCGTTGTCGAAGCCGGCAAACGGGATCATCACGCCGATGGCGATCACGATGCCGGGTACGGCGTAGCCCATGCCGGCGACGCGCACCGCCACACCCGTAAAACGCCCGCCCTCCATGCGCCGCGCATAGGCGAGGACCAGCGCCAGGGCGACCGCGATCACGGCTGCGGCGATGGCCAGCCAGAAGCTGTTGAAAACCAGCTGGCCAAAGGCCGGATTCATCCATTGCTCGGTGGTCTGCACGGTCCACAGGCCAAGCTGGAACGCCGGCAGGAGAAAACCCAGCAGGACGGGCAGCAGGCAGCCGAAAAATGCCGCGGCCGCCTTCCATCCGCGCAGCTGATAGCGCGGCAGGGTGGAGTAGCGCCGACTGGTGTGATGAAACCTTGCCTTGGCGCGTGACCAGCGTTCCAGCACGATCAGCACGAAAACGAAGGTCAGCAGGACCGCCGACAGCTGGGCGGCCGCGGCCGGATCGCCCAGGGCGTACCAGGTGCGGAAGATTCCGGTGGTGAAGGTGCTCACGCCGAAGTAGGCGACCGTGCCGTAGTCGGCCAGCACCTCCATCAGTGCGAGGGTCAGCCCGGCGATGATGGCCGGACGCGCGAGCGGAAGCGCCACCCGGCGAAAGCCGCCGAAGGGCCCGGCCCCCAGGGTACGGGAGACCTCCAGCACGCAGACCGACTGCTCCAGGAAAGCGGCCCGGCTGAGCAGGTAGACATACGGGTACAGCACCAGTGCCAGCATGGCCGTGGCGCCGCCAAGGGAGCGGATCTCGGGAAACCAGTACTCGCCGTAGCCAAGACCCGTTAGGTCGCGGATCGCGCCCTGCACCGGGCCGCTGAAATCCAGCATGCCGGTGTAGGTGTAGGCGATGATGTAGGCCGGCATCGCCAGCGGCAGCATCAGCGCCCACTGGAAGATTCCGCGGCCGGGAAAGTCGCAGATACTCACCAGCCAGGCCACCGGTACCCCGATCAGCAGCACGCCGATCCCGACACCGATCAGCAGCGCCAGGGAGTTCAGCACGTAGTCGGCGAGCACCGTCTCGCGCAGGTGGGTCCAGACCTCCCCGGCGGGGATGAAGACGTGTCCGAAGATGACCAGGATCGGCAGGGCAAGTGTCAGCGCCACGACGATCGCGACCGCCGACCAGGGGCTGAACAGCAGGCGCCGACGCGCCGAGAGGCTCGCGGTCATGGCGGGGCTTGTCGTCGGAGCGGTCATAGAGTGCGAATAGTAAAGGTTCTTGTTTCGAATACTACTATGACCGCCTTGCGACTGGCGGGATTGTCGGGGGCGCGGTGGTGACCGGGCTCATGCCGGGGGGCGTTGGGGAGGCCGCGTGTCTGCACCAAGATGGCACCCAGAAAACTGCGGATGGCATGGGACCGGGCGGCAGATACGGATGCTGGATGTGTCGCGCGCAGCGAAACACCCCGGATCCCACCCGGCAGTGCGATGATATGTTTCGCTGCGCGCGACGCTCCCTGTTTGGGTCCGTTTTGCGGTTTTCTCCCCACCGTCCGTGCCTGTTGTGGTCCAAAAAAAATGCCCCCGGAAACCGGGGGCGATAGGGAACGGTGAGTGTCCGGACGGGCATCAGCGCCAGCGGGCGCGGTCCATGATGCGTACGGCCTCGGCGTTGTGGTTGCCGAGACGGTAGAGCTCGATGTCATCCGCCTTGAACTCGCCGAAGCCCTGAAGGATGTCGCTGGCCGGAACGTCGTCTCGGATCGGATATTCCTGGTTGACCTCGGCGTACCACTCTTGTGCCTCCGTGGAGGACAGGAACTCCAGCAGGCGGATTGCGTTGTCCCGGTTCGGCGCATTCGCCGTGACACCGGCTCCACTGATGTTCACGTGGGTACCGCGGCCGTCCTCGTTGGGCCAGAAGACGCCAATCTGTTCGGCGACCTCGCGGTCATCGTCCTCGCCATCCAGCATCAGGCCCAGGTAGTAGGTGTTGGCGATCGCAATGTCGCAGACCCCGTCGGCCACGGCGCGGATCTGGTCGCGGTCGCCGCCCTGCGGCGGGCGCGCCATGTTGTCGACGATGCCGGTGGCCCAGTCCTGGGCGGCTTCGGCGCCCTCGGTGGCGACCATCGCGGCGACCAGCGACTGGTTGTACACGTTGCTGGAAGAGCGGATGCAGATGCGGTCTTCCCACTGCTCGTCGGTCAGAGCCTCGTAGGTCGACAGTTCGTCCGGGTCGACCCGGTCCTTGTGATAGAGGATCGGGCGAGCCCGTGACGAAAGACCGAACCACATACCCTCGGGGTCGCGGTAGCGCTCCGGGACGTTCTCGCGCAGCACGTCGGATTCTACCGCCTGCAGGACGTCGGCCTCTTGAGCCTGATGCAGCCGCGCCGCGTCCACGGTAATCAGGACATCCGCGGGCGAATTGCGCCCTTCCTGGCGCAGGCGTTGCAGGAGACTGTCGGCTTTTCCTGTCAGCAACCTGACCTCGATGCCGGTTTCTTTGGTGAAGTCTTCCAAGAGAGGCTTGATCAGGGATTCCTGCCGCGCGGAATAGAGGTTCACTTCTTCGGAGGCGGCTAGGCTGGAACTCATGACGGGCATGCTGACGGCGAGTGCCGCAGTGGCACTGATTAACCAGGAAAGTCGGGGGGGCATCATTTGAAGCTCCTATGTTGGTGATTCCGAGAACGATTGTTATTCGTGTTTCCATCCAAGTCAAGGGCCCGCGAAGATCAGGGTGGTCTTGAAGCACAACGCTGATACGCTTGGCGCATGGACAAGCCCCTGCCCGAATCCCCCGCTCCCCTGCCATCGCAGCTGCAACAGGAGGTCCGCGACCTGCTGGCCGACCTGGACGAACAGCTTGCTTGGCCGGATACGTTCCTGGCCTCGACTCCCGCGCCGTTCGCCTTCAGCCACTATCTGGTCCAGACCGTGCGTCAGCACCCGGAATACCTGCTGGAGGCGCTGGACCCGGAGGGCCGGGTGGCGGCCTGCGACGATGCGGCCTTCGAACGCATCTTGCGGGCGCGCCTGGAGGGGGTGACCGACGATGCCGAGCTGCGTCATGTCCTGCGCGAGATACGGCATCGCGAGATGATCCGCGTTGCCTGGCGGGATCTGTCCGGCCAGGCCGATCTCGACGAGGTGATGCACGACTTGAGCCGCCTGGCCCGTTCCCTCATCGAGGGCGGGTTGCAATGGCTGGACCGCCACCTGCAGGAGCGCTACGGCCAGCCGCGCGGGCCCGAGGGCGAAGCGCAGTCCATGGTGGTCCTGGGGCTGGGCAAGCTGGGGGGGAGCGAACTCAACTTTTCCTCCGACATCGATCTGATCTTTGCCTTCGAGGAGGCGGGCGAGACCGATGGCCAGCGCGTGATCGAGAACCAGGCGTTCTTTCAGCGCCTGGGACGGCAGCTCATTGCGGCGCTTTCGGACGTGACCGCGGACGGCTTCTGCTATCGCGTGGACATGCGCCTGCGGCCCTTCGGCGATTCCGGCCCGCTGGTGATGCACTTTGACGCGATGGAGGACTACTACCAGGCGCACGGGCGCGAGTGGGAGCGCTACGCCCTGATCAAGGCGAGCCCGCTGGCGGGTGACCCCGAGGCCGGCGCGCGCCTGATGCGCCGGTTGCGCCCGTTCATCTACCGGCGCTACCTGGACTACGGAACGCTTGCCAACCTGCGCGAGCTGAAGCAGATGATCAACGACGAGTCGGCACGGCGTGGCCGGTTCGAGGACGTGAAGCACGGCGAGGGCGGGATCCGCGAGATCGAGTTCATCGCGCAGTCCTTCCAGCTGATCCGGGGCGGGCGCGACCAGGCGTTGCAGCGCCGTGACCTCCTGGGCGTGATGGGGGTACTGCGGGATCGCGAACTCCTGCCCGGCTATGCCGTCGAGCAGCTGGAGTGCTCCTATCGCTTCCTCCGCCGAGTGGAGAACCGCTTGCAGATGCTGAATGATCAGCAGACGCATCGTTTGCCCTCGAACGGCGACGATCGACACCGCCTGGCCCTGTCGCTGGGGTTCGACGACGAGGCCTCCTTCGAGATGGCGCTGCTGCGCGAGCAGCGGCGGGTGCACGCCCATTTCGAGCAGGTGTTCAGTGCGCCGCAACGGGCGGACGACGCAGCCATGGAGGCCTCGTCGGAGACCGACCGCGAGCAGCAGCTCAATCGCCTGTGGCAGGGTTCGCTGCCGGAGGCGGACGCACGCGCCGTTCTCGAGGCAATGGAGTTCCAGGACGCGGACGAGGCCCTGCGCGGCATTGCCGATCTGCGCGAGAGTCCGGGCGTGCGCGCGATGAGCGTGACCGGACGTCAGCGGCTGGATCGCCTCATGCCCCTGCTGATCGGGGCGATTGCGGAGATGGAGGCCCCGGACGCGGTCTTGCCGCGGGCGCTGCAGATGGTGCGCACCATCGCCCGGCGCTCGGTGTATCTGTCGCTCCTGGTGGAGAATCCGCTGGCGCTGTCGCAGCTGGTGAAGCTGGTGGCCGCCAGCCCGTGGATCAACGAGCAGCTCACCCGGCACCCGGTGCTGCTGGACGAACTGCTGGATCCGCGCGCGCTGTATGCGCCGCCGGACCGCGACGGGCTGAGCGAGGAGCTGGAGGCCGAGCTGGCCCAGTTCCCCGAGCAGGACCACGAACAGATGCTGGACCGCCTGCGCCAGTTCAAGCAGGTGCAGACCCTGCGGGTGGCGGCGGCCGACATCATGGGTTTCCTGCCGCTGATGAAGGTCTCGGATCACCTGACCTGGCTGGCCGAGGTGCTGCTGGAACAGGTGCTGCAGCTGGCCTGGGAGAAGATGGTCGAGCGCCATGGCGAGCCGCAGTGCGGGGCGGCGGATGCGCGGCGCGTGGCGCGCTTCGCGGTGATCGGCTACGGCAAGCTCGGCGGCTTCGAACTGGGCTACGGCTCGGACCTGGATGTGGTGTTCCTGCACGACAGCGAGGGCGACGACGCCCAGACCGCGGGCCCGAAGGTGATCGACAATACCGAGTTCTTCGCGCGGGTGGCCCAGCGGGTGGTGCATCTGCTGGGGGCCTTCACCCCGGCGGGCCGCCTGTACGAGGTGGATACGCGGCTGCGGCCCAGTGGCACGGCGGGGTTGCTGGTCAGCGGCCTGCAGGCGTTCCGGCGCTACCAGGACGAGTCCGCCTGGACCTGGGAGCACCAGGCGCTGGTGCGGGCACGTTTCGTGAGTGGCGACGCCGAGCTGGGCGAGCAGTTTCATGCCCTGCGCCGCGAGGTGCTGACGCGCGAGCGCGATGCCGAGGCCCTGCGCGACGAAGTCGTCGAGATGCGCGATCGCATGCTGGCGGAACACGCCTCGAAGAAGGGCCAGGGCTTCCATCTCAAGCGCGACCGGGGCGGTATCACTGATATTGAATTCATGGTTCAATACTGGGTTTTGGTATCCGCGCACGATCATCCCGCCGTCTGCGACTGGCCGGACAAGATCCGTACGCTGGAAACGCTTGGTCGCGAGGGCGTGATCGACGCGGGTTTGAGCGAGGCGCTGGCGGATGCCTACCGGGATCTGCGCAACCGCATCCACCGTCTTACGCTGGCGGGTCTGGACGCCCGGGTCGAGACACCCGACGACGAGCTC
>NZ_JAWLFK010000003.1:0-87738 GCF_041685615.1 Thioalkalivibrio sp.
CAAGGGTGGCTCCGGTGGCGGCGGCGCACACCTCACCGCATTCGGCGAGACGGTGCTGGCACGCTACCGCGACATGGAACGCAAGGCCTGCGAGGCCCTGCGCGACGAGTTGCACGCCTTCGCCGACTTCCTCGCCGACGACTACGAACCCTGATCCGAGCGGGTCCTGACGGGTCCTGCGCGCGCCCGCATTGGCATCCGGCCCAAAGCCGGTATCCTGTGCGGTTTTTAAACGCCGTCACAGACTAAAGGAAGGCGCATGCTCGCACCGCAAGCCGGGCTGGGACTGCTCGCGTTCGTGGCCATCGCCTGGCTGCTGAGCGAACACAAGACACGCTTCCCCTGGCGCGAGGTGCTGGCCGGGCTGGCGCTGCAGTTCGGTATCGGCGTACTGCTGTTGAGCGTCCCCGGCGCGCAGCATGCGTTCCTGTGGCTGAACCAGGCCGTGATCGCACTGACCGATGCCACTCAGGCCGGCACCTCGTTCGTGTTCGGCTATATCGGCGGGGACGACCCGCCGTTCGCGGTCGACGACCCGGCCAACAACTTCATCCTCGCGTTCCAGGCGCTGCCACTGGTGCTGGTGCTCTCAGCCTTGTCGGCGCTGCTGTTCTACTGGCGCGTGCTGCCGGTGCTGATCCGCGGGGCCTCGCTGGTGCTGCAGCGGGCGTTCGGCATTGGCGGGGCGCTGGGCGTCGGCACGGCGTCGAACGTGTTCCTCTCCATGGTCGAGTCGCCGCTGGTGATCCGCCCGTACCTGCGCCAGATGACCCGCAGCGAGCTGTTCGCGCTGATGAGTGTGGGCATGGCGACGCTGGCCGGCACCATGCTGGTGCTGTACTCGACCATCATCGGCACGGTGCTGAACGACGCGCTGGGCCACCTGATCGTCGCCTCGCTGATCAGCCTGCCGGCCGCGCTGCTGATCGCCACCGTGATGATCCCGCCGACGGCGCCCTCCACCGCCGGCGATCTGCTCCCCGAGACCGAGGGTGCGACCAGCGCCATGGACGCGATTACCCGCGGCACCCTGCGCGGGCTGGAGCTGCTGCTGCAGATCGTCGCGCTGCTGATCGTGGTGATCGCCCTGGTCGCGCTGGTCAACGTGATGCTCGGTGCGCTGCCCGAGGTCGCCGGGGCCGCGCTGAGCCTGGAGCGCATCCTCGGCTGGGTCTTCGCCCCGCTGGCCTGGCTGATGGGCATCCCCTGGGCCGAGGCCACCACCGCCGGCTCGCTGCTGGGGGTCAAGACCATCCTCAACGAGATGGTCGCCTTCCTGCAGATGGCCGAGCTGGGGGACGACGCGCTGTCCGCGCGCAGCGAGCTGATCCTGATCTATGCGCTCAGCGGCTTCGCCAACCTGGGCAGCCTCGGCATCCTGATCGGCGGCCTCGGCGCGCTGGTGCCGGAACGGCGCAGCGAGATCGTGAGCCTGGGCATCCGCGCCATCGTCGCCGGCACGCTGGCCACGCTGATGACCGGCGCCGTGGTCGGGATCGTGCACATGGCCTGACAGGCCGCTGAGTCTGAGAATCCGTTGGCAGCCGGAAGCCGTTCCGGTGTAGGCTTCTGCCTGGCGATATGTAAACTGAAATATAACGAACTGGCATACCCCAGCTTCGCCGTCACTGCGAGGAGCACCGCGACGAAGCACAAAAGCAGCGAAGCTGCGTTGAACGGCCAAAGGCCGGCCCGAAGGGCGAGCGCAGCGAGTAATCGCGAATGGAACCACCCGAGCCCACTTGGACCCAGCCACCGGGAAGAACCCCCACCATGCACCTGCGCGCCCTCCTCCTGACCCTGCTGCTCCTGCTACCCGGCCTGGCCACCGCCAGCGGCCCGCTGACCATCGCCGCCGCCTCCGACCTGCGCTTCGCCCTGGACGAGATCCTGGATACCTACCGCGAGGCACACCCGGACGACGCCGTACGCGTCACCTACGGCTCCTCCGGCCGCATGACCACGCAGATCATGAACGGCGCCCCCTACGACGTATTCTTCTCCGCCGACATCGCCTACCCGCAGAAGCTGCGCGCCGAGGGCCACGCGGTGACCGAGCCGGAGGTCTACGCCATTGGCCGCATCGTGCTGTGGAGCAACCGCATGGATGCCTCCACGATGACGCTGGAAGACCTGACGCGCGACGACATCCGCCGCGTCGCCATTGCGTCGCCCACCCACGCGCCCTATGGCGTGCGCGCGAAGGAGGCGCTCCAGTCCGTCGGCATCTGGGACGACCTGAAGCCGAAGATCGTCAACGGCGACAACATTGCGCAGACCGCGCGCATGATCCAGGCCGGCGGTGCCGAGATCGGCATCATCGCCCTGTCGCTGGCCGAGTTTCCCGATCTCGCCGAGCACCCGCACCACCTGATCGACGATGCCCTGCACGAACCGCTGACCCAGGGCTTTATCATCACCCGGCGCGGTGAACACAACGAGACCGCGCAGCGCTTCGCCGAGTACATGAACGGCGACACCGCCCGCGACATCATGCGCCGCTACGGCTTCGTGATGCCCGGCGAAGAGCTGCCCGACGACGCCACCCCGTAACCCGACATGTTCGAGCTGAGCCCCACGGACTGGATGGCGATCGAGGTTACCCTCAAGCTGGCGATCTACACCACGCTGATGCTGCTGGTGATCGCCACGCCCATCGCCTGGTGGCTGGCCAACGGCCGCGCCCCGGGCGGCCTGCGCACCGCAGTGCAGGCGCTGGTCGCCCTGCCGCTGGTGCTGCCCCCCACCGTGCTCGGCTTCTACCTGCTGGTGCTGCTCGGCCCGGCCGGCCCGGTCGGCAGCACGCTGGAGAGTTGGGGCCTGAACCACCTGGCCTTCACCTTCCAGGGCATCCTGATCGCCTCGGTGATCTACTCCCTGCCGTTCGCCGTGCAGCCCCTGCAGCAGGCCTTCGCCAACCTCGGCCGCCGGCCCACCGAGATCGCCGGTTCGCTGGGTGCCGGCCGGCTGGACCGCTTCTTTACCGTGATCCTGCCGATGTCGCGCGGCGGCTTCATCGTCGCCGCCACACTCGCCTTCGCCCACACCCTCGGCGAGTTCGGCGTGATCCTGATGCTGGGCGGCGCGATCCCCGGCGAGACCCAGGTGCTGTCCATCCTGATCTACGACCACGCCGAGGCGATGGACTTCGCCTCCGCCCACCGTCTGTCGCTGGGCCTGCTGATATTCGCCTTCGTCGTGCTGTTCGTGGTCTACGCCATCAACCGTCGCTTCGACACGGTGCGGCTGTGAGCCAAACCGTGAGCCAGTCCGTCAGCAATGGGCTGCGCATCCAGGCGCGCCTGGAGCGCTCCGGCTTCGCGCTGGACGTGGACACGGCCATCCCGCTGGAGGGCGTGACCGCCCTGTTCGGCCGCTCCGGCTGCGGCAAGACCACCCTCCTGCGCATCATCGCCGGGCTGGAACACCCGCCCGGTGCCGAGGTGCACTTCGGCAATACCGTGTGGCAGTCCGGCAGGGCCTTCGTCCCGCTGCACCGCCGCCGCGTCGGCCTCGTGTTCCAGGAATCCACCCTGCTCCCGCACCTGTCCGTACGCAGCAACCTGCTCTACGGCTACAAACGCACGCCGGAGCCCTTGCGCCGCCTGCACCTTGCAGAAGTGGCGGACCTGCTCGGCATCACCGAGCTGCTGGAGCGCCGCGCCGACCAGCTATCCGGCGGCCAGCGCCAGCGCGTCGCCCTGGGCCGCGCCCTGCTGATCAGCCCGGACCTGTTGCTGCTCGACGAACCCCTGAACGCCCTGGACACCCAGACCAAGCGCGAGATCATGCCCTTCCTCGCCCGCCTGTCGGACAAGACCGGCATCCCCACGCTGCTGGTCACCCACGCCCCGGACGAGGTCGAACGCCTCGCCCACCGCGTCGCCTTCATGCACGACGGCCAGATCGAACGCCTGGAGCCCCTGCGCGACGCCCTCGCCCGCGCCGACTCCCCCCTGTTTCGCGACGAAGGCGCTGTCTCCGTCCTGCAAGGCACCCTGGGAGAAGTGGACGCCCACGGCCTGCAGACCTTCGGCCCGCCCGAGGCCCGCTACCGCGTACCGTCCACACCCGGCGTCAGCAACGGCGCCGGCCGCCCGGCCCGCCTGCGCATCGACGCCAGGGACGTCTCCATCGCCCTGTCCCCGCCCCAGGACGTCTCCATCCTCAACATCGTCCCCGTCACCATCGAGGCCCTGGACGAAGCCCCCGGCCACCACGGCCCCGCCCGCGTACTCGCCACCTGCCGCCAGGACGACGGCCAGACCCTGATGGCCGAACTCACTCGCCTCTCCACCGAACGCCTCGACCTCCAGCCCGGCACCCGCGCCCACGCCCTCGTCAAATCCGTCGCCTTTCTCGATTAATCGCCCCCGAAAAGCCTGCATTCCAGACCGATGGAGCCCACTCTGAAACGCTTCTGCCCCCCACGACCGTGCGAGGGAATGTCGGGTGTCGCGCCCTACGCCGCATAGGGGCCACTGCAAGTCTCCATAGCGGGGGCGGGCCTCCAAAAGCGAGTAAAAACAGGGGAAATGCAAGCCGCCCCAGTCCTCCCTGAAGAGCTAAAGAGACAATTCCGGGCTGGAAACGGGCCACCAAGAATTTCTGCGACCAGCCCGATGGGCGACCCCCGCCCATGACTTGCGACGGGCTTCCCGGCCTGTATCCTCGAGCGATTACCTGATACCGAGTACAGCAGCCATGGACACGCCCAGCCAGCCCCCCAACGCCACAAACGCCACAAACGCCACAAACGCCGAAGGTCTGGGCGGCACCGACCGGGAAGGTTTCGTCGCCTTTGAGCGGGGCGAGTACCGAGTCGCTCGGGACATCTGGGAGGCGCTCGCGGAGGCCGGATCGGCCTGGGCGCAGCTGGGTATGGGCATCCTCTATGCCGAGGGGCTGGGGCTGGAGGCGGACGCGGGGCGTGCGCGCGAATACTGGACACAGGCCGCGGAACAGGGGCTGAGCGATGCCAGCTTCAACCTGGGCGTGATGGCCGAGAAGGCGGACCCGGCGGATACCGGTGCGGCCCGTGACTGGTATCGCCGCGCGGCCGAGGCCGGGCACGTGGTGGCACAGAACAATCTGGCGGTGCTGCTGCTCAACCAGGGCGGTGAAGCGGCCGCCAAAGAGGCGGTCCAGTGGTGGAAACGTTCCGCGGAACGTGGCGATCCCGATGCGCTGAACAGCCTCGGTGTCGTCCACCAGCAGGGCACCGGCTGTCAGCGGGATCGGGCCGCTGCGGTCGAGTACTACGCGCAGGCCGCCAACGCGGGCCACCGCGATGCGGCCTACAACCTTGCCCTCGCCCTGCAACAAGGTGACGGTGTCGCGCAGGACCTGACCGCCGCCGTCCGCTGGTATCGGCAGGCCGCGGAGGCCGGCGACCCCGACGCCGCCGCGAACCTGGGGAATCTCTGCCGGGATGGCAAGGGCACGCAGGAAGACATGGCAGAAGCCGCCCACTGGTACCGGGCGGCCGCCGAAGCGGGCCATCCCCAGGCCCAGGCCAATCTTGGAGTAATGCTGGATCGAGGCCTGGGTGTACCCCGAGACCAGACCGCGGCGGCGCGCTGGTATGAAGCCTCTGCCCGCCAGGGTCTGGCCCCGGCGCAGTACAACCTGGGTATCGTGCTGGCCGAGGGCGATGGCGTGGAGGTCGACCGGGTGGAGGCCTGGGTCTGGTTCGCGCGGGCCGCCGATCAGGGCCACAAGCCGGCGGCCGAGGCGCGCGACTACATCCACCAGCAGCTCACCCCGGAACAGCGCGCGGAGGCCGAGACACGCAAGGCCGAGCCCTTCGGTTAGGCCACCACCAAAGTCGTGCGTGCAGGGGCCGATCGGGCCTCCTGGGCCTCGCGCGATACCGCGCCACGGCAAGGACAGGGACATTCGCCGAACCCGTCAATCCAGGGGCAGGATGCGCCGACGGGGCGGTGGGTCATCCTGCAGGCGCTGCTGGTTCGCATACTCACGCTGCTTCTGGTCGAGATAGGTCTCGCGGTCCAGTTCGCGTAGCTGGCGCAGGTACGCGTCGGTCAGGTCAAACCAGCGCTCGAGACGGGCCAAAAGCTGCTCCTGGGCCGGCAGGTCGCGGACGTCGAGCCACGCCTGCAGTGCAAGATAGAAGCGCATGACCGTGCGCTCGATCCTGCTTCCACGCCGCCAACGAGTCACCATTTCCTGCGGACACCCGGTGGGGCCGGCATTCACCGACCCCACCCACAGGTTCCTGGCAAGCGTGCTGCGGCGGCGAGCGAACAGCCACGGCGCACGCCCTGCTCGATGCGCTCGCCCCCGTCCGGGCCACCATTTTTCAAGTATTCGAACAAGAATGGGACTCCCCTCTTGCCGAGACGGAGGATCGAGAGCCGTGGTATGAGATCTTGCTTTTGCCCCTGCTGACTGCATCTCCCCGGTCTGGCCAATCCGAAGATAGACCCCGAAAACCAGGCCCCTCCTCCGACGCGATCCACACCTAGCCGGCGCTCCACGCTCGAACCGGAGCACGTGTGGCCGTCACGGCCAGGGGAAGGCCCTATGGAAATTGTGGCCGATGACGACTAGCTTCATAGGTGGCTGCGCCCGGGTCCGGGATCTCTCCGGTGGCTCGGGCCTGGCTGCAGTCGACAACAGGATCGCTTCGGGCCGGATCGCTGAGACACCGGTGGGCGCCCCGATTGATACCGGATGCAGGAGAGCAAGATTGATGAATACCCAACTGATCGCACAGAGCTGGAACGACATAGCGGATGATCACCCCGCGATCGCAGAGACGTTTTATTCGCGCCTGTTCGAGCGTTACCCCGAATACGCCAGTCTGTTCAATGAAGAGAACCTGCCGCAGCAAATGGACCGAATGGTGCGCACCCTCGCGATGGTCTCGTCGAATGCCGACAGCGCCGCGGCGATCCGCCCTCATCTGACACGCGTGGGCGAAGCCCATGCGGACTTCGGGCTCGGGGCGGACGATCTCAACAACTTCTCGCAGACGATGATCGAGGTGATCGCCGAATACTGCGATAACGCCAACGGGGCGTGGTCGGAGGCTTGTGAGCAGGCATGGAAAGAGGCCTTCAGCCAAATCGTCGAGCCAATGATGCTGGATGGGATGAAACACTGAATATCAACAGAAAAGCTCCCGTTCACGAACGTTTCGACCGGTACCGGGCCTTCGCCGACGATGCAGTTCACGCTTGGGGCGGAATGGCACGGAGGAATGGGGACATCCACGTTCTGGCAGCCGGGCTGGAACCCCATTGCGGGATCAGCGCCGAATAAGGGATTACCCCCGACCAGAAAAGGCCTTGGGGAAACGCAGATCCATTCGCGCGTTCGCGCTCAAGCCGATTTTACTCTCTGACAAGACGCGGTGAGCGAAGTGTAGACGAGCTACATAAGCGAGCCGCCACGCAGTCAGAGGGCCCATTTTTATCAAGCACGGGCGACCGGGGCCCCTTCGGGGCTGGGCCAGATTTTCCCGATCCTGCGTCGCGCCCCAATGATCGACACGGGATCGTAGAATGACTATGGGCTCTTCGCACCGCGCCTTATCTCGGAAAAGTGGGGCGCCAACGCGGGCAGGCGCATGGATCAGCGTCTCCGTAGAAAGGCCCATTTCAACAGCGAAACTGTGCGAAGACCGTCATTACCGTATGCTATTCCACGGCGTTCAGACCCGGCGCAAGGTGGATACAGAACAATCCCGGGGCCGGTACCTGCTCCGCGATATGGTTCGGGCTTGGCCCACTCTGGACAGGCGAAAGGCAGGACCTGCAGTCAGAACACGCGGAGCTGTGCGGAATCCTTCATGCAACAAGAAGCGGCCAGCCGAGGGGCGTACCTGCGTACCGTGATACGGGCATCCCGCCCCTCCTTTCTTCTGTTGACTCCTTTGTGCGTGATGTTGGGTGCCGGCACCGCGGTCGCCGCCGGGGAAGATCTCGATTCGTGGCGCTTGGTGCTGATCCTGGTGGGCGCATTGATGGCTCACGCGGCGGTCAATCTGTTCAATGAATACGACGACTTTCGTTCGGGCCTCGATCTGCAGACACGGCGGACGCCATTCAGTGGTGGCAGCGGGGCGTTGCCGGCACAGCCAGCGGCGGCGTCATCGGTGCGCATTGCCGCATGGGCATCCCTTGTGATCGTGGTCGGGATCGGTTTGCTGCTGGTCGTCGCGGCGGGCCCGGGATTGCTCGCACTGGGTCTTCCCGGTTTGGTTCTGATCCTCGCCTACTCAGGGTGGATTACGCGCTCTCCCCTTCCCTGCCTGGTGGCACCTGGACTGGGTGTCGCGCTGATAGTACCGGGCACCCATTACGCACTGGTCGGAAGCTTCGCGATCGAGGCCTTTCTTGCTGCGCTGATCCCCCTGTTTCTGGGCAGTGCGCTGTTGCTGCTTAACCAGTTCCCGGATGTCGAGGCCGACCGACAGGCGCAACGCCGACACCTGCCCATCGTACTGGGACGCAGGCGTGCGGCCGACATATTCGGCCTCCTGGTAGCGGCGTCCTACGTGTCCCTGGCTCTGTCGGTTCTGGCGGGAAGACTCCCCATCGGTGCTGCAGCGGGACTTCTGTCCCTTCCGGTCGGCCTGCTCGTAGCATCGCGGGTCCGTCGTCATGCAACGAACGCTGCCGCACTAGTGCCATGGATGGGGGGCAATGTGGCAACCCTTCTGGTGACCCTGGCGCTTGTGGGTACCGGCCTGCTCTTGGCCTGATTTCGTACCTGCCAACTCGGAAAACATGGGGCACCAACGCGGACGTGCGCTAGCTGTGCCATTCGCGGAAGCCTTCCCGGACGGAGAGGCAGCGGGTATACCCCAGGTCCCGCAGGAGCTCGGCGGCTCGCAGGCTGCGGCGACCGCTGTTGCACAGGCACAGGAGGATCTGGTCCTGGGTGACGTGGTAGCGATTGATCAGGGAGATGAAGTGCTGGAAATCCCGGTCGTCCGGCTCGTCGGCATCCAGCAGTTCCTGTTCTTCCTCCGACAGCCCCCGGCCCAGCAACTGTTTCAGGCGGAACAGGGGCACGGGGATGGCGCCTTCCACCTGCCCTTCCAGCTCCAGCTCGAAGGGCTGACGGATATCCAGCAGCACGGCGAGGCCGATATCCACCAGTTCCCGCGCCGCGTTCACACTGATCTCCAGTTGCGGGTCGTTCGTGTCGTCTGTCATGCGCTCTCCTCTGCGTTCAGCCTCTCTGTGTGGCCACCTTCTCGACTCCGGGTTCCTTCTCCGTTGCCTGCACAGCATTTTTGCGGCCTGGCCTGGGGAAACACTGTTCAATGTACGCGTTCGTACTGCGTGAAGTCGGCCCGCGACATATCGTGGTCTGCCCACTATGATCCATAGATATCCACCGCCCTAAACGGCACCGTAAACGCAGGGCATCATGACCAACGATCGGGACACCGAGCTGACCCGTCACCACAAGCCACGCGATCTCTCCGACCGCGTCGCGCGCGGCTTTACCTCGCTGATGCGCTTCTTCGCCGACACGTTCTTTGCCCGGCGCTACGGGCACCGCGCCGTGGTACTGGAGACCGTTGCGGGCGTCCCCGGCATGGTGGGCGCGACCCTGCAGCATCTGCGCTCGCTGCGCCGCATGGAGGATGACCACGGCTGGATCCGCACGCTGATGGACGAGGCCGAGAACGAACGCATGCACCTGCTCACCTTTATCGAGATCACCTCGCCCAACTGGCTGGAGCGCTCCCTGATCATTCTGGCGCAGGGCTTCTTCTACACGCTGTTCTTTCTGATCTACATCGTCTCGGCGCGCACGGCGCATCGGGTCGTGGGCTATTTCGAAGAAGAAGCGGTCGTCAGCTACACCGAGTACCTGGCGGAAGTGGAGTCCGGCGCGCTCGACAACGTTGCCGCGCCGGAACGCGCGATCCAGTACTGGAGACTTCCGGAAGATGCCCGCCTGTCCGACGTGATCCGCGCCGTTCGCGCCGACGAGGCCGGCCACCGCGACGTCAACCACGGTTTCGCCGACTTGCTTGACAAGAAGGACTGACGAGGACCTGAGCATCACGCCAAGCAGGACGTCCACCTTGCCTTTCTGGGCCGAGCACCATATGTGACCGGGAGCCTCCTTCCCACGCCGGTCCATTCCTGCAAGCGGCAGCGTCCTCATCAATCACAGCGAAAATCACAAGCATCTTTACGCCTGTTCGATTGGACGGAACCCCCGTTGATGTGTCTCAAGGTTTCCCGTGCCAGGCCGTTTAAAGTGCCACTGGTCTGATGCGTCAGGCTCGCCCATTCCCGGCAATACAAAGGACCCGCCGATGAACCTCCGTTCGCTTTCCGTTCGATCCAAGCTGGTCATCACGATCGTGGTACCCGTGGCCGCACTGCTGCTGCTCGCGGCCCTGTCTGCCCGCGGCACGGCCAACATCGAGGATGGCGTGCAGAATATCTATCACGACCGGGTCGTGCCCCTGCAGCAGCTGAAGACCATCGCCGACAACTACGCGGTGCTGGTCATCGATGCGGTGAACAAGGCCGATGCTGGACGCATGACGGCCGAAGAGGCGCTGGCCAACGTGCGCGAGGCGCGCGCGGAGATCGCCGAGATCTGGGAGACCTACCTAGCCACCACACTCACGCCCCGCGAGCAGGAACTCGCCGATGGCGCCCGCAGCTTGTTCCGTGCCGCCAACGCTGATCTGGACCGCCTGGAGGAAGCCCTTGAGGGGATGTCCGGCAATGTTCAGGGCGAGCTTGACGCCTTCAATGGTCCGCTGTACGACAGCATCGACCCGATCAGCGACCACATTACCGAGCTGGTCGACCTGCAGATCGGCGTGGCCGGCGCCGAGGCCGAACGCGTGTCGGAGTTCTACACGCAGGTACTGGTACGCACCGGCGGGCTGATGCTGCTCGTGCTGGTTGCCGTGGTGATCACCGGCGTGTGGACGTACCGCTCGGTGGCACTCCCGATTGCCCACATGCGCGAGACCCTGGGCCAGATCGCCGAGCACCATGACCTGTCGCGCCGGGTGGACGTCAGCGCCGATGACGAGATCGGCGCCACCGCGAATGCGCTGAACCGCATGCTCGACCAGTTCCAGGACTCGATCCGCGAACTGCGTACCCTGACCGACCAGATGGCCTCGGCCGCCGAGCAGCTTTCCGCCGTGAGCGCACAGACCGACGGCAACATCGACCAGCAACGCTCGCAGACCGAACAGGTCTCCACGGCGATGAACGAGATGGCGGCGACGGTACAGGAGGTCGCCCGCAACGCCTCCGATGCCGCGTCCTCCAGCCAGGAAGCCGACCAGGAGTCGCGGGCAGGGGGCGAGGTGGTGCGCACCGTCGTCAGCGATATCGGCCGCCTGTCCGGCGAAGTCGCCACCATCGAGGAGACCGTGCGCAACCTGGACGAGAAGGGTCAACAGATCGGCACGGTACTGGATGTGATCCGCGGCATCGCCGAGCAGACCAACCTGCTGGCCCTGAATGCGGCGATCGAGGCCGCCCGCGCCGGCGAACAGGGACGCGGCTTCGCCGTGGTCGCCGACGAGGTGCGCACCCTCGCCTCGCGCACGCAGGACTCCACGGCTGATATCCAGGCGATGATCGAGGCGCTGCAGGTCGGCACCCGCAACGCCGTGACCGCCATGGGGCGCGGACGCGAGATGGCCGAGGCCACCAGCAACGACGCCGAACGCGCCGGCCAGGCGCTGGAGTCCATCGTCCAGGCCGTCGGCCGGATCAGCGACATGACCACGCAGATCGCCAGCGCGGCGGAAGAACAGAACGCGGTGGCCGAGGAGATCAACCGCAACATCTACGCCATCAACGATATCACCGGCGATACCGCCAATGGTTCCCGCCAGACGGCAACTGCCAGCCAGGAGGTCGCGGACATCGCCTCGCGTGTACGCGACCTGGCCTCCGCCTACCGCATCGCCTGACCTTGATGCACGGGGCGGTGACAGCGCCGGGCCCGGCGGGTTTTATGCGGACGACCCCGATTCGGCCGGTACAATGGCCGCGGGGTGGCAACCGCAAGCGCTTGCCCGCAGGAGGGGCTCGCACACGTGCATGGTTCCGTGTGGCCCCGAGGGAGTTCGCATGAGGTTGTGGTCAAAGTGGAAGAAAGGGGGCTCCTTGTTGGCCGATGTCCTGCAGCGCCAGGGGATCGATCCGAAGGCGGCCGCGGCACGGGAAAGCTTCAAGCAGATCCTGGATGACGCCGAGGCCGCGGCGGATGCACGCCTGGAGCGAGTACAAGAAGACACCGGGGCACTATCGCGGGACGAGCGCAACACCCGTTGGGAAGCGCTGTTCTTCGAAGAGATCCGTGCCCGGACCAGGGCCCACGCGGCGAAGGTCAAAGGCCGCTGAGCGGCAAGCGGCGGCGGGCCGGCAGGTGACTCACGCGCTCTTGCGGAATACACACCAGTTGAACGGCTGCTCGGTCGCGCCCGGGGTCACGTGCACCTCCCGCTGCGACTGCACCAGCACACACTCCGGACCGAATACGTCCTGCAGGGTATCCGGAGAGTGACGCTCGACCGGCAGGCCGGAACACGTTTCCGGGCCGTCGGGCGCGAAGGTCCCGATCACCACAAGTCCGCCCGAACGCAGTGCCCGCCGCATCTTGCTCGCGTAGCGGGCACGTTGATCCGGATCGGTCAGGAAGTGGAACACCGCACGGTCATGCCAGACATCGAGCGACGCCTCCGGGAACGGGTATTCCAGTACGTCTGCTTCCTGCCACTCCACCTCTGACGCGCGCGCCCCGATACGTTCCCGTGCCTTCGCAAGCGCCGCCCCGGACAGATCGACCACCGTCAGGTTACGGTAGCCCGCGGCCAGCAACTCGTCCGCCAGGACAGAGGCGCCGCCGCCGATATCCACAATCACGGCATCCCGATCCGGGGCAACGACCTCGATTAGCGCCCGCGACATTCGCGCTTCGGCCTGATACCAGCCTACCGCATCGGTGGCACGGGTCTGGTAGACGTGTTCCCAGTGCTGTCTTGTGCTCATACGGGGTCCTGGTTGTCGAAGCGAGGCTGCTCGTGCCGGAAGACTACCAGAGGCGTTCAGACCGCCTGTGCTACCCTCCGCGCCGAGTCCCATGCCACCGGTCCCTTCCATGAAACTCTTCCGTCTGATCAGCGTCATCGAGGGCATTTCGCTCCTCGTCCTGCTCTTCGTCGCCATGCCGCTGCGCACCTACGCGGACATGCCGCTGGCCGTGACCTACTCGGGCTGGGTGCACGGCATCCTGTTCATCGTCTATGGCGCGACCTCGTTGCTCGCCAGCCATCTGAGCGGCTGGCCGGTATGGAAGTGGCTGCTGGTCTTCGTCCTCGGGGTCGTGCCCTTCGGCTTTCTTTATGTCGACCACCTGGTCCGGCGCTGGACACCCACCGCCAGCGCAGCCGTGACGGCCTGACACCCGGACATCACGGCCCACGTCCCAACCGGCACGCCGCCCCTCGAATGCCTTCCCCGAGAACGGCATGGGCGTGGTGTAATCAGTCCTCCATCCCACCCATACCAAAGCCCGCCATGATTGCCGTAATCTTTGAAGTCGAGCCCCACCCGGAACGCAGGCAGGATTATCTGGATGCCGCCGCGAGTCTGCGCGAACACCTCAAGGACGTCGACGGATTCCTCTCCATCGAGCGCTTCGAGAGCCTGAGCCAGCCGGGCAAGGTGCTGTCGCTGTCCTTCTGGAGGGATGAAGCCGCGATACAGGAATGGCGCAACCAGGAAGAGCATCGTCTGGTGCAGGCTGCCGGACGCGACGGCATCTTCGCCAACTACCGCCTGCGGGTAGCCGAGGTGGTCCGCGACTACGGCATGCACGACCGCGAACAGGCCCCGGGCGACTCCCGCACCGCCCATGGATCCTGAATCCGTCTGTGGTGCGGCGGGCGCAGCCGCCGGGCCCGCCAGCCGCCACCCGTACGGACAAGCGTCAGTCGAGATCGCGCACGACGATGCGCCCTTGCATATAGGGGTGCGGGGCGCAGATGTATTCGTACCTGCCCGGCTCGGTCAAGGTGACGCTATCGCGTTCGGCGTGGGCCAGCATTGACGTCGCGAAAGACTGCGGTCCACTCATCGCCACCGCATTATGGACACCCGAGGTCTCCCCGAAGCCATAGGTGAAGACATCCTCGTTGACCCAGGTGACTTGGGTGCCGGGTGCCACCTCGACGATCTTCGGATAGAAGGCATTGCCCTTCATCTCGATGACGACTTCCTCGATATCGGACCCAAACCGGACCGGACGGTCCACCCGAGCGGGTACCGGATTGGTATCCGCGTCGGGGATACCGAACGGCGATAGGACTCTGCGGGCCTCGCCGAGGAGCTCTTCGCGCTCCGCCGGCTCGTGGGACGGCCCTTCAGCCAGGATCTCGGAAGGCCTGTCCGCGTCGGAACGGGCATCCAGCAGTCCGATCGCCCCCCGGCTGGTCGCCCCGACACCATGATCCAGCATGGTGTAGGCGCCCTCCTCCGGCGGTATGCGGAACTCGATCACCCAGGAGTCCGACGGGCCCGCGGTTACCGTCTGTCCACCCGGCCACAGCGCCTCGGGGTGCCCCTGCCAGTACACGTAATCCCAGATGATGCCGACGATATGAAAGGTCGATAGCAGATTGGGACCCACGTTCAGGAAGTACATGCGCACGTAGTCACCCGGGCGGACCGGGATGGGGTTCTCCACGTAGCGGAACAGCTGGCCATTGAAGGCGGTGTAGCTGGCGTCGCCCTCTACCGCCTCCTTGCCGCTGGCATACAGTTCGTGCTGCAACATGTACAGCTTCAGATCCGGCTCCTGCCCCAGGTCCGCCCCCAGCTTGTAGGGCTTGTCGCGCGGCTCGACCACAATCATCCCGTACTGGCCGAACATCACGTGCATCGGAATGGCGTGCCCCCCCGGGGCGCAGTGATACATGAAGACCCCCGGCGTGGTGGCACGGAAGGTCACCGACTTCGTCTGCCCGGGGAGGATGTGCCCGACGTGCTTCGAGGTCTGGGTATAGGCCGCATGGATCGACGCGCCGTGCATCACATCGCCGCTATTGGTGATCTCCATGCGCACGATGTCGCCCTCGGTCACCCGCAGCGTCGGTCCTGGCAGCTTTCCGTCGATCAGGAACCCGTCGTAGACCACGCCCTGCCCGATCGGCACCTGCCCCTCGTCCAGGTCAATCCGGAACACATGATCCGGCTCGGCATCCTGGGAGACATACCCGGTCGGGCGAGTCTCGAGTCCTTCGTCACGCTCGATGATCTCGATAAAGTCGCTGTCGCCGAACAGCGCGCTGAAATCCGGCCCCGGTGTTGCCTGGGCTGCGGGGGCCGCCCACCAAAGCAGGACCAGGGCGAGCCACGCCATGCCGCGTGCAGCCGGATAGTCCCGGGTGATGGGAGCTTGTATGCATCTCGTCTGTTTCATGGATGTTCTCCTCTGGGCCGGACCGACCAAGTCCTGCCATATAACCTTTATAGCAGTTGCAGCTATACCTGCCGGCCACCGTGAAACGGCGCGAGTCGAGCCACGCGATAATCCGGATGCATGTGTGCGCGGCTGAGCGCCCCGCGTTTGCCGAGGTTCTTTCCCGGCAACGCCTCGCAACACCCCAGGCGCTGGCCTATAGATCGAACCGTAATCACCTACTGGAGACGAGGCATGGGCATCGTGAACGAATTCAGGGAGTTCGTGGCGCGTGGCAACGTAGTGGACATGGCCGTGAGCGTCATTATCGGGCTGGCATTCGGCCAGATCGTTTCGTCGCTGGTATCCGATGTGGTGATGCCGCCGATCGGTCTGCTGATCGGCGGGGTCGATTTCTCCGATCTGATGATCGTGCTGCGCGAGGCGGAAAACGGCGTGGCGGCGGTCACGATCAATTACGGTACATTCATCAAGCGCCTGGTGGACTTCCTGATCATTGCAGCGTTGGTGTTTGCCGCCATCAAGATGATCGCCCGCCTGCTGGGCCTGAAACGCCGGGAGGCCCGGGCCCGCGCCGATGAATTGCTGGGGGACTTCGACCTGCGCGAGGCCGGTCAGCGCCCGGCCCAAACCTACTCCGGCGGGATGCGGCGCCGGCTGGCCGGGCGCATCCTGGCGGACGTGGTCAAGCAGCTGCTGTGCATTGCTCTGTTGCTGGCCGTCGGATTCCTGCTGGGCTTTCGCCTGGAGACGTCCTGGGCCCATCTCCTGGCGATGGTGGCGCTGGTGCTGGCCTTCGCGGTGGCCTTTTCCTGGGTGATGGTGCTGGTCGGCGTGATCGCGCGCGACCCGGAGCATGTGCAACTGTTCGGCTTTACCGCGCTGTTCCCGGTCACCTTCGTCAGCTCCGCCTTCGTGCCCGTGGACACGGTGCCGACCTGGCTGCAGGGCTTCGTGCAGGCCAACCCGGTGTCGCTGCTGGCAGATGCCGCCCGCGGCCTGATGAATGCCGATGGTCCGGCCCTCGAGCCAGCACTTGGGTCGCTGGCCTGGGCCCTGGGGATTGCGCTGGTCTTCGCGCCACTGTCGGTCTACATGCTCAACCGCCGCCTCGCGCACGGCTAGTCCGGCATCCACGCTGGTCGTTCAGAACAGTTCGATCTCGCCAGTCTGGATACTGGAGGGCTCCACCGCACCTTCGGCCACCAGTCGGTCGTACAGGCAGACCCGGTTCTTGCCATGCGCCTTGGCGTAGTACAGGGCCTGGTCGGCCTCGTCCAGCACGGCGCTAACGGTCTTGTAAGACTGCAACCGCGTCACGCCAATGCTGGTCGTGACACGGCCGACCCGCGGCAAGCCATAATCGGCGACGGCATCCTTGAGCCGTTCGAATGTGGCAACAGCCCGGTCGGCGCCGGCAATCTGGGCCAGCACGACGAACTCCTCGCCACCGAAACGATAGATCAGGTCGTTGTCGCGAAAGCTTTGCTGCAGCAGCCGAGCCAGCAGGATCAGGACTTCGTCTCCGTAGACGTGTCCGAAACTGTCATTGATCTTCTTGAAGTCATCCACATCGATGACGGCCACCCAGATCTCGGTTGCCTCGGGGCCGGGCTCCTGACGGCGATCTTCCTCAAGCCCAGGTCGGGTAACACTGCGCCCCAGCGTCGCGAGGTCACGGAAGTTCTCGTCGAAGGTCTTGCGGTTGAGCAACCCAGTGAGCTCGTCGGTCTGCGCATCGTCAATCAATCGCACGAAATTGCGGTAGACCGAGAGAAAGCTCTCGACCAGAAGGGTATCGAGCGACTCGTTACTACCATCGTCATCGAAAGAAAACACCAGGCAGATACTGAATTCGTTGAGTCCGGACATGGGAAAGACCGAGACCCGAGAGCCGGATCCGTCGACATCCGCGACCGGCTTGCCAGTCGCCAATGCCTGTTCCAGCAACCCGGCGGGTGTGGGCTGGTGCGCGGGATCAAACGGAACCGTCATCACGGCATCGTGCTTGCGATCGAAGGAATGCAGGCTCCTGGGTCGCCCATCGGCCTTCAACTGGATCGCCCAGATGCAGGCAGACTCGTAAATGCCGTCCAGCGTCTTGAGCAGGCTGTACTCCAGACGCTGGGCATTGCGGTTGCCCGTCAGGTGGGCCAGTCCGTCAAGCAGATCACGACTGCTGGGCATTGCGTTGATCCCGTGGATTCGGTGAGGGCCGCAGGCACCCCGGTTCGATCGTCCGGGGCCTGCGGCACGAAATCACTTTGCGCAAACGCCGCCTGGCAGCGCGCGAATCTGGGACACTGCCCCGCCCACAAGGTTTCCCGACGGAGCAACGCCCGAAGTTCAAGCTTCATGATAGCCGAAAAGCACGGGGCCGAGTGAAGGGCACCGCCCCAGACCGGTAGAGGCGCGAATCGATGATCCGGGGGGACTGCTCGCGAATGCCCCGTCCGGCGGACGGCCCCGGACAGATCCGCTGCGGTTTTCCCACTCGCGACCCCGGGGCCGTCGTCGCCTCCCCGCGACGACAAGAAAGGCCCCGTATGGGATCGAACTCAGTAGACGGGGACCAGTGCGTAGCCCTGGTTCTGGTAACCCATAACGGCGATGAACCCACTGCGCACCGGCTGGATCGGGTCCAGCAGCTTGTCGTTGTCCACCCCGTAGGCGCGGGTCGCGGCGGCGCAGGCCTCCATCCGGACCCCCAGCTCGTCGAGGCGATCCACGGCCTCCGCGATCTCGTCCAGGGTATCGCCGTGATCGATGGCGATCTCCGGCTCGGGATCGGTAGTGATGAACTTCACGGCCTCGGCGATGAACACCATGCGCAGATCGGGCTCCACGCCCTCCTTGATCAGGTTCTCGTGGTTGGTGGCGATGCCGCGCAGATAGGCCAGCATCGCGTCGGGATCGGACTTGCGCACGTCGTAGACCGCCTGCATGGTCTCGAGGCCCTCGGTCGCCTCACGGTTGTCCAGATCCTCGGCGGTGGCCGTGGACGCCAGACCGAACGGCAGCAGCAGGGCCAGCAACAGGATCAGCAGTCGCTTTCGCATGGTGGTTCTCCTCCTTTCGTGGTTCACGGAGACGCTGTCAGCATCTCCCGGGGTCCGGTTGTCTCGTACCCGGACTCGGTGTCTGAATCACTCGGACTCAGTAGATCGGTATGACCGCGTACCCCTGGGCCTGATAGCCAGTCAGGGAGACGAAGGTGTTGCGCACTGGTTCGATGCCGGGCAGCAGCTCGCCGGTGTCCACGCCGAACAGGCGGGTGGCGACGGAGCAGGACTCCATGCGCACGCCCTTCTCCCGCAAGGCGGCAATGTGCTCCTCGATCGCGTCCAGATGCTCGAACTCGGTCAGTTCGAACCGCTCGCGGTCCTCGCTGATCATGGTCACGGCCTGGCCACGAAAGGCGAGGATCATGTCCGGCTCCACGCCCTGGTCGGTCAGGTCTTCATGCGTCTCGCGAATCACCATCAGGTACAGCGCCAGCGTCTCCGGGTCCGTATTGTTCAGGTCGAAGACGACACGGCCCTTCTCGACGCCCTCCAGGGCGCGGGCGTCGGTAGGGGCATCGGCCTGGACACTCAGGGCGGTCAGGGACAGGGCCAGCAGCAACAGGGAAGCAACGATCTTCATCAGGGGACTCTCCTTCAATGATTGAAAGCGGGGTCACGGTCGATCCGCTGGAGCCATGGCGATGGCGCGCCAGGCAGTGTCCTGCGTCTCGGACAGGTAGTGCGGAAGCGGTCTCTCCAGGACACCGTCGAGGTGCAAATGCAGCAGGCGGATCGCGCCGCCGAACGCGGCGGTGGCGGCCACGGGTACCTCCATCGGGCGAACTTCGCCGTTCCGAATGCCCTGCTCGATGCACTCGCGCATGCGCTGGAACGGCTGCGAGGAACAAACCGGCGGCTCTTCCGGCAGGAATTCGCGATGCCGCGCCTCCAGCACGAAACGCAGGGTCTGTGGATCTTCGGCGGCGGCACGGAACATGAAGGCGATGATCCCGTCACAGCGCGCGCGGCAGTCACGCTCGCGTTCCATCACCCCGGCCAGACCGGCGTCCATGCGTTGCAACAGGTCGTCGTACAGCGCCTTGGCCAGGGCCTCCTTGTTGCCAAAGTGGTGATAGATCGAGCCAATGGAGACCCCGGCCTGGCGACGGATGTCATGGATGGAGGTATTGAAATAGCCATCACGACTGAACCGCTCCAGGGCGGTATCCAGCACAAGCTTGCGCAGCGCGGCACCGCGCACCGATTGCCCCAGGTTTCCTGTCATCACCAAAACCGAACCGAACGTTCGTTCTAATCTAGCGCGAACATACGGGAAATGCCATACGCCGGCCACGAGACATCACGGAAAAACGATCGAGCCCGCGCGCTGCACAGGCCCGGTCGATACCCTGGAGGGGAACGGGCCGCGGATTGGCAGCCCGGGTTTCGGATGGCGATTGCTTCGCTGCACTCGCAAAGACCGGGTGCCCGCAGCCGGATTGGGCTTCAGAAGTCCTCGAACTCCATCGCGCGGAACACGCGACCGGCGTTCTGGCGGTGCAGTTCGCCGTAGGTGTCCAGGTGGCGGTAGTCGGTCTGGTCGATGTTATAGGCATCGTTGAGCGTGCCACCCTCGTCGAGGATGCGCTGGACCTCCTCGCGCAGAAACACAAGGTAGTCGTGTGTGTAGCGGCGCAGCACGCCGAAGTCATTCACCGGCTCGCCATGCCCGGGGATGATGTGGTCGGCGTCCAGGGCCTCCAGTTCGTCCCAGGTCTCGATCCAGCCCGCGGTGTCCGTGTATTCGAAGATCGGCAGCATGCGCTGGTGGAAGGCCAGATCACCGGTAATGAGCGCCTTGCGCTCGAGCGCCCAGATGGCGATGTCGCCCGGCGCATGGCCCGGCCCGAGAGAGCGGATCTGGATGGTTTCACCACCCATGTCCAGGTCCAGGCGGGTGGCGAAGGTGACATCCGGCGTGCCCAGCTCGGTCATGAAGGCCTTGTCACGGGTGCGATTGGCCGCGCCTTCCAGGCTGGCCTGGCCGTTGGCCTCGATTTCGCGCCACGCGTCCTTGTGGGCGATCACGGTGGCACCCTGTTCCTGCCAGTAGGTCATACCGAGCATGGCGTGGCCCTGGGCATTCTCCAGCACCACGTATTTCACTGGCTGGTCGGTGAGCGTCCGGATTTCTTCGTGCAGTGATTTCGCCAGCAGGTAGTTGTCGCCCGCGTTCATCACCACCACGCCGTCATCGGTGATGATGAACGAAAGGTTGTTGTTGTGCCCGGAATTCTCGTAGGTGGAGGGCTGAGTCGCGCCGATCGCGGACCACACGCCGTCGGTTACCTCCCGCGGCAAGTCGTAGAGGAACGAATCGCGCGCCTTGTCCAGCACGTACAGCGGCAGACCCGCGTCCTGCCACTCAAAGAAGCCCCCAGGGTAGTTGTGCACATTGGTGTAGCCCATCTGCTGCAGCGTCTGCGCGGCCGCCGCACTTCGCAGGTTCTCATCGCCATAGACGACAATCGGGATATCCTTTTCCGGGATCTCGCCGGGCACCTCGAACTCGAGCGAGCCACGCGGGATGTTCAGCGTCTCGCTGGAGCGGATCTGGCCGCCGCCGGCCTCGATCTCGGTGCGCGTGCGCACATCGATCACCACGTGGTCCGGCTCCTCGGCGATGAGCTCCTGCAGGCCCTCCTTGTCGATGTTGGTGATCTCGGCGTTGGCCGCCTCCAGCAGCGTATCGCCCGTCAGTTCTTCGGCCTGCGCGGCGTTACTGCCCACCGCGGCGAGGGCCAGCCCCAGCCAGATCGCTCGCATCGTCGTTCTCCGTTTTGCATTCATCCCTTCACCATAGTCGCCTGTTCCTCCATCGGCCAGGCCTCCGCTTGAGTCAGCCCGTACGCCGTCTATATTCATGGAGACGGCGCACGGCCCAGCGGCCGAAGGAGCCCCCGATGAGCAATCACATGGCGGATGTCACCATCCACATCGACGAAAACACCGATCACGCGACGCGCGAGCGCATTCAGGACACCCTGCGGGAACTGCCCGGCGTGATGGCCGCCTCCAGCCACGACGAACGACCCCACCTGATGGTCGTGGAATACGACCCCGACCAGGTCAACAGCCGAACGCTGCTGGACACGGTGGCCGCCTCCGGCGTGCATGCGGAACTGATCGGCCTGTAGCGTCGGGCCACCGGGGGATTGAGCCAGCGCGCTCCCTCGTGGCTGGCAATCGCCGCATGCCGAAACGGGACAACCCATCGCCAGTCTGTCACCATATCGGCAATGGGGAAATCGGCCGGCATACCGCGTGACGAAGCGCGCTCGGCAGGCGGGCAATACCGCCGAGGCGTCGGGTTTGTGCATCCGAAGGCCTGGCAGGTCCTACTGGGTGTCGGCCTCCTGCTGACCGTAGTTTATGTCGCCCTGCCCTACGGCCTCGCGGCCAGCAGCCTCTACGTGATCGCCACCACAGGTGCCGCGGTCGGCGTCGGCATGGTCCTGCTGCAACACCCGCGACCCCGCGCCGCAACCGCCTGGGCCCTGGTCACCGTCGCACTGGCACTGGCGGCCACTGGCCACGCCATCTGGTACTGGCTGGACCTGCACGGCCTCGAGCCCTTTCCTTCGGTCGCGGATATCTTCTACCTGTCCGTGTATCCCCTGTTTGCCGTGGCACTGTGGCGGCTGGGGGCCCAGACTGCGCGAGACGACGGCGCCCTTGTGGATGCCCTGATCGTGGGCATCTCGGCCGCGGTACTCGGCTGGGCCCTGCTGATCGCTCCCTACACCTATGACCCTGACCTGACCTGGCTGCAATTGCTGGTATCGGCCGGCTATCCGGTCGCGGACCTGATCCTGCTGCCGTTGGTCCTGCGTCTGGTGTTCCTGCACCGAACGCGCATCACCGCCCACGGCTTCCTGCTCCTGGGCATGCTCGCCTACCTCGCGGCGGACCTGCTCTACGCCCACGGGAATTCCACCGGGTGGTACACCGCCGGCGGACTGACCGATGCGTTCTGGCTGATTGCCTATTCCTTGATCGTGGCGGCCGCCTGGCACCCTTCCGCAAAGATGGAACCGCGCGCGCACACCTCGCCCGCCGAACTCTCCGGCCGCCGCCTGCTCATGCTGGGCGCCGCATCCGTCCTGGTGCCCATGGTGATCCTGTTTACCGCCGACACGGGGATGGAGATCATCCGCGTGGCGGCGATCGCTTCCATCCTGCTGTTCCTGCTGGTGCTGTACCGGATGGCCGGACTGCTGCGCGAGACCCAGAACCAGGCCCGGCGTCTGGAGCACCTCTCGCACACGGACCCCCTGACCGGGGCCAGTAACCGCCGCCACCTGGAGGAACAGCTGGCCCGCGAAATCGCCCGTGCGGAACGCAACCAGGGTCCGCTGACCCTCGCATTCCTGGACGTCGACCATTTCAAGCGCTTCAACGACACCCACGGCCATGCCGCCGGCGACGCCCTGCTGCAGGAAATGGTGGACGCCTGGCGCCCCCTCCTGCGCCCCACGGACCTGCTGGCACGCTTCGGCGGCGAGGAGTTCGTGGTGGTGCTTCCGCATGTGGATGCGCAACAATCCCGGCTGGTACTGGAACGCCTGCGCGCCGTAATGCCCTGCAGCCAGACGTGCTCGGCGGGCATTGCCAGTTTTCGTCCGGGCGACACCACGGACTCCCTGCTGGGGCGCGCCGACCAGGCCCTGTACGCGGCCAAGAACAGCGGACGCGACCGGATCATCCTCGCCTCCACCGACTCGCTGCCCGATCCGAACCTGCCAACACCCGAGGGGAACCACTGATCCATGACTGCTTCCACCCGCGGCGCGCTGCGTGCCGCCATCGGACCGGGCCTGCTGATGGCTGGAGCGGCCGTCGGTGTGTCACATCTCGTCCAGGCCACCCGGGGCGGGGCCGAATACGGGCTGTTGCTGATCCCGATCGTGCTGCTGGCGTGCCTGTTCAAGTACCCCTTCCTGGAGTTCGGCCCGCGTTACGCGGCGGCGACCGGCCATAACCTGCTCACCGGCTACCACCGCCTCGGCCACTGGGCGCTGGGGCTCTATATCGCCGTAACCCTGGGCACCCTGTTCATCATCCAGGCCGTGGTCACCCTGACCACCGCGGGGCTGTTCGCACTGGTGTTCGGGCTGGACCTGTCGATGGTCGCGCTGTCCGCCCTGATCCTGGCGGCCTGCATCGGTTTCCTGATGGTCGAGGCCTACAAGGGCCTGGACCTGGGCATGAAGGTCATCATGGCCGCGCTGAGCGTGTCGACGGTGGTCGCGGTCGCCCTGGCCTTCCAGGAGGCCCCGGACTGGCAGACCCTCTCCGGTGCGCCGGAATGGTCGAGCCTGTGGACCCTGGCCGGCTTCGCCTTCGTGCTGGCCCTGCTCGGCTGGATGCCGATCCCGCTGGATGTCGCCGCCTGGCACTCGGTCTGGACCCAGGAGCGCGCCCGCATGACGGGGCATCATCCCAGCGTGCGCGAGGCCGTGTTCGACTTCCGCCTCGGCTACCTCGGGGCCACCCTGTTGGCGCTTGCATTCATGCTGCTGGGGGCATTGCTGATGTACGGCACCGGCATCGGCTTCGCCCCGGAGGCCGCCGCGTTCTCGGCACAACTGGTGGATCTCTACGCCCAGAGCCTGGGCGAGTGGAGCCGCTCGCTGATCGCCATCGCAGCACTGACCACCATGTTCTCCACCACCCTGGCCGTGACCGACGCCTACCCCCGGGTGATCATGGCCATCATCCGTACCCTGCGGGAAAACGGCCATCGAGCACAGGACATGGAGCCCGCCGCGCGGGGCGAACGCGGGCTGGACTGGTGGGGCTATCGCATCGCCCTGCTGATCGTCGCGACCGGGGCGCTGGCGCTGATCTGGCTGGCCGGCGACCAGTTCACGCGCTTCGTCGACATCGCCACCACCCTGTCGTTCCTGTCCGCCCCGATCCTCGCCTGGCTCACCTTCCGCGCGGTGATGTCAGCGGATGTGCCGGCCGCCGCGAAACCGGGCCCCGGCCTGCGCGGCCTCGCCTGGGCCGGCATCGTCTTCCTCGCGGGATTCTCGCTGGCCTGGCTGGTCTGGCGCTTCGGGCTCTGACGCCCGGGGCACTTCGTCAGGAAGCCGGTTCGCCGGCACGCACGCAGAACCGCGCCAGGATGGCCACGTCGTGCCGCGCCTGCCCGGCCGCGAGCGCCGCATCCACGGCCTCGCGCACCGGCCTGAGCCCCTCCGTCGCCAGCCCGAGATCGCGGCTCAGATCGGCGATGATCCCCAGGTCCTTGTGGTACAACCCGACCTGGAACCCGGGCTCGAAGTCGCCGTCCAGCAGGCGCTGCCCGTGCACCTCAAGGATGCGCGAGGAAGCGAACCCGCCCATCAACGCCTCGCGCACCCGCGCCGGGTCCACACCGGACTGCTCCGCCAGCGCGAACGCCTCGCCCACCGCGACCAGGGTCTCGCCCACCACCAGCTGATTACAGGCCTTCGCGATTTGCCCCGCCCCGCTGTCCCCCACGTGGGTCAGGGTGGAACCCACCACCTCGAAGATCGATCGCAACGACTCGACCACCGCGGAGGGGCCGCCTACCATCAGGCTCAGCGTCCCGGCCCGCGCGCCCGGTTCGCCGCCCGAGACCGGGGCATCCACGAAGGTCACCTCGCGTTCGGCAGCCGCGCGGGCGATGGCGCGGGTACGCATCGGGTCGATGGTGCTGTGATCGATCACGATCAGGCCAGGGCGGGCGTGCTCCAGGACCCCGTCCGGCCCCAGCATCAGCGCCTCGACATCCGGCGTGTCGGAGACATTCAGCACCAGAACCCGCACGCCGCGAACCAGCGCCGGGAGGCTCGGGTACGGCCGAGCCCCGTCCTGCGCCAGTGCGTCCGCCGCCTCCGGCCGCCGCGCCCAGACCTGGACGTCGGCCCCGGCGGCGAGGAGGTTGCGATTCATGGGTGCTCCCATGATGCCGAGGCCAATGGCCCCGATCGGCTGCAGTTCGGGCGGGATCTGGGATGCGGACATACGGCACTCCGAAAACGGTACCCACGCACTGTAACAACCCCGCTGGAAAAGCGGCACATGGAGGGTGAACCGGATCATGCAACACGAACACCTGCACGGCTCCCTGCTCGCCTTCACCGGCGTGATGGCGCTCAGCTTCGACGGCCTGCTGGTGCGCCTGGCCGACACCCAGGGCATGGACATCGTTTTCTGGCGCGGGTTGCTGATGGCCCTCGCCCTTACGCTGCTGCTGCGTATCCTTGACGGGCGCTGGGCCTGGACCCACCTGCGACTGGGCGGGCGGGATGCCGTCTGGGTCGCGGCCGGCTTCGCGGCGACCACCATCCTGTTCGTCCTGGCCATTCTGCACACCACGGTCGCCAACGTCGTGGTCATCCTTACAGCCTCGCCCCTGTTCGCGGCCGGGTTCTCCGGTCTTCTGCTGCGCGAATGGGTGCCGTTGCGGACCTGGATCGCCATGCTGATCAGTATCGGCGGGATCGTCGGGGTGTTGGCCGGCTCGCTGGAGGCCGGCGGCTGGCGGGGCGACGCCCTGGCGCTGCTGGCGGCCCTGGTGGTCGGCATCAACCTGACCCTGCTGCGCCGCTCGCCCCGAGTGGACCGTCTGGCCGTGATCGCGGCGGGCGGGATGCTGGCCGCGCTGATCGCATGGCCGCTGGCAACGCCACTCGCGGTCGGGCTCGACAGCCTCGCGGTCCTGGCAATCATGGGACTCCTCCAGCTCCCCCTGGCGCTGACCCTGATCGCCCTGTCGACCCGCTTTCTGCCGGCCGGCGAGGTGGCCCTGTTCCTGGTGCTGGAGGCGGTATTCGGCACGCTCTGGGTCTGGCTGTTCCTGGCCGAGGCCCCCGGCACCCTCACGTTGTTCGCCGGTGGCCTGGTGCTGCTCACCCTGGCCACGCACGCCGCCCGGAACGCGCAAACCGGAACCCGGTAATATTCTGAATTCCTACTTATGATCAAACGGTTATCGTGCATTCGAGGGGAATAATCGAACAGGGTTCCCTGTCCTACCCGTAACCGGATGCGAAAGGGCCCGGCGTCCACTATCGGATCCGGTCTGCCAATTGCAGCGCGACATACGCCCCCGGGCGTATCGAAAAAAGACATGGGAACAAACACAGGAGCCCAATCATGAAAAAACGCTTCATTCTTCCGCTAGCCATGGCCGCCGCCGTCTTCGCCCTGCCGGGGACCGTCCTCGCCGACGAGGACGTCTACTCCGAACAGAAAGTCGTTTATCACGTGAACCACGACAACGAAAAGCGGCAGATCGGTGCGATGCGCAACATCCAGAACCACATCAACGCCGTGGGCGCCGACCGCATGAGCATCAAGGTCGTGATGCACGGCAACGGGCTCAGCCTGCTCCAGCACGCCAAGTCGAACGAGGACCTGAAAGCCTTCGTCGACCAGCTGAAGATGCAGGACGTGGACTTCCAGGTGTGCAACAACACCGTCGTCGGCCGGGACATCGATATCGCCAACGACCTCTACGACGCCTCCGAGGACGACATCATCCCGAGCGGCGTGGCCCACCTGTCTCATCTGCAGCAGCAGGGCTACACCTACGTGCGTCCGTAATACCCCTGCGGCAAGCACCCCGGCGACCGCCATCTCCCGGTCGCCGCTTCGGGCCCGGGTCTTCCCGGGCCCTTTTCTTTGGCGACGCCGAACCGGCGCCGCATGACAGATGCCGTGGCCCGGCATAACGGGAATAGAAGCATCCCCGGTGCGTCTTATCCATAACTGCCGATCGCCTTCTTCGCAAAGTCCCCGATCGCAGCGCGCCAACCCCGGCGCAAGGCCCCGTGGCGCACTACAAACCCGCCCGGGTTCATTGTTGTTTCAGGAGGAACCTGTGCAATGAACGCAATAAAACTGATCCTTCCCGTACTGCTCGCAATAATCCTCGGCACCCCCGGCCTGGCGGCCGCGAGCGAGTTCGACTACGGCACCCACAAGGTCGTCTACCACGTGAATTACGACGACGAGCAGCGCTACATGGGCGCGATGGGCAACATCCAGAACCACATCAACGCCGTTGGCGCCGAGAACATGGAGATCAAGGTGGTGATGCACGGAGATGGCCTCGGCCTGCTGCAGACCGCCAACACCAACGAGAACCTGCGCGGGCGCATCGAGAACCTGAAGATGCAGGACGTGGAGTTCCAGGTCTGCGCGAACACCCTGCGTGGGCGCAACATCGAGCTGAGCTCACTGTTCGATGCCTCCGAGGACGACGTGATCCCCAGCGGCGTGGCGCATATCTCCTGGCTGCAGCACCAGGGCTACACCTACAGCAAGCCGTAGCCCCGGCTCGCAATCCATCCACGGGAAGGCCCGGATCGAGAGATCCGGGCCTTTTTCATGGTCCCGCAACGGACCCATTGGGGCGACCGCCCCGAACCGGTATGGTATTGACCCTCTACTCACCACGAGTCTCGCCGTGTCCGCCATCCGCATCCAGCAGCTGTACAAGGCGTACGACGGCGTTGCGGTCGTGGACGGCGTGGACCTCGAGATCGCCCCGGGCGAGTTCTTCGGGCTGCTGGGCCCCAACGGCGCCGGCAAGACCACCACCCTGCGCATGCTGCTGGGGATGACGCCAATCGACGGCGGGCAGGTCGAGGTCCTGGGCCTGCCCATGCCGGAGGGTGAACGCGCCGTGCGCGAACGCCTGGGCATCGTGCCCCAGTTCGACACCCTCGATCCCGACTTTACGGTGATCGAGAACATGCGCACCTACGCCGCCTACTTTGGCCTGGCCGGGCCGGAGGTGGAATCGCGTATCGACCGGCTGCTGGAGCAGGTCAACCTGAACGACAAGCGCGGCGCGCGCATCGACGCCCTCTCCGGCGGCATGAAGCGGCGCCTGACCCTGGCCCGTGCGTTGATCAACGAGCCCGAGGTGGTGGTGCTGGACGAGCCCACCACCGGTCTCGACCCGCAGGCCCGCCATCACCTTTGGCGCCAGCTTCGGGCGCTGCGCGCCTCGGGCGTCACCCTCGTGCTGACCACCCACTACATGGAAGAGGCCGAGGAGCTGTGCGACCGCATCGCGATCATCGACCACGGCCGCATCATCGCCTGTGATGCCCCGAGCCGGCTGATCGCCGAGCACATCGAGCCCTGGGTGCTGACGGTCGGCGGCACGGACGCCGGCGAGGTCCTGCAACGCGAGCTGGGCCCGAAGGACCGGGCCCACCAGGTCGCCGACACCTGGCTGGTCTACACCGCCGAGCCGGACCGGCTGCGCGAGCGCCTGCGCACGTTGGGCCACGAGCCCACCCTGCGCGAGGCGGACCTGGAAGACGTCTTCCTGAAACTCACCGGCCACGAGTTGAGGGACTGAACCCATGTCCGGCGACCACCCCATCCTGCCCCGCCCCAGCCTGCGCTTCGCCGCCGTCTGGCGGCGTAACCTGCTGGTCTGGCGCAAGCTGATCGTGCCGTCGATGCTGGGCAACTTCGGCGAGCCCATCCTGTACCTGCTGGCCTTCGGCTACGGCTTTGGCAGCCTGGTGGGCGATCTCGACGGCATACGCTACATGGTCTTCATCGCCTCCGGTATCATCTGCTCGTCCGCGATGTTCACCGCGAGCTTCGAGGGCATGTACTCCGCCTACACCCGCATGGCGGAACAGAACACCTGGCTGGGCATGCTGGCCACCCCGCTCACGCTGGACGACATCGTCTTCGCCGAGGCCGTCTGGGCCGCGACCAAGGGCCTGATCAGCGCGATCACCATCCTGATCGTCGCCAGCCTGCTGGGGCTGGTGAGCGATACCCGCGCGCTGCTGGCACTGCCGGTGATCTTCCTCGCCGCCTTCACCTTCGGCGCGCTGGCCCTGGTCATCACGGCCCTGGCGCGCAGCTACGACTTCTTCCTCTACTACTTCACCCTGGCGGTCACGCCGATGCTGCTGCTCTCGGGCGTGTTCTTCCCGCTCACCGAGCTGCCCGGCTGGGTGCAGGGCCTGGCGCTGGCCCTGCCGCTGGCGCACGTACTGGAGATCGTGCGGCCCCTGATGACCGGCGCCTGGCCGGGCGCCTGGCTTCCGCACCTGGCCGTAATCGCCGTCTACGGCCTCGGCGCCATTGTCCTGGCGACCTACCTGATCCGCCGGCGCCTGCTGCGCTGACCGCCGCGAGCCCCCGGTCCCGCTCCGGCACTGCGCCCGGTTGTGCCAGAATGTCGGGCTTCCCAGCCTGCCCGAGCCCGCGATGACCGAGTCTTCCTCCGGCGAACCCATTGCCCCCTTCGACCCGACGGCCGACGACCACGAGTACCTGGCCACGGCCGCCGGCGGGCTCGCCCCGCTGGTCGCTCGCGAGCTGGAGGGTTTCGGTGCCCTGGACCTGCGGGAAGATCGCGCCGGCATCCACTTCCGCGCGGATCTCGCCACACTGTACCGCTGCCTGCTCGGCAGCCGCGTGGCCAGCCGCATCCTGCTGCCGCTGGCGCGCTTCGACGAACCCGACGGCGATGCCTGCTACGTCGCCAGCCGGACCCTGCACTGGCCCGCCCTGTTCGGCCTCAACGCCACCTTTGCCGTGGATGTCACCGGCAAGAGTTCGCACATCGGGCATACCCATTTCGCCGGGGTGCGCGTGAAGGACGGCATCGCTGACGCCTTCCGCGACGCCACCGGCGAACGCCCCGACGTGGACGCCGCCGATCCGGACGTGCGCGTGCTGCTGCAACTGCAGGGCCGGCAGGCACAGGTCAGCCTGGACCTCGGCAACGGTGGCCTGCACCGTCGCGGCTATCGCGGCAGCGGCGGCGACGCCCCGCTGCGCGAGAACCTCGCCGCCGCGCTGCTGATGCGCGCCGGCTGGCCGGAACACCTGGAGACCCATGCCGACGCGCAGTTCCTCGACCCCTTCTGCGGCAGCGGCACCCTGGTGATCGAGGCCGCCCTGATGGCCACCCGTACCGCCCCCGGCCTGCTGCGCGAGGGTTTCCGCCCCCACGGCTGGTCCGGCCACGATGCCGAGCTCTGGGACCGCTGCGTGGCCGAGGCGCGTGACGCGGTGCGGGCCTGGGACGGCCCGGCGCTTCTGGGCAGCGACCGCGACCGAGGTGCGGTGGCCGCCGCCCGCAAGGCGGCCCAGGCCGCCGGCGTGGGCGACTGCACGCGCTTCGAGCAGGCCGATGCCCTGACCCTGGAGCCCCCGGCCGACCACGGCATGCTGGTCAGCAACCCGCCCTACGGCGAGCGCCTTGGCAACGCCCCCGAACTGATCAAGCTCTACAGCCTGCTGGGCGAGCGCCTGCGCAGCGCCTTCGGGGGCTGGCATGTCGCCCTGCTGGTGGCGGACACGACGGACTCGCAACGCCTGGGCCTGCGCGCCAGCCACAAGCACCGCTTCTACAACGGCACCCTCGCCTGTCACCTGCTGCAGTTCGAGATCCATCAGCGCGACGAGCCGGCCGCGGCCCCGGCGCCGGATTTCGCCAACCGGCTGCAGAAGAACCAGCGCCACCTGGCCCGCTGGGCACGCCGCCAGGGGGTCACCTGCTATCGCATCTACGACGCGGACCTGGCCGAGTATCCCCTGCAGATCGACCGCTACGAGGCCGAGGACGGAACCGTGCACCTGCATGTGCAGGAGTTCGCCGCCCCTGCCAGTGTCGATCCCGCGCGCGCCGAGGCGCGCCTGCGCGGGGCACTGGCCGCGATGCTGGAGGTCACCGGCGTCGAACCCGCTCACCTGCACTACAAACAGCGCCGGGCCCAGAAGGGACGCTCGCAGTACCAGCGCACCGAAACCGCCGAGGCCGCGCCGTTCACGGTGGTCGAACACGGCTGCCGCCTGCGGGTGGATCTCGACGCCTACCTCGACAGCGGGCTGTTCCTGGACCACCGGCCGATGCGACTGCGGCTGCAACAGGAATGCCGCGGCCTGCGCCTGCTGAACCTCTTCTGCTACACCGCAGCGGTCAGCGTGCACGCCGCAGTTGGCGGGGCCCGTCAAACCGTATCGGTGGATTTGTCCAACACCTACCTGGAGTGGGCCGAGGCCAACTTCCACGCCAACGGCCTGGAGGCCGAGATCCGCGACGGCCGCAGCCGCCGTCTGCCCGGTACCCACGCCCTGCTGCGCGAGGACGTGGTCCGCTGGCTGGAGGGAGCCGGCGACACCCCGGGCATGGTCTTCGAGCGGATCTTCCTGGATCCGCCCACCTTCTCCAACTCCAAGCGCACCGAGGACGACTTCGAGGTGCAGCGCGACCATGTCCACCTGATCCTCCTGGCGGTGCGCCTGCTCACCCCGGACGGCGTGCTCTACTTCTCCACCAACCGCCGCCGCTTCGAGCTGGACCACGAGGCCCTGACCGGGCTCCATGCCCGCGACATCACCCGCGAGACCCTGGACGAGGACTACCGCCGCCCGCCCCCGCCCCATCGTTGCTGGGCCATCACGCCCGCGTCCGGCGAATAGAACCGCACCGGGCATCGTTTGTGGACAGCCTCGCGAGACTCCACAACGAGCGCCGCCGGGAGACGTTGACGCTTCCAAAAAAACGCCCCGGACCTGCCGGGGCGTTTCGTCGTCACCGTGTCAGGATCAACGTGGTGGGTAGTAGGTCTCCAGATAGTCCAGGATCTCTTCCTCCACTTCGGGGGAGAACTCCCAGAGCCCCTGGGTGTCCTGCATCCAGCGGATCTGTTCCAGCCAGATCTTGCGGGTGTATCCACGACCCGTGAACAACCGGGCCGAGTGACAAACCGTGCAATTGTTCTTGACGGTATCGAACCCCGGCGCCTTGATCAGGCCGGTTTCCGAATCGGTCTCGTATTCCTCGGCGGCCTCGACGTGGTCGCCCGCGGTTGCGGGCACCCCCCAGAGGAGGCCGAGGATGGCCGGCAGCAGCAGGACCCTCTTCGACTTCATTCCAGCTCCTCAGGCTTCGACGTGGACATCGATGTGGTGGGCCTTGTTGTTGCCGTAACCCCGCGGGTTCCAGCCGGGAAGCACCATCGGCTGGCGCTCGCCCTTGCTGTTCGTCGCCACCGCCCAGACCTGGTAGAAACCGGTGGTCGGGAACTCGATGTCGGCCTCCCACAGCTGCCAGGCGAACTTGTTGACCGGCCGCTTGAGGTCGGCCTTCTGCCAAGTCTGGCCGTGGTCGATGGACACGTGCAATTCCTCGACATCACCCCAGCCGTCCCAGGCCTTGCCCTGAACCTTCAGGCCATCGCCCTGGGACACCCGAACTCCGGTCTCCGGAGAGGTGATGAGCGATTTCACCGGCATTTCCTCGAGGATCACCATGTCTTCTTCCGGGACCTCGGCACCGGCCTCGACCGGGTAGGCAGGCACGCGGTAGCTCTGCCCCGTCATCTTGGCCCCATCGTGCTCGCGGTCACGAATCAGGATGCCCTGCAGCCACTTGCCGCTCGCGGAACCCGGGAATCCCGGGGTGATGAGGCGCAGCGGGTAGCCGTGCTGCTCGGGGATATCCTCGCCGTTCATCGCCCAGACGATCAGGGTCTCGTCTTCCACCGCCTTGCGCATGGGGCAGCCACGGGAGATTGCATCCAGGTCGTCGCGGCCACTCAGGTGGGCATCGCCCGCCTGGTAACCGATATAAACGGCCTTGTCCTCGTCGTAGCCGACATCTTCCAGTACGTCACGCAGGCGTACGCCCGTCCAGGTCGGACAGCCGATGGCCCCCAGATCCCACTGGTTCCCGCGCGGGGACGGCTCGAAGGCGGCTCGGCCGTTGCCACCGCACTCGATCCAGATCTGCATTTCGACGTTTTCGAATTTGTTCTTCAGCTCTTCGATCGAGTAGGTCACCTCGCGGTTGGCCGCCTCGCCGCTCACGGTCAGGGTCCACTCCGAGGAATCGATGTCGTCCTTCGCCGGCGGTACCCCGTTGTTGCGGATAAACATGTTGGGGAATGGAGTAACTTCGTCGTGCAGCAGGTGCGGCGGCAGCTCGCCGTTGATCGGGCGATCATTGAGGTAGATGAAGCCATCCACCTTGCCCGAAACGCTGAAGCCCTCGATGCCGGCGGCTACGGCGCTGGACAGGGTGCTGCGGTTGAACATGGTCTGCATGGCGGTTTCCGCGCCCATGCCAAATACGGCCAGGGCGGCACCGCCCTTTCCCAGTTTGCCAAGGAACCTGCGGCGGGCCGCGCCCGTCCCGGTCAACTCCCCGGTTTCCTTGATCTCTTCTACGGACTTGTTGTCCAGTTCGGAACGATCGTTGTTGTGGTCGGTCATTTGCCAGCCTCCGGCTTGTTCTCGGAACGAAATTGCATGCGCTGCCCCTTTCTCCGTGTGACAGCTGGATAAACTTCTAGTACATCCGCCAAAAGCCTGCAATAAAGTTCGGGATTTTTTACACAATCCAGAATACCGCTTTTAACGCCTGTATTCGGGCCGGGGAATACCGTGTAGAATCCCAATATCAAAAAACTCCCAACTGGCTGACATTAAAGGCCCATAACGGTCCTTTAATATTAAAGGAAGCTACATAATGCATATCAATATTTCCCATTCTGCATATTGCGCCACTGTGATATTCTCGATCGCACTGGGCGTGGCGCTGATGACAGCAGGAACGGCCGACGCGCAATCGTCCCCCTCCATCGAGATTCACGACGTTGAACGTGGTGAAGGTCCAGAGATCGTTCGCCACGACACGGCGATCCTGCATTACACCGGCCGCCTGGAGGAGGACGACACCGTGTTCGACTCCAGCCGCGAATCCGGCGAACCGTTCGCGCTGACCATCGGCGCGGGGCAGGTGATCCCCGGCTTCGAGCGGGGCGTGACGGGCATGCGCGAGGGCGGCAAGCGGGAGATCGTCATTCCCCCGGAACTCGGGTACGGCGAGCGCGGTGCCGGCAACATCATCCCGTCGAACGCGACCCTGCGCTTCGAGGTGGAGGTCCTCGAGGTCGAACGCGCGCCCTTCAGCGGACTGGACAACGAGGAGCTCGCCGAGAAAATCGACGAGGGCGCGACCATCGTCGACATCCGTCGCCCGGACGAGTGGGCCGAGACCGGCGTAATCGAGGGCAGCCATCGGATTACCGCCTTCGACGAGGACGGCGAACTCCATCCGGACTTCGGCCGGCAGTTCACGGACCTGGTCAAGCCCGACGAGGAAGTCGTGCTGATCTGCCGCGTGGGCAACCGCACCGGCGCCCTCGCCCGCGCCCTGGCCAACGGCCTCGGCTACGAGAACATCTACAACGTGACCGACGGCATCATGGAATGGCTGGCGGACGACCGCCCGGTCGAGCACGACTGTCCAGAGGTCGCCGAAACAGCCCAGTGCTGAACTCAGAGTGAGCGCGTCGGGGGAACCGGCTCCAGGTCGGCATCGCCGGTATCGAAATCCAGGCGCTGGTTCGTGCCCGTGCCGGCGTCCTCTTCCGTGTCCGGCGGCGCCAGGCTCAGGCCGGCGTCGGAGGCCACGTCGGCCAGATCGCGGATCTGCTCGAGCGGAGGCAGTTCCTCCAGGCGCTTGAGGCCCAGGTCATCCAGGAAGCGGCGGGTGGTCGCGTATAGCGCGGGCCGGCCCGGTACCTCCTTGTGCCCCACCACGCGAACCCACTCGCGCTCCTGCAGGGTGCGCATAATCCCGGAGCTGACCGCCACCCCGCGCACCGCCTCGATCTCCGCACGTGTTACCGGCTGGCGATAGGCAATGATCGCGAGGGTCTCCAGCAGGGCCCGCGACAGGCGTGCCGGCCGCTCCGGCTGGGCCGCCTGCACCGTCGCGGAGAAACGCGATCGCACCCGGAAGCGGTACCCCCCGGCGGACCGAACCAGCTCGATGGCACGCCCCTGGTAGCGTTCCTGCAGGCGGCCCAGCGCCTGCTCGAGCAATGCCTGGTCGATCTCGCCCAGGCCCTCGCAGGCCGCCTTCAACTCCCGGACCGCAACGGGCTCGGCGGCCGCGAACAGCACCGCTTCCAGCGCCAGCTCGACCGCCCGCATCTGCTCGTCGTCCCCACGCTCGGCGGGCGTGTGATAATCCACCGGGGTCGACTCGCTCACACCGGCCCTCCCTCTTCATCGTCCACGGGCGTCCCGCGCCGGCGCAGCCGGATCGGGCTGTAGGGCTCGCTCTGTCCCCACTCGATCAGGCCCGCCTTGGTCAGTTCCAGCACCGCGAGAAACGATACCACTACGCCCTGACGCCCCTCGGCCGTCATCAGCAGGGCCACGAAGTCGGTGAAGCGCTCGGGGTGCAGGCTGTCGAGGATGCTGGACATGCGCTCGCGTACCGACAGTTGCTCGGTGGAGACGTGGTGATGCGCCATCAGGCTCGCGCGGTGCATCACCGCGGCCAGGGCCTCCATCAGCTCGTCCAGGGTCGGGGCCGGGGGCGGTGGCCCCTCCAGCGCCTCGACACTCGCGCCGGCGGCGAACACGTCGCGATCCATGCGCGGCAGGGCATCCAGGCGCTCGGCCGCGGTCTTGAACTGCTCGTACTCCTGCAACTGACGGATCAGGGCCATGCGCGGATCGGCATCCTCGTCCGCGTCGGCCTCCTTCGGCCGCGGCAGCAGCATGCGCGACTTGATCTCGGCCAGCAGCGCGGCCATCACTAGGTATTCGCCGGCCAGTTCCAGGCGCAGGGCCCGCATCACCTCGATATAGGCCATGTACTGGCGGGTGATCTCTGCAATGGGAATCGCGAGGATGTCGAGGTTCTGTCGCCGGATCAGGTACAGCAACAGATCGAGCGGCCCCTCGAAGGAATCGAGAAAGACCTCCAGGGCATCGGGCGGGATGTAGAGGTCGGCCGGCAACTCCGCCACCGGTTCGCCATGGACGCGATAAAGCACCTCCCCGTCCGCGCCGGTCTCTGCCGTCGCGGACGGGTCGGGGGCTGCGTTCAGTTCATCGCGCGTGTCCATCACTCATCGCAGGTAGTCCAGCCCCATCGCACGGCGCACTTCCTCGAGTGTCTCGCGGGCCTCCTCGCGGGCCGCTTCGGAACCCTCGACGATGATGGAACGCACCAGCGCCGGGTCCTCGGCGTATTCCTTCGCCCGCTGCTGGATCGGCTCCAGTTCCGCCTGCACCGCCTCGATCAGGGGGCGCTTGCAATCGAGACAGCCGATGCCGGCCGTGGTGCATCCTGAGTAGAGTTCTTCGCGCTGGCTCTCGCTCGTGTAGACCTTGTGCAAATCCCAGACCGGGCACTTTTCCGGATCGCCCGGATCGGTGCGCCGCACCCGCGCCGGGTCCGTGGGCATAGTGCGGATCAGGCTCTCCACCTCGGCCGGCTCGGTGCGCAGGCTGATGGTGTTGCCATAGCTCTTGGACATCTTGCGCCCGTCCAGCCCCGGCATCTTCGAGGCCGGGGTCAGGCGTGCCTGCGGCTCCGGCAGGATGATCTTGCCGCCACCCTCGAGGTAGCCGAACAGGCGTTCGCGATCGCCCAGCGAGATATTCTGCTGCGACTCGAGCATCGCCCGGGCCACCTCCAGCGCCTCGTCCTCGCCCTGCTCCTGGAAACGCTTGCGCAGGTCGCGGTAGCGCTTGGCGGCCTTCTTGCCCATCTTGTCGGCGGCGGCCTCGGCCTTCTCGGCAAAGCCCGGCTCGCGGCCGTAGAGGTGATTGAAGCGTCGCGCGATCTCGCGCGTGACCTCCAGGTGCGAGACCTGGTCCTCGCCTACCGGGACCATGCCGGCGCGGTAGGCGAGCACGTCGGCGCTCTGCAGCACGGGATAGCCGAGGAAGCCGTAGGTGGCCAGGTCCTTCTCGCGCAGCTGTTCCTGCTGGTCCTTCCAGGTCGGCACGCGTTCCAGCCAGCCAAGCGGAGTGATCATCGACAGCAACAGGTGCAGCTCGGCATGCTCCGGCACGCGCGACTGCACGAACAGCGTAGCAGAACCGGGGCTGACCCCGGCGGCGAGCCAGTCGATGACCATCTCGGTCACGTGCTGCTGGAGGTCGCCCGGATCCTCGTAATGGGTGGTCAGCGCATGCCAGTCGGCCACGAAGAAGAAGCACTCGTAGTTGTGCTGCAGCTCGATCCAGTTCTTCAGCACACCGTGGTAATGGCCCAGATGCAGGCGCCCGGTGGGCCGCATGCCGGAGAGTACCCGCTGGTTGCTACCCTGATTACTGCTCACGGAATCAATCCCTTCCTTCGGAGAAATTCGGACGCAGCCACGCCCGGTCAGTCGTCTCAGAACATGCCGCCGGAAAAGGCAAACAGCATGGCCAGCAGCATCGCGGTGCGGTCCACATCGTTGATGTGCACGCGACCGCCCGCCATCGCGAGGGTACTGTGCCAGTGCCCGGCCTCGGCATCCCGTCGGAGCCATCCATCCGCGGCCAGCGCATGCAGCTGTGCATCCAGGTCGATATCCGGATATGCGGCGTCGAATTCGGCCACCCATTCCAGCCCGAGACGCAGCTCGCTGTCCAGCCGCACGGTCTCCAGCGGGCGCGTGGCAAAGTCCTGCTGGGTTCCCTGCAGGCTCAACTCGGCATCCAGTGCGAGCTGGCGCGGCGGTTCCTCGTTGAGGGAGGCCTTGAGTTCGATCGCCGGGCGGTGTTCGATCATCCCGCCCAGCGCATCGATCATCGCCGAACCGATCAGCGCGTCGCGTTGTTCGCTCTCGAGGCCACGCGCGTCGATCGACTCCAGCTCCGCCAGAAGCCGCAACAAGCTGGGGCGGTCCCAGCGCAGGATACCCGTCTGCAGGTCCAGGGCCGACAGCGTCAGCGCATCCCCGGCGCCATCATCCACGCGCGCATGATCGACCTGCAGGCGCAGGCGCGAGTCCATGCGGTCGTTGGTCGTTTGCTGGAAGGCATCCAGCCGCGGGCGTTCCACCCGCAGACGGGTCGCGTCACCCTCGCGCAGTTCGACCGCGGACGCTGCCAGGCCACCCTCGTAGTCCGGCAGGCGCCCGAAAACCCCGTCGGCGTCAGCCTCGAAGACCGTGGCGTAGCGGGCATCGCCTGCGTCCCAGGTGAAATCGTCGTCCGACAGCTGCAACGCGGGCAGGTCCAGGCTGACAAGAATCTGCTCGGCCGACCAGGCGAAGCGCCCCTGGCCCGCCGCCAGCTCCAGCCATAGCGGACCATCCATCGTGGCGGCATGTTCGGCCACCTCGGGCACGCTCATCAGGTCCATGCGCAGGTCGTCGAACGCGACACGCGTGGTCACGCCACCGCCGAGTCCCGCCCGCGAATGCACCTGCATGTCCAGCGAGCGCAGCAGGTGGCCGATCAGGGAATCCGCTGGTGCCGCCAGGGTATCCAGGTCCACGAACGAGTCGCCGCGCGCGCCCAGGAGACCATGACGGACGTCATGCACCAGCGGAATCTCGAAACGGCCGTCAGGGTCCTCCAGGATCAGCCGGCTGCGGCCACTGGCCCCCAGGTAGCCGCGCTCGTATTCGAGCATCTCGTGGCGCAGATGCACCTCGCCCACCTGGGCCTCGTGCATCTCCGTGACGGTCCCCTCCACCTGCGTGCCAACCACCACCGGCCACGCGGCGGCGATCACCAGCACGACCACTGCGAGAACCACCCACTTACGCATTGCGCCTCCCTGCGGCCGTGCCGCTTCGCGGGCCCCGGCCTCGACCGGGGCTATTCATCCAGGAATCCCACATCACCCAGGCCGTGCCGGATCACGTCGGGCGCGTCGCCGGTGAGGTCCAGGACGCTGGTCGCCTCCAGGGTCCCGGCTCCGCCATCGACCACCAGATCCACCACCTTCCCCAGCCGATCCTCGATCTTCCAGGCTTCACTCAGCGGGTTCTCGTCCCCGGGGAGTTGCAGGGTCGCGGACATCAGCGGCGACCCCAACTCTTCCAGCAGCGCCGACAGGATCGGGCTCGCTGGCACGCGCATACCGATCGTACGGCGCTTGGGATGCTGGAGGCGTCGCGGAACCTCGCGGGTCGCGGGCAGGATGAACGTGTAGGGGCCCGGCGTGAGGGCCTTCATCAGGCGAAAGGCGGTGTTGTCCACCTTCGCGTAGACGCCCAGTTCCGACAGATCGCGGCACAGCAGTGTCAGATGATGGGTCTCGTCCACCTGGCGGATACGGCGAATCCGGTCCGCCCCGGTCTTGTCTCCCGGCAGGCAGGCCAGCGCGTAGCAGGCATCCGTCGGCAGGGCGATCACGGCCCCCTCCTGGAGCCGGTCCAGGACCTGCCGGATCAGCCGGGGCTGGGGGTTGTCGGGGTGGATCGAGATCATGGAACGTGTCGGCGCGGTGATGGGCTGCGCAGTGTAGCGCATCCACCGGCACGCCCATAAGGACGCGCCATACACGGCACCCGTCCACCGACATCGCTAGAATGATGCCCTTACCGAGGAGAATGCCGATGTTGTACATGATCCAGGGCGAGGATGCCCCCGACTCGCTGGATGCCCGGCTCGCCGCGCGTCCGGAACACGTCACCCGACTGCAGGCCCTGCGCGACGACGGCCGGCTGGTCCTGGCCGGCCCCTTCCCGGCCATCGACAGCGACGAGCCCGGCCCGGCCGGTTTCACCGGCAGCCTGATCGTCGCGGAGTTCCCGTCGCTGGAGGCCGCACGCGAGTGGGCCGACGCCGACCCCTACGTGGCGGCCGGCGTGTACACCGTGGTCGACGTGCGGCCGTTCAAGCAGGTGTTCTGATGCGACGTCACCCCCTGATCACGACCCTGGGCGCCCTGGTATTCGCCGGCCTGCTCGCCGCCTGTGACACGCAGGAAACGCCCACGTCGGAGACCGGCCCGGACGGGATCGCCACGGAGACCGGGGACGTCGATACCGTCGCCACGGTCAATGGCGAGCCGATCACCCGTGCCGACCTGTTCACCCATACCGGCATGGACGAAGATCCGGGTCTGGCCGATGGCGACGGGACGCTGGAGGAACTGATCAGCCTGGAGCTACTGCGCCAGGAGGCGGTGGAACGCGGGCTGGACACCGATACGGAAACCCGGCGCATCCTGCGCATGGTGGAGACCAACCTGCTGGCCTCGCTCTTGATGGATCGCATCACCGCCGATCTGGAGATCACCCAGAACGACCTCGAGGCGGAATACGAACGCCAGGTCGAGCAGATGCGCGACACCGAATACCGGGCCCGCCACATCCTGGTCGAGGAGGCGGAACAGGCCCGTGAACTCCTGGCGGAGCTGGAGGACGGCGCGGACTTCGCAGAACTGGCCGAGGCCCACTCCATCGATCCCGCCTCGGCCGCCCGCGGCGGCGAGCTGGACTGGTTTGCCCCCGAACAGATGGTGCCTGCGTTCAGCGAGGCCGCGGTCGCACTGGAGACGGGCGAGACCACCGCCGACCCGGTGGAGAGCCGCTTCGGCTGGCACATCATTCGTCTCGAGGAGACCCGCGACGCGTCGGTCCCCGATCTGGAAGACGTGCGGGCGGAGCTGGTCGAGATCCTCGAAAGCCGCGCCATCCAGGAGTTCCTGGAGACGCTGCGCGAAGAGGCCGACATCCAGATCCCGGCCCGGCCTGCCAATCAGTAAACGGGCAAGGCCGAGCGCTGCCGGGCCTCAATGCTCGGGATGTCCGCCTTCCGTATCCATTCGAGTGGCGTCGTCGCCCATCATCTGGCCCCCCGGGCGGCTGTCATGGGCGCCCTCGCCCCGCTGCACCCGGGCATGGATCTCCATGGTCCCGCCATCGTCGAACTCGAGGATCACGGGGATCCAGTCGCCCGCCGTCAGCGGCTCGTGCAGGCCGATGAACATCAGGTGCAGGCCACCCGGTTCCAGCACCAGGCTCTCGCCCGCCGGGATCTCCAGTGCGTCGACCTGGCGCATGCGCATGACCCCATCCACGTGGGCATGCTCGTGCAACTCCACCCCCTCGGAGATCGGTGCGTCCGCGGCCACGATCCGGTAGTCCCGCTCGCCGTGGTTGTGGAGCACAAAGTATCCCCCCGTCATGTCGCCCGGCATCAGGCGAATCCAGGGTGTGCCCTCCATCTCCAGTCCTTCGCGGCAATCACAGATCTGCGGCTCGTCGGCCACCACCGGGGCCGCAACCGCGCTCGCCAGAAGGCCAGACAACAGGAGCCCCCCCAAAATCCGCTTGGATCGCTTCATCGCCTTTATCCTTGGTTAAGTAGAACGTAATATTGCCACACTAGGGGTCGAACGCAACTGCTGCCGTTCCCTCAAAAATCCCAGTGATAAGATAACGCCCGCGGCGGGAACCTCCACCCCGCACGCGCCTCCAAGCGTCGGGTCATGCCCGGCCCGCAAAGCTGCCGAGCCACAATCGAGACGCCCATGCCGCGCGCCCTACGCCGAGCCATTCTCCCCGTCCTGATCCTCGCCATCGCGGTGGTGGGCTTCATGGTCCTGCGCGCGACCGGGCCCGAGGCACCGCCGCCCGAGGCCGGGGAGCGCACCTGGCCGGTACAGGGCCTGACCGCCGAGCCCGGGACGCACCGGCCGGTGGTCATCGTCAACGGGCGTAGCCGCTCCGCCGGCAACGCGCTGCTGCGCGCCGCCGTGGAGGGCGAGATCGAGGCCGTGCCGGCACGCGCCGGGCAACGCGTGGCCCCCGGCGACACCCTCGTGCGCATCGACCCGCGCGAGGCCCGGCTCCTGCTGGACCAGCGCGAAGCCGAGCGACGGGAACTGGAAGGCGCGGTGGAGAGCGAGGACCTGCGGGCCCGCTTCGATCGCGAGGCCCTGCAGCGCGAACGCGAGCTGCTGACCATTGCCCAGCGCGGCCTGGAGCGCGCCCGCGACCTGCGCGAGCGCAACCTGGGCTCCGAATCCGATGTCGATGCCGCCCGCGAGCGCCTGCAGCAGGCCAGCATTACCGTGGACAGTCGCGAGCAGGCCGTCGCCGATGCCCCGATGCGCAAGGCCCAGGCCGAGGCCCGCCTGGCGCGTGCCCGCGCCGCTGAATCCCAGGCAGAGATCGACCTGGAGCGCACCACCATCCGCGCCCCGTTCGATGCCCGCATCGTGGAGGTCGAAGTCGCCAGTGGCGAGCGAGCCCGTCCGGGAGACCCGCTGCTGCGACTGTTCGCGGTGGATGAGCTGGAGATTCGCGCCAGCCTCCCGGAACACCTGGTGGCCCGCGTGGAGAGCCTCCTGCAGGCGGGCACCACCCTGACCGCCCGGGCGACGGTCGGCGGCCAGGAGATCAAGACCGAACTGATGCGCCTGGAGGGCGAGACCCGCACCGGCGACGCCGGGATGCGCGGGGTCTTCGAGGTGCGCTCCGGAGGCGAGCGCCTGCCCCTGAACCGCTTTGTCGAGCTGCGCCTCGAACTGCCCGAGGAGCCCGACAGCCTCACGGTACCTTTCGAGGCACTGTTCGGCCGCGACCGGGTATTCCGCGTGGTCGACGGGCGCCTGGAGTCCCTGCAGGTCGAGCGGCTGGGGGATTTCATTGACGCGGACGGCAACACCCTGGCCCTGATCCGAAGCGATGCCATTGCCGCCGGCGACACCCTCATTGCCACACGCCTGCCGAATGCCGTGGACGGCCTGCGGGTCGAGGTTGAAGAACAGGATTCCGGTCGATGAGCGAAGCGGAGACCGGCAGCGCGCCGGAATCCGGGCAGCCGATGCCCGGTGGCGGCGCGCAGGATCAGGGCCCGCCCCCGCGCGGCCCGATCCAGCTGTTCCTGGAACACCGTCTCGCGGCCAACCTGCTGATTGCGCTCATGCTGCTGGCCGGGGCCTTCGCACTGACCAAGCTGAACACCCAGTTCTTCCCCAGTTTCGAGCTCGACATCGTCACCGTCGAAGTACCCTGGACTGGAGCCAGCGCGGAAGATGTCGAGCGCGCCATCGTCAACCCTCTGGAGCAGGACCTGCGCACGGTGGACGGACTGCGCAACATGACCTCCACCGCGGCACTGGGCATCGGCGTGGTGACCATGGAATTCGAGGCCGGCACCGACATGACCCTGGCGCTGGAACAGGTCAACGACCGCGTGAGCCAGCAGCGCAACCTGCCGGAGGCCGCCGAGACCCCCGTGGTCACCCGCGTGATCCGCTACGAGCCCGTGGCGCGGCTCCTGCTGACCGGCCCGGATGATCCGCAGCAACTGCGCATCCTCGCCCGCCAGTTCGAGCGCGATCTGCTGGATGCCGGCATCGCCCGCATCGAGTTCACCGGCCTGACGGAAGACGAGATGGCCATCCAGATACCGTCCGCGACGCTCAACCGGCTGGACATGACACTGGCGGACATCGGCGAGCAGATCCGCGCGATGGCGCAGGACCTGCCGGCAGGCTCGGTGGGCCGCGACGACACGGCACGCCAGGTCCGCAGCCTGGAACAGGCGCGCGACATCGTCAGTTTCGAGCGCCTGGTCCTGCGCGGTGACGACGAGCTGGGCCGCCTGACCCTGGGCGATATCGCGACGATCGACCTGCGCCATCGCGATGGCCAGGTCCGCGCCCGGGCCAACGGACAGCGTGCCATCGAGATGCAGCTCATGCGTTCGGAGACGGGCGACTCGCTGGAGGCCGCCCAGGTCCTGGAAGAATGGCTGGCCGAGACCCGCCCCGCCCTGCCCCCAGGTGTGGAGCTGCAGGTCACCGACGCCTTCTGGGAGTTGCTCGCCGAGCGCATCAACTTGCTGCTGAAGAACGGCCTGGGCGGCCTGCTGCTGGTGCTGGCAATCCTGTTCCTGTTCCTCAACCGCCACATCGCCCTGCGCGTGGCGCTGGGCATCCCGATCGCGTTCACCGCCGCATTCGTGGTGCTGTGGGTGGTCGGCGGCTCGATCAACATGATCTCGCTGTTCGGGTTCATCATGTCGCTGGGGATCATCGTCGACAACGCGATCGTGGTCTCGGAGCACGCCTACAGCCTGCACCAGAGCGGGCTCCCGGCCGGGCGCGCCGCGCGCGACGGCGCCCGGCGCATGGTCGGCCCGGTGGTCGCGGCCTCGCTCACCACGGTGGCCGCCTTCCTGCCGCTGATGCTGATCGGCGGGGTCATCGGCAACATCCTGTTCGACATCCCGCTGGTGGTGATCTGCGTGATCGTCGCCACGCTACTGATCGCCTTCCTGATCCTGCCGGCGCACCTGAAGGGCGTGATGCACCGGCTCAAGCCCCCGCGCACCGGCAGCCCGCGCGAGCGTTTCGACCGCGGCTTCGAGACCTTCCGCAACCGGGCCTTCCGCCGCGCGGTTACGGTGTCGGTCAACCACTCCGGCACGACCCTGGCGCTAGCGGTCGGCGCGCTGATCCTCGCCATCGGCCTGGCCGCCAGCGGGCGTATCGGCTTCACTTTCTTCCCGTCGCCCGAGGGCACCATCGTGAACGCCGGGGTCAATTTCGTTGCCGGAACGCCACCGGAGCGGGTGGAGGCCTTCCTGATCCACGTCGAGGAGGCGCTGGCCGAGACCGAAGAGGCGCTCGGCGGTGATCTGGTGCGCGCCTCCGTCACGCGCCTCGGCCGCGGCATCGACCCCGGTGACGGCAATGCCCCGCGTGGCGACCAGTTCGGCAACATCCAGGTGGAGCTGGTATCGCCGGAACAGCGCGAGGTGCGCAACCGCGACTTCCTCCAGGCCTGGGAAGACCGCGTCCGCCAGGCCCCGGGGATCGAGAACTTCAGCATCGACGAACGCCAGACCGGCCCACCCGGGCGCGACCTGGAGGTACGCCTGACCGGGGACGACCCGCACGTACTGAAGAACGCGGCCCTGGAACTGGCGGAGATCTTCGACGACTTCGCCGGCACGTTCGCCACCAATGACGACACACCATTCGGCCGCGAGCAGCTGGTGTTCCAGGTCAAGCCGGAGGGCCGCGCCCTGGGCCTGACCACCGAATCGGTCGGCGCCCAGCTGCGCAATGCCTTTGATGGCCACCTGGCGCAGCTCTACCAGGACGGGCTGGAAGAGGTGGAGGTGCGCGTGCGCCTGCCGGACCCCGAACGCCACTCCAGCGAGACCCTCGAACAGCTGAACCTGCGCGTGCCAAGTGGAGAATTCGTTCCGCTGGAAAACGTGGTCGACCTGCGCTCGCGCCAGGGCTTCGAGACCCTGCGCCATGCAGATACCCGGCTGGCCATCCAGGTCTCCACCGAGGTCGACCGCAGCGTGAACAACGCCGCGCGCATCCGCGCCGCGCTGGAGGACGGTCCACTGGACGATCTCGCGGCCCGCCACGGCATCGAGTACTCCTTCGAGGGACGCGCCGCCGACCAGGCCGAGACCTTCGCCGACATGCGCACGGGGCTGATCCTGGCACTGGGACTGATGTACATCACCCTGGCCTGGGTGTTCGGGTCCTGGGGCTGGCCGCTGATCGTGATGGCAATTATCCCGTTCGGCATCCTCGGCGCCCTGGTCGGGCACTGGATCATGAACGTGGAGCTGACCATCCTGTCCCTGTTCGGCTTGTTCGGCCTGACCGGGATCGTGGTCAACAACTCGATCATCTTGGTGAGCTTCTACCAGGGCCTGCGAGAGGCCGGGCTGGCGCTGCAGGAGGCGATCGTCGAGGCCGCCTGCCAGCGCCTGCGCGCGGTCATCCTGACCTCGGTCACCACCATCGCCGGGCTGACCCCGCTGCTGTTCGAGCGCTCGGTCCAGGCCCAGTTCCTGATCCCGATGGCAATCTCCATTGTCTTCGGCCTCGCGGTTGCCACCGTGCTGGTGCTGTTCGTGATCCCGGCCCTGCTGCGCCTCTACGAAGGCCGCTTCGACCGCGGCGCCACCACGACCCACCACGCCACCGAATAGCCCCGGCCACCCGCCGCTCTTCGGATGTAAAAACCGGAGGGGCAGGTCAAGGGCGATTCACAGGAAGACGCGAAGATCGGAAGAGGGATTGGGTTGAGATGTAGAGGGCATGGCGGGTGGTCCAGGTATGCCCCGGGCGCCAGCCAGGACCCGCACCCCAAAACCCTTCCCATCTTCGCGTCTTCCTGTAAATCGCCCTTGACCTTTCTCGCACATGCGTGCGCTTCGTGGTGAATCAAACCGCCGCGGCCCGGCGGCGGTCGGCGAGGCGGATGGGGATGGACGCCAGCAGCCCGGCGAGGAACAGGAACAGGCAGAACAGGATGGCGTTCTCGAGGCCCAGCCAGGCCTGGAGCAACCCGATGCCGAGCAGGCCGAAGATCGCCGCGGCCTTGGCCGACAGCCCCCAGAAGCCGAACCAGCGCCCGGCCTCGCGCGCCGGGACCATCAGTGCCACCAGCGCCCGACCGGCAGACTGTGCCGAACCGAGACAGAGCCCGGCCAGGATCCCGACACCGAGGAACACCATCTGCGCCTCGACCGGACGCGCCAGGAGCACGCTCAGCCACTGGGCAATGGTCGGCGTGGCGAAGATCGCCAGCACCGCCAGGGACCACAGCACCAGCGTGATGCGATAGATCCGCACCGGACCCGCACGGTCCTGCAGGAACCCGAAGCCCACGGCACCGACCACCGCGGTGACCTGGGTCACCACGAACATCAGCACCCGCACCGGCTCGCTCCACTGGATCACCTGCGCGCCATAGATGAAGGTGAAGGCGATGATGATGTAGATGCCGGCCATCACGAAAAAGATGGAGACGAACAGCGCGCGCAGGTCGCGGCGCTCGCCCAGCGTGACCAGCGAGGCCTTCACTCGCTTCCAGCCGAGCCCCATCTGAACGTTGCGCGCCATGCGCCGCCGGGTGCCGCGCTCCTTCAGGAACAGGAAGGTCGGCAACGCCGAGACCAGGAAGAACGCGGCCGCGAACGGCCCGACCCAGCGGATCCGCTCGAAGTTGTCCGCGCTCACCTCGCCCAGCAGCCCCAGGGCAAAGGCGGTCGCCACCAGCCCGCCGACATAGCCCAGCCCCCAGCCCAGCCCGGAGATCCAGCCGAGCTTCTCCGGTGGCCCCAGGTCGGGGAGGAAGCTGGCAATGAAGGACTCGCCGATGGCATAACCAAAGTTCGAGGCGATGAGCAGCGCCATGCCGAAGAACACCAGCCCCGGTTCGACGAAGTACAGCAACGCCGTGGTGATGATCGTCAGCACCCACGAGGCGGCGAGGAAGCGCTTGCGCGCGGCCGTGGCGTCCATGATCGCCCCGGCGAACGGGGCGGCCACGATCACCATCGCATAGCTGACCGCCAGCGCGAGGCTCCAAAGCAGGTTGCCCAGGCGATAGTCCGGGGCGTCGCCGACAATCACCCGCGTGAACAGGTCGCCAAAGATGACCGTGATGATCAGCAGGGTGTAGGCCTGGTTGGCAAAGTCGAACATCGCCCAGCCAAAAATCTCGCGGCGCGGCGCAGGGGCTTTCTCGAGGTAGCGCCGAATCAGCGGCATGCAGGGTTTCCGGGGACCATAAGGGGGCTCATGCTAACGCAGCTTCGCCGCTGCGCCGTCACCGCTCCCGGATCCTCAACGCATCGCCATCGGTGTCGACTGCGAAGTGATCGAGGAAGTTGCGGCCCAGGCGCGAACGCGGCAGGTCGTGGTCCGGCAGCACGATCGCGCTGACGCCCCGGCGTTGCAGCGCTCCGATCCGAACCTCTTCGATGCGGACTCTCTGACCATGGCGCGCACCGTGCTCGCCCCGGAAGCGCACCGACCGACCCTGGTCGGCATCGATCCCGGCCCGTTCGGCATCCTTGGCTCGCAACAGGACGGCATCCACCTGCGGATCGACGACGACCGTGACGGCAATCCCGTTCAGCCCGACCGTCAGCGCGTGCTCGCCGCGGGAATCCCGATGGACCCGGACCTCTTCACCGTCCCCGTCCGACGCACCCGGCAGCCCCGGCCCGGCCCGGGGCTGCACCCGCAACTCGCGCTGCTCGCCGTCGAACTCCACCCAGGCCGCACCCGGACGCGTGCGCAGGACGCGCACGCCTCCCGGTCCGGCCTCGCCGCTGGCGACCACCGCCCGCTCGTTCCCCACCGACAGCACCGCACGGTCCCCGAAGACCGCGTGCAGACGCAGTTCCTCCGCCGCCAACGGGCCCGGCCAGGCCAGCACCAGCCATGCCATCAAGGCCAATGCAGCGGACGAAGACCCACACCGGTCAGATCGCAGTCGCATCATCCCGCCCTTATAGCGCATCCGGCTGAACGAAACCCGAACATCCCGCGGGATACCGCTCCACGGGGCTTGCCCGCCGCCTGCTACCATCAGGACGTGCACATCCCCGTGGAGCCCCCGTGTCCCCATCTTCCCCGTCCGCCGAATCCAGCCTGCTCCCGACGCGGCACATCGCCCTGCGCCATGCCTTCACCCTGACGCTGCTGGTGATCGGACTGTGGCTGACGCACATGAACCTGCGGGTCCTGCCGGAAGCGGGCGTCGTCGCGCTGTGGATCGCGGTGACCCTCCTGATCGCCCATGGCGGCTTTCGGCGCCACCGGATTCGGCGCGCGGCATTCCTGCGTGGCTACCTGGAGCCCACCAGCCAGTGGCCCCGGCGCCTGCACGGCGGGCCGCTGATGGCCCTGCGTCACCTGGCCATCGGCGCGCTACTGGGCGGACTACTGCTGATCACGCTCGCGCGCATCCCGACGCAGGAGGTCTGGGTCGCTCTGCTCGTGGCCGCGTTCGTGCTGGTAATCAGCGAGGTCCTGTTCGCCCGCCTGCTGCGCGGCCATGCCCATCCACGGTTCGCCCCCGAACTGGTCCGCCGCGGGGCCCTGCGGGTCACGGGTCTGCTGCTGACCGTCGCCCTGCTGGTGCTGGCCCTGCAGGCCCGCTACCCCGACCTGACCGGCGCCACCCTGGAACAGGCGGTCTGGTTCCTGGTGCACCGCGAGGCCGCCCGCAGTCACCTGCTGGAGGCCGGGTTGCAGCTCGCCGCCACCCAGGACGCGCTGCGGCTGTGGCTGGGTCAGCAGTGGTTCCCGCAGGGCGTGGAGTCCCTGCCGGCCCTGCTCGGCTGGCTGCTGGTGCTCGCGGAACAGGCCTTCCTGGCGGCCGGCTTCCTGCTGCTGGCCAACGGCCTGCTGCCGCTGCGGCCGACAACCGACGCCCTGGGCGACCCGCGCAACGCGCCCGTCATCGAATAGTCCGGGCCCTGGGAGACGCCCTTCAGTGACCACGCTCACGCCGGCGCCGCAAGCCACGGCCGCCTGGAAGGCCCGGGGCGGCGTCTGGCTGGCCATGACCCTGCTGGCGAGCCTCGCCCTGCTCTGGCTCGCCAGCCAGCACGAACCCCGTACCTGGGCGGGCGACCAGCCGCTGACCCTGCAACTGGGCGAACAGCGGTACCAGCTCGACCGCCAGCGACTCACCGCGCTCGAGCGGTACACGCTGGAATGGCTGGAGGCCGGCGACACCGCAGCCCGGGAGCACTGGCAGGGCCGCGTGGACGCAGAGCTCGATGCCCGGTTCGAGGCCCTGCACGACCGCGTTCCCGACGTTGCGGAGTGGTACTACTCCCTCGGCGCGGAATACAGCCGCCTGTGGCGGCGCGGCGCGCAGTGGGTGAGCGAATCCGACCCGGATGCCGGCGCCCGCATGCTGCGCGAACGCCTGCTGCCGGAGGCCCTGTGGGACACGCCCCTGCAGGAACTCGCGACCACCGTCGAATGGGGCCTGGACGAGCAGCAGCGCCAGGTCCGCGACGCCTGGCGTCTGGAGCTGGCGGACCGCCTCGCGGAGGCACGCATCCCGGATCCGCCGCCGCGCGCCGGTGGGAGTTCGGCCGTCGAGGTCGAGCAAGGCCATGCCCTGCACGCGGCGCTGGACGTCGACCTCGAACGCTTCGACCGGCGCACCGGCCTGGCCGCCAAGGTCGCCGCCGGCACCGGTCTGGCCACCCCGCTGATCGCCCGCGCCGTGCAGGCCCGGCTGGCCGCCCGCGCGACACAGGCGGGGCTGGCCCGCAGCTTGGGGCGCGCCGGACGTGCGGGTGCGATCGGTGCCGGGGTCTGCGCCTGGAGCGGTCCGTTCTCACTGGGCTGTGGCGTCACCGCCGCCGGGGCCACGATCATCGGCGTGGACTGGCTGCTCCTGCGACTCGACGAAACCCGCCACCGCGAACACCTCGAACAGGCCCTGCACGAGGCCCTGGACGCCCTGCACACCGAGACCCGACTGGCGTGGCAGCAGGCCATCGCCGAGCGCGTGGAAGCACGCCATGCGGCCAGCCGCGCGTCGGTCGAAAACACCTTCCAGCCCTGGAAGGCCGGCCTGCCCCCCTGATCCAAACTGCGGGGTCCGGCAAGCCACAGGGCGCCACAAGCATCTCTTCATCCCGGCCGGAGCGAAGCGCAGAGCCGGGATCTCCCACGCCACGACAGCCCTGAGCGTGGAGATCCCGGATCACCGACGGGTGCGACATGGGTATCCGTAACGAGGCCCAACCCCGGCACGAGAGCGGCGTCTCGGCAGTCGCGCACTGCTGCGTTACACTCCGCGCACCGTTTCCTCGCGCCCGCGCAGATCAACATGAACACGATCCCCACCCGCCACAAGACCGTCCCCGTCCGCGTCGGCAACGTCACCGTCGGGGGCGACCACCCGGTGATGGTGCAGTCGATGACCAACACCGATACCGCCGATGCCCTGCGTACCGCCGTGCAGGTGGCGGGGCTGGCACGTGCCGGCTCCGAGGTCGTGCGCATCACGGTGAATTCCGAAGACGCGGCGAAGGCCGTGCCGGAAATCCGCGAGCGGCTGGAGGCCATGGGACTGGACGTGCCGCTGGTCGGCGACTTCCACTTCAACGGCCACAAGCTGCTAACCCGATACCCGGAGTGCGCCGAGGCACTGGCCAAGCTGCGCATCAACCCGGGCAACGTCGGGCGCGGCTCGAAACGCGACGCGCAGTACGCAGCGATGATCGAGACCGCCATCCGCTTCGACAAGCCGGTGCGCATCGGTGTGAACTGGGGCAGCCTGGACCAGGCCCTGCTCGCCCGGATGATGGACGAGAACAGCCAGCGCGCCGAACCGGCCGCGCCCGAGGCGGTGATGCAGGAGGCGCTGATCACCTCGGCACTGGAGAGCGCGGCCGAGGCCGAGCGCATTGGCCTTCCGCATGACCGCATCATCCTGTCGGCCAAGGTCAGTGGAGTACAGCCGCTGATATCGGTCTATCAGGATCTGGCCGCGCGTTGCGACTACCCGCTCCACCTGGGCCTGACCGAGGCCGGCATGGGCGCCAAGGGCATCGTCGCCTCCACCGCGGCGCTGTCCGTCCTGCTTCAGCAGGGGATCGGCGACACCATCCGCATCTCGCTGACCCCGGAACCCGGCGGCGACCGTACCCAGGAGGTCCTGGTCGCGCAGGAGATCCTGCAGAGCATGGGACTGCGCAGCTTCCTGCCGTCGGTGGTCGCCTGCCCCGGCTGCGGGCGCACCTCCAGCGAGTACTTCCAGCATCTGGCGCAGGACATCCAGACCTACATTCGCCACCAGATGCCGACCTGGAAGCAACAGTATCCGGGCGTGGAGGAGATGACCGTCGCGGTGATGGGCTGCGTGGTCAACGGCCCGGGCGAGAGCAAGCACGCGAACATCGGCATCTCTCTGCCCGGCACCGGAGAACAGCCGGTGGCCCCGGTCTACGAGGACGGCGAGAAGACCGTGACGCTCAAGGGCGAGCGTATCGCCGAGGAATTCCAGGCCCGAGTCGAGGCCTACATCGAACGCCGCTACGGCCAGACCGCGTAGCGCTCACGCGCAACACGAAGAAAAGCCCAGTCAAAAGGGCATTACAGGAAGGTTGGAAGATGGGAAGGGTTATTGAGGTGTGGGGTAGTGGCTAGCGCCCCCTCTACACCCTTTACGGTTTGACCCAATCCCTCTTCCAGCCTTCGCGTCTTCCTGTCGATCACCCCTGACCTACTTCGTGCCTCCGTGCGTTTCATGGCGAAAAACCAAACCACGGCACACCCTCCCTCGCGGTCGGTCAGAAGTAGACGCTGCAACCAGCCATCAGCAGGTAGCCGCACCAGCCCGTGTCATACCCAGTAAGCGTGATCGGACTTACGTCTGTTCGAAGCGCTGGATCAGGGCCTTGAGCTCGTCGGCCTCGGCCTGCATGCGGGCGCTGGCGTCGCGGGCATGGACGGAGACCGAGCCGGTTTCGGTGGCCACGTCGCGGATCGAGGTCACGTTGCGGTTGATCTCCTCGGAGACCGCGCTTTGCTCCTCCACTGCGGTGGCGATCTGGGTGTTCATGTCGGTGATCTGGGCAACGGCCTCGCGGATGGTGGTCAGTGAGTCACCGGCTGCCTGCGCCTTTTCCACCCCGTCGGCGGCCTGCTCCTGGCTGGCGCGCATCGCGGACATGGCCTCGCGGGCCCCGGACTGCAGGCCCTCGATCATGTTGCGGATCGTCACGGTCGATTCGTCGGTGCGTTGCGACAGTGAGCGCACCTCATCCGCCACCACCGCAAAACCGCGACCGTGCTCGCCGGCCCGGGCGGCCTCGATCGCGGCGTTCAGCGCCAGCAGGTTAGTCTGCTCGGCGATCTCGCGGATCACGCTCAGGATCTTGTCAATTTCCTCGGTACTGGCCTCCAGCTTGCCCAGCTTCTCGGCGGTGGACTCGACCTCCGCCGCCATGCGGTTGATCACGGACACCGTGTCGTTCACGACATCCTGCCCGGCCCCGGTCTCCTTCTCGGCGTTGTTGGCGGCCTCGGCGGCCCGCGCGGAGTTGCTCGCCATCTCCTGGATGGTCGAGGTCATCTCGTTCATGGCCGTGGCGACCTGATCGATCTCGTTCTGCTGGCGCTCGACGCCCGAGGCGGTCTGGTCGACGCTGCTGGCCATGGCATGGGCGTCGGCGTTCACCGCATCGGCCTTGTCCTCGATCCGCCCCAGCACGGTGCGCAACTTGGCCTCGCCGAAATGCTGCACCAGTTCCAGCGAGGCGCTGTCGTCGCGGCGCCCGGTGTAGATGGCCTCCATCACCGGGTTGTCGAACTGGTCCCGGGCACGGTTGACGGCCTGTCGGACGCCAGAAGTCAGCGCCAGCGAGACGATGCCACCGGCGGCAAAGATCAGCACCAGCAGGCCCGCCTGGACCAGCGGCTCGGACGCCAGGATCACTACGGCCAGCGCCAGCAGGAACCCGACCGTCCAGGTCCCCGCGAGGCGGCAGGTGAGGCCGTGGTACCAGCGCCGTGCAAAGCTCCGGCCCCGGTTGATCGCGGCATACACCTTCTCCGCGCGGGCGACGTGTTCGCGCGCCGGGGTCGCGCGCACCGATTCATAGCCCGTCTTGCGCCCGTTCTCGTAGGCGGGCGTCACGAAGGCGTCCACCCAGTAGTGGTCGCCGTTCTTGCGCCGGTTCTTGACGATCCCCATCCAGGGCCGGTCGGCCTTCAGGGTCTCCCACATGTTCGCGTAGGCCGCCTCCGGCATGTCCGGGTGGCGCACGATGTTGTGGGCGACACCGTCCAGCTCCTCGCAGTCGAAGCCGCTGACCTGGACGAAGTCGTCGTTGGCATACCGGATGCGCCCTTTTTCGTCGGTGGCGGAGATCAGGTCCCCGTGCTGATCCAGCGAATACTCCGTCTGGGTGACGGGCAGGTTCTTGCGCATGTCGCACGTCCTTTTGATTTTTCTGCGGGCGCCAGGCCCGCCTGGGAGACGCTGATTGAATCGCGCGTTCGAGTGATTCAACCAGCGTCTCCCGGGGTCGCCCATTCGCCGTGGCCGACCCTCATGAGTGCTGCGGATTATGGTCGTCTATATACGACCTTGTACATGTATCGACTGCCGCGACGCAGACTTGAGCCTCACGTCCGCCTGAAACATTCGCTCATCCACCGGCGGGGCGCGAGGCGGCCGCGAGGACCTTCCGAAAGCCTTCCAGGGCGGTCGATGTCAGTTCCAGATCGCGGGACCGGCGGTCGGCATACACCATGCCCAGCACGCGATCCCCGTCGCACAGGCGCGCCACCAGGCAGTCCACCCCGCCGGTCAGATGGCGCACGGCCGCGGGCATCTGCTCGCGGATGCGCTTGCGGTCCCACCACTGCGGTGCATCGTCATCCAGCACCTGGGCCAGCGGCCCGAGGGCCGACCGGTTGATCACGAAGTGGCTGAACTCCGGTTCGTGCAGCGTCCCGACCAGGTGCTCGGCGCGCAGGGTCTCGCCGTCCCGGGACAGGCGGGCGAAGACCACCCGGTTCAGACCCACTCCGAACTGCATCACCCGCAGCATCCGCCGCACGCGGACCTCGCGATTCGGCTCCTGCTCCAGGGAACGGAGGCCGTTGTCCAGCAGGTCGGCCCGCGGCATCAGGGCCAGGCGCGGCCGATAGCGCTCGCCCAGCCACACGCGGCCAGGCATCTGCGGGTCCAGTGCCGCGCGATGGTACACCGCGATGTCCTCGTTGAAACGCTCGATCACGGTGGCCACGCGGTCCGCAGCCTCCTTGTCCGACAGCCCCATCAGGCCGGCCAGCAGCCCGAGGTCGCGGTCGCCACGCGCGGTATCCATGCCACGGAAGACCTGCCAGGCCACAGCGCTCGCGACCATGACCTCGTAGGCCCGGTGATGCGCCGCGTTCACCGCGCGCAGGGTGCCCTGCACCAGTTCCGGCAGCGCCATCTCTTCCGCCATGGCCCGCGACAGGTCGTCCGTTGCATACCCCAGCGCGGCATAGCTCGCCTCGTCCGGCAGGGCGCTGAGTTCCAGCATCTCGAGCAACCGATCCAGGCGCGGCTCGCCCTCGACCAACAGTGCCAGCAGACCCAGCTGATTCAGCAGGGCCGCCAGGGCCAGTTCGCCCGGTTCGGTGTCGTGGCGCTCGCGCGCGACCTCGGTCGCGATCATCGCCGCCAGCCGCGACTGCGCCGCCAGTTCGCGGTAGGCCTGCGGCCGTCTGACCGCATCCTCGACGCGCGGGGCCTCGGCCGCCTCCCGGTGGACGTTCTGCAGCCCCAGCATGGCGATCGCGTCCCCCACCGAGTGCACTTCCTGGCGCAGGCCGCGGCGCGAGGCGTTGGCACGCCGTACCAGACGCAGGCTCAGGCCGGGGTCACGTTCGGCGTAGCGCGCCAACTCGCGCAACGAGCGATCCATCAGGGCATCCGGATCGGCAAACACCGCATCGCTCGCCTCCAGGATGGGCCATTCCACGGCCACCAGCCGGGTGACCTCGTCCATGTAGGTGGCGTCCTTGTCCTCGGGCATGCTGTACCTCGCGCGGGGGAGTCGTTATGGTTATGCGCGCCACTATAGCAATAGCAACACCGTGAACCTGTGCGCAAAAGCCCAATTAGAACCCATATCCCGGAACCCCATCAGTGAAGTTCATCCTCGGCATCCTGGTCGTCTTCGGTGGCGTGTTCGGCGGCTTCGTGCTGCACGGCGGCAACATGCTGGTCATCTGGCAGCCGTACGAATACATGATCATCGGGGGCGCGGCGCTCGGCGCCTTCCTGATCGCCAACCCGCTACGGGTCGTGATCACCGTGCTCAAGTCCATTCCGCAGCTCCTGAAAGGCGGTGCGAAGTACTCGCGCGAGGACTACCTCGATCTGCTCGCGCTGATGTACAAGCTGTTCACCAAGGCCCGCAAGGAGGGCCTGATGGGTATCGAGAATGACGTGGAGGAGCCCGGGGAGAGCGCCCTGTTCCAGGCTCATCCCCGGGTGCTCAAGGACCACCACGCCGTCGAGTTCATCACCGACTACATGCGCCTGATCATCTCCGGTTCGATGAACCCGCACGAACTCGATGCCCTGATGGACGTGGACCTGGAAACCCACCACGAGGAATCCGAGCGCCCCAGCCACGCGGTTTATCGCGTGGCGGACGCCCTGCCCGGCTTCGGCATCGTGGCCGCGGTGCTCGGCATCGTGAACACCATGGGCGCAATCGGCGGCTCGATCGAGGAGATCGGGATGAAGGTCGCGGCGGCGCTCGTGGGTTCCTTCCTCGGCATCCTCTTGGCGTACGGGTTTGTCGGCCCGACCTCGGCCGCACTGGAATCGCGCGCCCAGGAAGAGGCCAAGTTCCTGCAATGCATCAAGGCCTGCATCCTGGCCAACGTGCAGGGCTACAGCCCGCAGGTGGCAGTCGAATTCGGCCGCAAGACCATGGAAAGCGACATGCGGCCCGGCTTCGCCGAACTCGAGGAGCACGTGAAGGCGGCCTGAGGCCGCCCGGACCGCATCCATGGGCGTCGAAGACAAGACCCAGCCGATCATCGTCAAGAAGAAGGTGGTCAAGGGCGGCCACCACGGTGGCTCGTGGAAGGTTGCCTTTGCCGACTTCGCCACCGCGATGATGGCCTTCTTCCTGTTGCTGTGGCTGCTGGCGGCGATGGAGGTCGAGGAACGCGCAGGGTTGTCCGAATACTTCCAGAACCCGTCCGCCTTCGAGGGTCGCGCCGCCACGCCCGGGCAGGCGCCCGGCGACGGGACGGGCGTGGATCCATCGATCATCGACTTCGAGGGCATGCCGGAGATGCTCGATGATCCCGAGCCCATGGAAGCCCCCATGGGGATTGATGAACAAACCCTCGACGACCTGGCGGAGGCACGCGACCGCGAGTCCCTGGAAACCCTGCAGGAGGCACTGGAGGAAGCGGTCGAACAGAGTCAGGCGCTGGAGCCCTTCAAGGACCAGCTCCTGCTGGACATCACGCCCGATGGCCTGCGCATCCAGATCATCGATCGCGAGAACCGGCCGATGTTCGACAGCGGCAGCGCGCGCCCTCTGGACCATGCCGATGCGATCCTGCGCGAACTGGCCTCCCTGATCAACAAGGTCCCCAACCGGGTCTCGATCACCGGCCATACCGATGCCCGACCCCTGTTGCGCCCGGACTACACCAACTGGGAACTCTCCGCAGACCGCGCCAATGCCGCCCGCCGTGCGCTGATCGCCGGAGGCACCCAGCCCGACCAGATCGCCCGGGTGGTCGGCCTGGCCGACAGCGTGCCGTTCAACCGCGAGGACCCCGAGGCCGCGCTCAACCGCCGCATTTCCATCATTGTCCTCAACAAGGAGGCCGAGGAGGCCATGCGCGAGAGCCTCGAAAGCGACGGCGTCCGTGCCGACACCCTGGCGCCGGCCGACGAGGACAGCGGCACGCCGCCGGTCCAACCGGACGAGGAGAGCTGAGTTGACGCAACACCGCGACATCCCGGTCAATCTGGTCACCGGCTTCCTCGGTGTTGGCAAGACCACCGCCATCCGCCACCTGCTCGCGCAGCGCCCGGAAGGCGAGCACTGGGCCGTCCTGGTCAACGAGTTCGGCGAGGTCGGTGTAGACGGCGGCCTGCTCGCCGACACCGGCGTGGCGCTGGAAGAGGTTCCTGGCGGCTGCCTGTGCTGCGTCTCCGCGCAAATGTTCACCGTCGGCCTCAACCGGCTGATCCGCAGCCAGCACCCGGACCGCATCCTGATTGAACCCACCGGGCTCGGACATCCCGCCCAGATCATCCGCACCCTGACCGAACCGCCCTACGCCGGCGTGCTGGACTTGCGCGCCACCGTCACCGTGATGGACGCCCGCCACCTGGCCTCGCCGCGCCACCGGGAACACGCGAACTGGCGGGACCAGATCGCCCTCGCCGACGTGCTGCTGGCCAACAAGGCCGATCTCTACAGCGAAGCGGACCGCGAGGCGCTGCAGGCCTTTGTCGCCGCGATGCCGCCACCGCGTCCCCTGGTCGTGGAAACCACGCAGGGGCGTATCGAACGCGACTGGCTGAACCGCCCGCGGCTGGATCGGGGCGGCGCCCTGTTCCCGGAGGCGCGCGACTTTCTCGTGACCGCGACCGCGGATGGGCACGCCAGCCACGACCACGACCACGACCACGACCACGACCACGACCACCACCATGATGACACCGCGCACCCCGCCGACGCGTGGGTCACCATCGACACCCGCGGCGATGGCTATATCGGCCGCAGCTGGTTGCTGCCCGAGGGTCAGCGCATCGACCATGCCAACCTCGTACGCCTGGTCGACGACTTTGCCGGCGACCGCCTGAAGGGCCTGGTGGAAACCGACCAGGGCTGGCACCGCCTCAACCGCGTGGACGGCCACGGCGGGCTGGAACCAATGGACGCCCCCGACACACCGCTGCGCCCCCGCATCGAGGCCATCCTGCCGGAATCCAGTGCCAGCACCCTGGATGACCTCACGCGGGCACTCGAAGCCACCCACGCCCCGAACACCTGATCAGGCCCTCATCGCCACGGGCAAACGCATCACCATCGAGCGCCAGGAATGGCACCGCCTTCCGACCGAGGCGTTTCGCGGCGCTCAACACATCCTACGAAGTGGACAATCCAAGCCAGGCAGGATCGAGAAAAAACAGGACGGTAATCACCGCGCCGATCCCGGTGACGGCATGACGATGGCCGGCCTCCGGCATACGGCGCACCAGGGCAATGCCAAGCCGAGCCCCGAGGATCGCGCCCGCGCCCACAGCCAGCAGCCCGGTCGCGACCACCTGACCGCCCGCGATGTAGACCCCTACGGCCATCACGGTCAGCGCCGTGGAGAGAAGGTTCTTGACTGCGTTGGCCGCAGCCAGGTCCGAGAGCCCCTGGCCGCGCAGGATTGCCAGCAGCAGGATGCCGACGCCGCCGTTGAAATAGCCGCCATAGGTGCAGCCCAGCCCGGCCCCCAACATGCGTAACGGTCCCGGATGCGGCCGCGCGGCCTGGCGCTGCAGCCAGGGCCCCAGCGCGAACAGCGCGGTGGCGACCAGCAGCAGCCAGGGGATCAGGACACGGAAACGGGCATCGCCGGTCAGGAGCAGGGCGAGCGCGCCGACGACGCCGCCCAGCACGCCTGCCATCAGCAGCCCCCAGGCGAGCCCCCCACCCAACTCCTGCCAGGCGGTGCGCAACCGGCGCCGGTCCGCCAGGACGCTGGCGAGATAGCCAGGCAAGAGTGCTGCAGTCCCGGTGGCATTGGCGGCCACCGGCGGCACGCCCACGCTCATCAGCGCCGGCAACGTCAGGAAGCTGCCGCCGCCAGCCACCGCATTCAGCAACCCGGCAAAGAAGCCGGAAGCCAGCAGCAGGAGCGCAACACCGGAGGGCGCGACATCCATTCCGGGCGAACCGATGGGTCAGATCACGCGGCGGTCACTGAACTCGGCGCGGTAGAACCACTCGTTGCCCGGCAGCGCATTCGGGTTGGGGAACACGATAAAGCCGGGCTCCGGGGCCCGCACCTCGGTCCCGTCGGCGCGGACGCCGATCAGGTCGCCCGCCTGGAGCGGGTCGAAGCTCTGCCACTCGCGGGCCAAGCGGTCGTCCGGATGATCCCGGTCGATGACCTCCACCAGACGCAGCACTTCCGGGTCGTCCTGGCCCGGGGTGGCAGGGGCCTCCAGCATGCCCAGGTGCGCCAGCGTATTGATGATCGCGTTGTAGGCCACCACCGGGGCCTGCGGGTCGTCGTGCTGGCCGCATTCCAGGGTCACGCCGTAGCCACCCTGGCTGCGCATGTATTCGGTGGTGCCAATCCCGTAGCTGGGATCGGTGCTGAGGATCTGTGCCCGCTGGCTGGCGTTCGGGTTCTTCATCCGCTGCGCGACGCCACGGGCGTAGGTATCCAGCCAGCCCTCGACCATGCGCCGCGGTCCCAGGCAGGCCGCCAGGGTCTCTTCCTCGCGCGCCTGCGAAAAACCCTCCAGGTCGCCATCGTTGTTGCGCGGACCCAGCATGATGAACGGCTGCCCCCCGGTGTGAAACGAATGCAGGTCCAGCAGCACGTCGTGCGCCGCCAGCAAGGGGCACAGCACGTTCGCGATGCGGTCCTCGAAGTCCTGCGGCGCATCGGTCACGCGCAGGTTGCGGTTCAGGTTACGCTCGCCCATGCGCTGCCCCAGGTCATAGGCGAGCGGGTTGGTCCGCGGCACCAGTGTCAGCCTGCCCCGAAGCAGGTCGCGTTCGCAGGCCTCCAGTTCGGCATGGACCCGTTCGGCGGCCTGCGTGCCACAGGTCTCGTTGCCGTGCACCGCACCCAGCACGATCAGCCGGGGCCCCGGTTCCAGCCCGTGAAAGGTGATCGAACGCAGCGCAGTGGGACGGGACGAATCGGACATCGGGGCAGCTCCGGGCTGGGGGGGTGGCTGAAAGGACGCGAACCAAGGCTACCGGAGCGCCCCGGGCAACGCCACGGGGCGCGGGGTCAGACCGGCGTCAGTGCGCCGTGCCGCGTCATCCAGTCTTCCAGCGCCCCGAGCGCCAGCGGTCGGCTGTAGAAATAGCCCTGGCCCAGGGCACAACCGCGCTCCCGCAGGAAGGCCGCCTGCTCGGCGATCTCCACGCCCTCGGCAATCACCTGCATGTTCAGGTTGCGTCCCATGGCGATGATGGTGGCGGCGATCTCGCGGTCGGCGCTCTCGCTGGCCACCCCATCGACGAAGCTGCGATCGATCTTCAGCACATCCAGTGGGTACGTCCGCAGGGCCGCCAGCGAGGAATATCCGGTACCGAAGTCGTCGATCGCCAGGCGCACGCCCTGCTCCTTCAGGGCCGCCAGCCGCGCGATGGCCAGTTCGCCCTGCTGCATGATCGCGGTCTCGGTGATCTCCAGTTCGAGCTGTGCGGCGGGGAACCCGGTCAACGCCAGGATCTCCGCCACGCGATTCACGAAGTCGCCGCGCTGCAGCTGGACCGGCGAAAGATTGACCGCCACACTGAAGTCCCCGGCGCCGCGATCCAGCAACCCCCGCCCGGCGTCACAGGCCTCGCGCAGTACCCACTCGCCCAGCGCAACGATCAGCCCGGTGTCCTCGGCAATCGGGATGAAACGATCCGGGGGAATCATCTCTCCGTCCTCGGTCTGCCACCGCAGCAACGCCTCCATCCCGAAGGGCCGACCGTCCTCCAGCGCGACCTGCGGCTGGAAGTGCAGACACAGCTCGCCACTTTCGGTCTCCACCGCATGCCGCAGGCGGTTCTCGAGTTCGAGGCGCTCGTCGGCCGCACGGGTGAGGGCCTGGGTGTAGACGCTCCAGGTCTGGCGGCCGGAGGCCTTGGCCTGGTACATCGCCGCATCCGCGTGCTGGATCAGCGCGGTGACCGAATCTCCGTGCTCGGGATAGAGGCTGATACCGATACTGCCGTTGAGGTACACCCGGCGCCCGTCCTCCAGCGCGAGCGGCCGCTCCAGGCTTGCCAGCAGGTCGCCAGCGCAACGGGCCACGACCTCGTCGCTGGCCGGATTCTCCGCCACAACCAGGAACTCGTCGCCGCCCAGGCGCCCCAGGGCATGGGCAGGGCCGACCACCTCGCGCAGGCGCCGGGCCACCTCCACCAGCACCTGGTCCCCTACCGGGTGACCCATGGAGTCGTTGACATTCTTGAAGCGGTCCAGGTCGAGGCTCAGCACCGCGATGCGATAGCCGTCTGTCCGCGCCCGCTCCAGTGCCTGCCCCAGCATCGCCTGCAGCTGACTGCGATTGGGCAGATCGGTCAGGGCATCGTGTTGCGCCAGGTACTGCAGCTCATCCTCCGACCGGCGCAGCTCCGACATGTCGGTCAGTACGCCGGCGTAATGCAGCGCCTGGTCCTGCTCGTCGTAGACGGTATTGAGGCTCAGCCACTGCGGGGCCACTTCGCCATTGCGCCGTCGATTCCAGATCTCTCCCTGCCAGTGCCCCTCTCGCTGGAGGCTGTCCCACATGCGCTTGAAGAAGCCGGCATCGTGCCGCCCGGACTGCAGGAAACTCGGGTTGCGCCCCATCGCTTCGACCTCGGAGAAGCCGGTGATATCGGCGAAAGCCGGGTTGACCGCAACGATCCGCGGAGTCAGGTCGGTGATAATGATTCCGTCCCGGGTACTCTCGAAGACCGCGGCCATGCGCCGCAGGCCCAGCAAGGCCTGCCGCCGCTCCAGTGCCGCGCCCAGGCTCGACGCCACAATGCGCGCCAGGCTCTGGTCTGCATCGGTCCAGCGCTGCGCGCGCCGCACCCGGTCCAGGGCGAGGAAGCCACGGTACTCGCCTTCCACATACAGCGGGACCAGCAGTGCCGCCTGGCACTGGGCCGCCTCCATGACCTCGCGTTCGGGATCCGGCAGGTCACGGGTCAGCACATCCACCGCCCCGCCGTCCTGCAGGATCGCGTGCCAGCGCGGCAGCAGCGATTCAAGGCTCAGGTTGCGCAGCGACGGCGGCCGAATCGCGTAATCCGTGTCCGTGCGTACCCAGTAGTAGCGGTGAACGTCCAGGGCCTCGCGGACGTCATGGTCCAGCTCGGCCACCAGCACATAGGCGCGGTCGGCATGCGTCTCCTGCCCCAGTTCGGCCAGCAGGCGATGGATCACGCTCGCGGGGTTGTCCTCGCGCAACAGCTCGACGGTGAGCTCCGCCGCGGTGCGCAATGCCCGTTCGCGTTCGGCCAGGGCCTGCGAGGCGCGCAGCTTCTGCACGGCCAGCCCGGCGATCTGGGTGAATTCCTCGATCAGCACGCGCTCGCCGGCATAGGGCGCCCGCGCGGCAACAACATAGATCCCCAGGGTGCCGAGCACACTGCCGTCGGCGTCGCGGAAGGGGAACGACCAGCAGGCGTGGAATCCCGCCGCGTGGGTGAGATCGCAGAAACCGGCCCAGTTGGGATGGGACCCGCAATCCTCGACGATGACCGGCTCGCCGGTCCAGGCAGCCTCGCCGCAGGAACCCATGCCCTGCCCGGCGCGTATCCGGCGCGTGGCACTGCGCAGCGGGTCCGGCACGCGGGGGGCCGTCACCGCGTGCAGCTCCTGGCTGCCGCTATCCAGCAGCATCAGGCAACCGTGCAGGTCGGGGGCCAGCGATTCCAGCCCCCTGACGACATCCTCCAGCAGACGCGGATCGCGCTCGCCGGTGGCCAGACGCGCGAGCACGTTCGCGCGCACCTCCTGAATGCGCTGATCCAGGACCCGGCGGGTCACATCCACCAGGCTTCCGGACAACCCCTGTGCCCGCCCCGCGGCATCCAGATTGATCTGGCCCCGAAGTTCCAGCCAGCATAGCGAACCGTCCGCCGCGCGCAGCCGGATCTCGGTCTCCAGCCGACCGTCGTCGGCCTCCGCGGCACGGGCCAGCAGTCGCGCCGCCGTCCCGCGATCCTCCAGTGGCATGAAGGACAGCATCTCCTCGCCGATCGCGGCCTCCACCGAGTGCCCGGTGATGGCCGTCCAGGCGGGGTTGAGGAAACGCCAGCATCCCGCGGCATCGGTCTCGAAGACGATGTCGCCGGCACGCTCGATCACCTCGCGGTAGCGGCGTTCCGAGGCTGCCAGCGCGGCGCGCTCCCGTCGCAGACCCGCCCGCGCGTGCACCTGGTCCAGCAGTACCGGGAGCATCTTCAGGTAGCCGTCACGCTTGACCGCGTAGTCCTCCACGCCCATGCGCAGGGCGCGCGCAGCCAGATCCTCGGTGCCCTGCCCGGTCACCAGGACCGTCGGCAGGTCCAGGCCGCGCTCCTCGCGCACCAGACGCGCCAGCTCCAGGCCGTCGATCCCCGGCAACCGGTAATCCACCAGCAGCAGATCAAAGCCCGGGTCGGCGCCGGCCTTCTGCGGCAGCGCCGCCAGAGCCTCCTCCGCCGTGTGTACCGCTTGCAAGTGGATGTGCGGGGCAGCATGTGCGAGTTCGCGCCGGGTCAGGCCGATGTCGAATTCGTTGTGCTCGGCATACAGGACCCGCAGTGGCTCGTGGGCATCGTCCACGCGCAGTTCGCGCCGGGCACGGGCATCCACGACGCGTCCCGGCAGACGGTCCAGGTAATCGTCGGACTTGGTCAGGTAGTCGTCGGCCCCGGCGCGGAACGCCGCGACCACCGTCTCCTGTTCACCGTGCCCGGTCAGCACCAGGACGGCTTCGCCGCGCCCGGCCGCATGCAATTCGCCAATCAGATCGAGACCGCTGCCATCCGGCAGCCGCAGGTCCTCCACCACGCAGTCAAAGGCCTCGTTCCCGGCCAGCGCGTCCCGCGCCTCGGCCAGTGATGCCGCGAGGCGCACGTCGGCATCCGGCACCTGCCGCTCCAGGACCCGACGCTGCAGGTCGGCATCCGCCAGATTGTCTTCGACGAGGAGGATTCGCATGGGCTTCGCCGGATTCAGCCCGGCGGCTGATTAAGGAGGCACCAGTAGAGCTCCACCTGCTCGGCCACTTCGACGAACTTGGCGAAATCCACCGGCTTGACGATGTAGGAATTCGCACCGCAATCGTAGGCGGTCGCGATGTCGCGGTCCTCGCTGGAGGAGGTCAGCATGACCACCGGGATACGGCGGAAGCGCTCGTGGTTGCGGATGCGCCGTAACACCTCCAGCCCGTCGACCTTGGGCAGCTTGATGTCCAGCAGGATCACCGCCGGCGGCGCCCGTTCACCCCGCTCCCAGCGCTCGAGAAACTCCAGCGCCTCCACCCCGTCGCGCGCGATTTCCAGCGGATTGGTGAGATTGCGCCGCTCGAAGGCGCGGCGCATCAGGTCGATATCCACGGGGTTGTCCTCGACCACCAGGATGGAGGGCTGGCGCGTGGCCGAACTCATCGAGGGAACTCCACCTCGAAGCTGGCGCCCGCGCCCGGTGTGCCCTCCGCGTGGATCTCGCCGCCCAGACGGTTGACCGCCCGGCGCACCAGGGCCAGGCCGACGCCGGTCCCGGGATAGGCCTCGGCGCGATTCAGGCGCTGGAAGATATCGAAGATGCGGTCCTGAAACGCCATGTCGAAGCCGATCCCGTTATCCCGTATCAAGATTCCGAGCGTAGCACTGCGGGATTCCGCCTGCACCATCACTTGGGGTGTTTCACGCTCGGCGCTGAATTTGAATGCATTTTCGAGAAGGTTGCGCAGGATCAGGGCGACCCCGTCGGGGTCGCTGTAGAATACCAGAGCGGGATCGACCTCCAGCGTGACCTCGGCACGTTCGCGCAGGGCCGGATCCACCGATTCCAGTACCTCCTCCACCAGTGCCCGGACCCGGACCTCGCGCTCCTCCAGCGGTCGGCGTTCCATGCGCGAATAGGCGAGCAGGTCCGAGATCAACTCGTTCATCTGCGCCACGCCCTGACGGATGTTGCGGACGAAGGTGCGCCCCTCGCCCTCCAGTTGCTCGCCGTAGTCCGCCTCCAGCAACTGGCTGTACCCCTCGATTCCGCGCAGCGGAGCCTTCAGGTCGTGGGACACGGCGTAGGAGAAGGATTCCAGTTCCTGGTTCAAGGCCTGCAGGGCTGCCGTGCGCTCGGCCACCCGCTGCTCCAGCGTGGCGTTCAGGTCGCGCAGTTCCAGCTCGCGGCGCTTGAGTTCGGTCACCTCGAGAACCGTGCCCTGCACGTAGTGCATGCCGTCGGCGCGTTCCATCGGCGCCTCCATGGTGATGCTGAACCAGGCATCCGCGCGGACCTCCGGGCGGGCCTTCAGCAACAGACGGCGCGGCCCGGGCTCACCGTCCGCAAGCAGCGCCTCCATCGCCGCGGAGAAGCTCGCGCCGTCCTCGGAGTCGAGATCGAAGAAATTGCGGGCGAAGGATTCCAGTGTCGGCGTGCCGTACCGGGCGTCACAATCCAGCAGGCCATAGAGGCGGTCCGACCACCACATCTCCCGGGTCTCCAGCAGATACTCCCAGCTGCCCAGTCCCGCGTGGCGTTCCGCCTGGCTCAGGCGGTCCACCTGGCGCGCCAGCGCGGCCTCCGCCTGCTTGCGCGCCTCGATGTTGCGCAGGGTCACCAGCAGCAGCCGCTCTCCGGCGATCTCGGTGGCCTGCAGGTTGGCCTCCACCCAGAAGCCGTGGCCGTCCCGGTGGCGCGCCCGCCACTCGAACACCAGCTGTTCGCCGCGCCGGGCGCGCTCCATCAGTGCCTTCTGGCGCTGCACGTCATACCCGCTTTCGTCTGCGCTCAGGTCATCAACGCTGCAGTCCAGCAGCTCCGCCCGGCTGTATCCGTACATCTGCTCGGCAGCGGCGTTCACCCCGATCAGGGCTTCGGTATCCAAGTCCTGCAGCAGGATCGCCTCCTGCACGTTGTCGAAGATCGCGCGGAAGCGGGTCTCCGAGTCGCGCAGGTCCTGCTCGGCGCGCAGGCGTTCGGTCACGTCCAGCAGCAGGCCGTGGATGCAGGTCACCCGGCCGGCCTCGTCGCGGGTGAACCAGGTCCGATCCTCCACCCAGATCCAGCTGCCTGCGCCACTGCGCAGGCGATAGATCTGGGTGTAACGATCCGGGCCGTGGTCGATGTGCGCGGCCACATCGGTCACGATGCGGTCGATGTCGTCGGGATGAATCAGGTCGGCGTAATGCAGCTCGCCGCGCAGCAGGGCATGGCGGTCGATCTCCCAGCGCGCGATGTTGGGCGAGACAAAGGTCACCGGCCACCCGGGCGTGGTCGCCCATTCGATCGCGACGACCGGGGAGCGCTCGACAATTCCGGTGAGGCGGCGTGCCTCGCGCGAGGCGCGGTCGCGCGCCCGCAGCGGGTAGAAGACCAGCAGAAACAGCCCGACGGCGGTCAAGGCCACGTAGCCCCAGCCCTTGAGGGTCTGCAACTGGGCCACCAGGGCCGCGTCCTCGACCATCAGCAGCAGGGCGCGGTCGGACAGACCGATCCACGCCAGGCCGAAGACCAGGTACACCACGGCGATAATCGCCGCCGTGCGCCCGGCGCTGGGCTTCCCGACCCTCTTCCCGTCTTTCTCCATCAAGCCCCCCGGCTGTTGTGGAGACGCGTCCGGCCTTCCCTGCAAACGCCTGTCCTGTCTCGAGCATCGACCACCCGGCGCCGGGGTGCAAGCGCTGCCGGACGGCAACCGGATGACCCAGGGTGCGTGGGGCCGGTCGCGGGCTTCGGGGCGCCATTCGAAAATGCTATTCTTCGCCGCTCCCGCAAGCGGACGCAGCGATGTTCAAGCAACTCGAAGGCGAACCCCGTGGCGAGCGCCACCCCACCCCCGACGTCCTGGAGCGCCTGAAGCTCAACGCCGACGGTCTGATCCCCGCGATCGCCCAGCAGCACGACACCGGCGAAGTGCTGATGCTGGCGTGGATGAACCGCGAGGCCCTGGACGAGACCCTGGCCACCGGTCGCGTGTGCTACTACTCGCGCTCGCGCCAGGCCCTGTGGCGCAAGGGCGACCAATCCGGGCAGGTGCAGCACCTGCATTCCCTGCACCTGGATTGCGACGGCGACACCCTCCTGCTGAAGGTCGACCAGACCGGTCCGGCCTGCCACACCGGGCGGCGCAGCTGCTTCTACCTGCAGGTCGACAATGACGCCGTCGTGGTCACCAGCGACCCCGAGATCGCCCCCGAGACGCTGTACGGCAAGGACACCGGCCAATGAGCGCGTCCCGGACCCTCACCCTGCACAACACCCTGGGCGGGCGCGACGAACCCTTCGTGCCCCAGGACCCGGAGCGGGTGACGCTCTACGTCTGCGGCCCCACCGTGTACAACCGCGTGCATATCGGCAACGGCCGGCCGGTGGTCGTCTTCGACGTGCTGTTTCGTGTGCTGCGCGAGCTCTACGGCCCGGACCACGTGGTCTACGCCCGCAACATCACCGACGTCGACGACAAGATCAACAAGGCCGCCGCCGACAACGGCGAGCCCATCGCGGCGCTCACCGAACGCTTCACCCGGGCCTTCCACGAGGACATCGCGGAACTGGGCACGCTGGAACCCACCCTGGAGCCACGCGCGACCGAACACATCCAGCCCATGATCGAACTGATCGAACGGCTGATCGAACGCGGCCATGCCTACGTCGCCGATGATCACGTGCTCTTCGACGTGACCTCCTACCCGGAATACGGCGCCCTGTCCGGGCGCTCGCTGGAGGACATGCAGGCCGGCGCCCGGGTCGAGGTCGCCGAATACAAGCGCCACGCTGGCGACTTCGTGTTGTGGAAACCGGCCGCCGCCGGCGAGCCAGGCTGGGAGAGCCCCTGGGGCACGGGCCGCCCCGGCTGGCACCTGGAGTGCACGGCGATGATCCGCAGCCACCTGGGCCCGATGATCGACATCCATGGCGGCGGCCACGACCTGGTCTTCCCGCACCACGAGAACGAGATTGCCCAGGGCTGCGCGGCCGAGGGCTGCCAGGAGCATGGCACCCACTACGCCCGCTACTGGGTGCACAACGGGCACCTGACCATCGACGGCGAGAAGATGTCCAAGTCGCTGGGCAACTTTCAGCTGCTGCACGACCTGCTGCGGCACTACCCCGGCGAGGTCCTGCGCCTGGCGCTGCTGTCGCGTCACTACCGCGCCCCGCTGAACTTCTCGGAAGAGACCCTGGCCCAGGCACGCAACAGCCTGAACGGCCTGTACCGCGTGCTACGCGACGCCGCCGATATCGAACCAGACCCGCTTGTTGCCGCCGCCGAGACCCCGGTGTTCGCAGCGCTGCTGGACGACCTGAACACCCCGGCCGCGATCACCGCGCTGCACCGCATGAGCGATGCCCTGGCGACGGCCACGGACAATGCCCAGCGCGCGCGGCGCAAGGGCGAGCTCCTGTCCGGGGCCGGCCTGCTGGGCCTGCTGCAGCAGGACCCGGCTGCGTGGTTCCAGGGCGATGCCGGCGACCACGAGCTGGCGGCCTGGGTGGAGGAACGCATCGTGGCGCGCCAGGCCGCGCGCAAGGACCGCGACTTCGCCACCGCCGATGCCATTCGCGACGAACTGACGGCCAACGGCATCGAGCTCGAGGACACCCCGGACGGCACGCGCTGGCAGCGCGCGACCTGAAACCCGTGCCCATGCGTTCCTGGCTCGTGCTCGTGCTTGGCCTGTTCCTGCCGGCCGCCGCACTCGCCCATCCGCATGCCTGGATCGACCTGCGCGTGGGCCTGGTCTTCAACGACGCCGGCGAATTGATCCGAATGAACCAGTCCTGGCGGATCGACCCGACCTACAGCCACATGCTGCTGGAGGACCTGACCGGCCAGCTCGACGGGGACACCGACATCGACAGGGCCCTGGAACACGCCGCCGAACGCATGCGGGAGAACCTGGCCGGGCACGACTACTTCACCGAACTGAGTCTGGGCGACCGGGACCTGGACGTCCCGCCGGCGGAAAACGCCCGCCTGACCCTGGAAGAGCGCCGCCTGCACCTGCGCTTCGAGATCCCGCTGGCCGATCACGACATTATGGCCGGCGATGCCTTCACCTACCGGGTGTACGACCCCGAGTACTGGATCGAGATCCTGCATGACCCGGATGACATCATCTTCGTCGAGAACCGCCCCGGCTGCGAGGTGACGATCACCCAACCCCGCCCGGACCCGCAGTTGACCCGCTACGCCGCCACCCTGGAACGCCAGGACCGCAGCCCGGTGGACCAACTCGGGCGCCATTTCGCGGAGACGGCCACGCTGGAATGTGACCCGGGGGAAGACACACCGCGATGACCGGACATCCTGTACACCACCCCGCACGCCGCGTGTTATACGGTAACGTCATGTGCCACACGATTTGCCGATTCCCGCGCCTCCCTCGTCCGGGCCTTCAGGGCCTGCTGGTACTGCTCCTGTTGTTCGGCGGTTTCGGGCTCGCGCAGGCCGAGGCCGCGCATCCGCTCGGTGCCCCCACCGAGGCACCGGACGAACGCGCAGCACCCGCCCCTTCGGCCAGCCTCGACGCACCCGCCCCGCGGGCCGAGCCGCCGGGTCCGCTGGAACGCCTGACCGGCTGGATGCTCCAGACCCAGCGCCAGCTCCACCGCAGCCTTACCGAAGGCCTGCACGCCCTGCGCGACGGCCCCACGGCCCACACCGCCGGCGCCCTGATCCTGGTCAGCTTCCTCTACGGGATTTTTCACGCTGCCGGCCCGGGCCACGGGAAGGCCGTGATCAGCGCCTACCTGCTGACCCAGCCGCAGAACCTGCGCCGCGGCATCCTGCTGTCCACCGTCTCCGCGCTGGCGCAGGGGTTCACCGCGATCGTTCTGATCGGTGTCCTGATCGGGCTTTTCGGCTGGCTGGCCCGGGATACCCTGGGACAGGTCCGGACGCTGGAGATCGCCAGCTTCGCCCTGGTCGCGCTGCTCGGATTGTGGCTGATGGCCCGCGCCCTGCGCCACGCCTGGCGGCTGCAGCGTGCACACCATGGTGCGCACTCCCGCACGGATGACCACGGCCACGAACACACACACGGACACGCACGTCACGCCCTCTGTGGCTGCGACACGCCCCACCACGTGGACCCCGACCACCGCGGAACCTGGTGGGGCACTGTACTGGCCGTCGGCATCCGCCCCTGTTCCGGGGCCGTGCTGATCATGGCGGTCTCCGCCGCCCTGGGTCTTGCCTGGGCGGGCGTGGCGGCGGTGCTGGCGATGTCCCTGGGCACCGCCGCGACCGTCTCGGTGCTGGCCACCCTCGCCGTCTCCGCACGCGACTGGACGCGGCGCTGGCTGGGGCCCACGCGCATGGGCCGGCTCACCTACATCGGGCCGGCCCTGGGCCTGGCCGGCGGTGGCGTGATCGCTCTGATCGGCCTCAGCCTGGTACTCGGCGCGATCGCCTACCAGCCCGTGTCCCATCCGCTGGGGGTTCGCTGACCCTCGCGGGGCCGCGCCACATGGCAGGCTTGCCCCGGTTGCGCGCGTCCTCTAACGTCCGGGACAACCGAACTCCGCGCGCGAGGCCCCATGTCGTCGACCACTATCACCCCGGAGCAGGCCCCCACCCTGCCGGCGCTGTTTCGTACCCGCGTATCCATGAGCCCTGATGCTCCGGCCTATCGCCACTTCAGCGCCTCCGACGGGGCGTGGAAGCAGACCTCTTGGAGCGACATGGCTGCAATGGTCGACCGCTGGCAGGCGGCACTGGCGCGCGAGGGCTTCAAGCCCGCCGAACGCGTCGCTCTGATGCTCGGCAACTCCCGGGAGTGGGTCGCCTTCGACCAGGCCGCGACCGAGCTGGGGCTGATCACCGTCCCGCTGTACACCGACGACCGCCCCGACAACGTGGCCTATATCATCGGCCAGACCCAGGCGCGCCTGCTTCTTCTGGGCGAGAGCGTGCACAACCGGCGCCTCTCCGAGCATTTCGAGAACATGCCCTCGCTCAAGCGCATCGTCTGCCTGGGCCACACCGACGGCGAGCCGGCCGACGAGCGGGTCACGGACGTCGGCACCTGGCTGGAGCGCGGCGATCCCGACCGGATACATCGCCCGGACCTCGACCCGCTGGCGCTGGCAACCATCGTGTTTACCTCCGGGACCACCGGTCGTCCCAAGGGCGTGATGCTTTCGCACCGCAACATTCTCGACAACGCCTGCGCCTCCTCCACCGCCGGACCACTGTCGGATACCGACCGCTTCCTGTCCTTCCTGCCCTTGTCGCACATGCTGGAACGGACCGGCGGCTATTACATGCCCATGCTGATCGGCGCGGAGGTCGCCTTCGCGCGCTCCATTCAGGGGTTGGGCGAGGACCTGCTATCCGTCCAGCCGACCGTGCTGATCTCGGTCCCGCGCATCTACGAACGGGTGCATGGCCGGATTCAGGCAGGTCTTAAAAAGAAATCCGCGCTCGGCCGCGGCCTGTTCAAGGCGACCGTGGCCATCGGCTGGCGCCGCTTCGAATACCAGCAGGGGCGCGCGTCCTGGTCCCCCGCCTTCCTGCTGTGGCCACTGCTGGAGCGCATCGTCGCGCGCAGGGTTCTGGATCGGCTGGGCGGCAAGCTGAGCTTCGCCGTCTGCGGAGGCGCCGCATTGCCGCCCCCGATCGCGCGCTTCTTCATCGGCCTGGGTCTGCCAGTGCTGCACGGTTATGGCATGACCGAATCCAGCCCGGTGGTCAGCGTGAACACCCCGGACGACAACCTGCCCGCCTCCATCGGCAAACCGCTGCCCGGGATCGAGGTAAAGATCGGCGAGATGGACGAACTCCTCACCCGGTCCTCCAGCGTGATGCTCGGCTACTGGAAGAACGAGGAGGCGACCGCGAGCACGATCGACGAGGATCAATGGCTGCATAGTGGCGATCAGGCGCAAATCGACCAGGATGGGCACATCTTCATCACAGGACGCCTGAAGGACATCCTCGTGCTGACCAACGGCGAGAAGGTCCCGCCGGCGGACATGGAGATGGCCATCGCCCTGGATGCCCTGTTCGACCAGGTGATGGTGGTGGGCGACGGCCACGCCTTCCTGAGCGCCCTGGTCGTCCCCGAGCCCGAGGCCTGGACCACGTTCGCCGAGGACCACGATCTTGACCCCGGCACCGCCGGACGCCTGCCACGGGCCGCCGAACGGGCCCTGCTGCAACGGATGCAGTACCAGCTGCGCGACTTTCCCGGCTACGCCAGGATCCGCCACCTGCACGTGGTGCACGAACCGTGGTCGGTGGACAACGGCATGCTGACCCCGACCATGAAGCTCAAGCGCCCGGTCATCGCCAAGCACTACGCCGAGGCCATCGAGGCCATGTACGCCGGCCACGACTAATCCCTCGCCCTCTTTAACAAAGCAGGTCAAAAGCGATTCACAGGAAGGCTGGAAGATCGGAAGGGTTCAAGGATAAAGGGCGATAGCGAATGCTCACACGTTACCCCATCGCCACACCACGGCACGGCGCATCCTCAATCCCAATAAATCTTCCAACCTTCCCATCTTCCTGTTAATCGCTCTTGACTTACCGACACACCCCGAAAACAAAAAAGGCCCCGCAGCGCAACGCCCCGGGGCCCTGAGGGCGCGCCTGGCGCGCCGCCGGTTCAGATGAACAGGCAGATGTCGGACTCGCCGGCGAACTCGAAGAACGCGGCAGCCCCGGCGTATTCCACGCCATCGATGAATTCGCTTGTGTCCATGTCGAACAGGTCCACCGTCATCTGGCAGGCGATCATGCGCACCTCGGCCTCCAGACACAGCTCGCGCAGGTCACTCAGATCGGAGACACCCTTCGCCGCCATCTTCTTCTTCATCATCACGGTCATCATCTTCTGCATGCCCGGCAGGGCCTGCAGCATCACCGGCATGGGCATCGGCATCGGCATGCCCGGGTTGCCCAGCGAGGTCACCTGCAGGTCCAGCTTCTTGCGCAGCAGCTGCAGGCCGTAAAAGGTAAAGAACACCTCGCAGTCGTAGCCCAGGGCCGCCGCCGTGGAAGCCAGGATGAACGGGGGATAGCCCCAGTCCAGGCTGCCCTTGGTGGCAATGATGGCCATTTTCTTTTGATCACTCATTTCTACTCTCTCCTCCAGTGGTGAGGGAGCCGGACCCGCCACAGCCCCCTGCGCGCGGTCCCTCCCTGGTTGATTAAAAGCCCGTGGGTTGGTCGTCGGCTTACTGACCCGTTGTCTGGCGCCCCCTGCGCCAGTCGCGGATCAGTGCACAGCCCGCACATACCCCCAGCGCCGCCATGCTGGCCCACACCGAGATTGGGACCAGGATCATCGCCAACGCAAACATGAGCCATGCCAGTATGGTCATCGTGCTCCTCCTGCACAACATCTACGGCTAATATAGCCGCCCCCAGGCTGTGCGACTTCGGGGTTGTGGCGCGAGCCTGTCAGGGAAACACTGATCAATGTTTCCCTAGCGCTTCTCCGGCGCTTCCGGCTCGGCATAGTCGCGGGGCGCATCCGTGCCCGGCGCGGGATCCGGGGCCGCGACTTCCGGCTCCGGCGGGTGGTAGACATCGGTGGCCGAGGCCCGCCCGCCCTGGCGCGAAACCGGGCTGGCATCGACGAACTGGTTGTTCAGGCGCTGGATATAGGCCTCGGCGCGGTCGCGCAGTTGATGCAGGCGGCTGATCATGCGCCGACCCAGACCCAGGGGCGCACGCCCCATCATCGGGCGCCAAGGCCGCGTGTTTTTCTCGAAGGCCGCCCGCCAGTTCCCGGCGGCAGTCTCCGTGGGCAGGGTCCGCGCGATGCGGCGCGCCAGCCAGCGGCGGTTGAAGAAATGGATCCCGCCCAGGACGATCACCAGCACCACCAGACCAAAGGCCGTCAGCAGCGGGCGCTCGCCCATGGACTGCCACACACTGCCATCCGTCCACGGGGCAAGGCCACCCGCCGACTGGTAGCCGACCAGGCCCAGGATCACCACAACCACCGCGTACATCGCGGCATCAAACTGCACCACGCGTCGGCGCCACTGCTCCAGTGCTTTCTTCAGGGCCGGCAGGGCATCCATCTCGATGGATTCCGCAATCGCCTGCAGTGACCCCAGGATGCGGTAGGAGCGCGAGGAACTGATCTCCTGAATCTTGGCGTGGATCTCCTGTCGGTCGCGCCGGGATTTTTCCTCGTAGCGCTCGCGCACCTGCGGGTCGCCGATCTCCACCGCCGCGCTCTCGTTGTAAAGGCAGTAGAACCGTCCGGTGGCGTTGCCCTGGCGCACGACGGCGCGCTGCCAGGCGGAAACGACCTCTTCCAGGTTGTCCTCGCGCCAGGTGGTGTCGATCTGGTTGAGGATGAACACCAGCTTGGTGAAGTCATTGCGTTCCGCGACGCGATTGACCAGGTGCTCCAGGGTGTCGCGCATCGCGCCCGGCTCCGGGTGGCGGGCATCGAAGAAGACCAGGACCAGATCGGAGAGATCGATGATGTGATCGGTCAGCTGCAGGATGGTCGCGCGCTGCTCGTCGGCATCGAATCCGGGCGAGTCGATAATGATGCGCCCGCGCAGGTGCTCCGAGCGCGCGGTCTTCATCGCCAGGAAGTGATCCACCGTACGACCGCCACCATCGGTGATGCGCTCGATCTCGTCGGACACCCGATAGAACGGGAAGCGCGGATCGCCGTCCAGTGCCAGCCCCGGCAGTTCCTGGACATGTTCGCTGCCGCCGTAGCTGATCACCGTGAACTTGTCGTCCACCGCCTGGGAGCCGCTGCGCTGCACGGTCGTGCCCACGTATTCGTTGATGAACGTGGACTTGCCGGCGGAGAAGGTCCCCAGCATGGCGATCATCGGCCACCAGGAGATGCCGAAGGCGTAGGAATCCTCGGTGGGATCGAGCAGGCCGGCCGCGTAGCCGACCCGGTCCAGATCCCGGAAGGGATCGACAACTCCCTTCAGGACCGGATTCTCTTCGGCAAGACGGTCGCTCAGAAGCTTGAGCTGCTTGCGCACGCGAGGGCCAGGACGATTGAACATGCGGACTCCGTCAGTCTAAAGGCTGGATCAGCGCGGGTAGTACGGCCCCGGCGAACCCCGGACCGGACCGCCCTGATCGTTGAATGGATTGAACATGTTCATCATACCCATGGGCTCGCCCACATTGCGATTCAGGCTCCACATATCCTGCTGCATGCCGGTGATCGATCCCGCCATCACGCTGGTATCGCGCGTCATCGAGCCGATATTGGCGTCCATCGACTGGGTATTGCCCGCAATAACGGCGACTTCCTCGTTCATCACGCGCATGGTGTTGTTGATGTCCGTCATCTGCTGGTCCATCGATGCCATGTGCCCGGCGATGGTCGACATGTCGCGGTCCATGACCTGGGTCATCTGCGTGATCTCCTGGGTAAGCTGCCCTACATCCCGGGTCAGGCTGGTGATGAGCCAGAAGCCGTAGATCGCCAGCACGATGAAGGCCACCAGGGCGGTATACACAATCAGCTCCAGACGCCGGGACCGGGCATCCGCCTTGTCCGCCTCGTCGCGGACCTCGTTGAACTCACTGCTACTCTCGTCACTCAATTGAACGGCCTCTGTCGATTGCGGGAAACGGGGGGCGGTCTGCCCCGTCAAAAGGCGCCAACGGCGGCGCGATCAATGATCTCCTCCAGGGAATCCTTCACGAACACCGCCTGCTCGCGCAGATCCTCGGGCAACGGCCGCCCCCCGTGGATCATCGGGTCCAGATCCAGCGTCATCAGCCACAGATTGCCCTCGGCATCCTCCTGCAGCACGATCCGGCACGGCAGATACGCGGCCATAGCCGGGCTGTGACGCACCATCTCTGCGGCAATGGCGACATCGCAGAACATGTAGATCTTGAGGAACGGGAAGTCCTCGCCGGTCACGCTGCGAACCTCTTCGCCCATCGGCAGTTCACCCACATTGCGAATATTCAGCTCGTTGGCGACCAGCCGCAGGACATCCTCCACCTCCTCGACGGACAGATCATCGTCCACCTTGCGCTTGTAGACCATCGCCTCGGCGGCGTCGCCGGTCTCCAGCACCGTGCGGGCCATCTGCGAATAGATCTTGGGCGCCTGGGAATCCAGCGAACGGACCTGCCCCAGATAGGGTTCGAACGCGAAGATCGCGTACCCCACGCCGACCAGCGCCAGAAGGCCAATCACGACCAGTGCATTGCGTATGAAGCGCATGAACCTCTCCTCCTGGTGTCCGCGTCCCGGCAACCGCCGGGTGCAACACCTTACCGTTTTTTGCGTCGGCTGCGCCCGAACACGGCGGCCGCCAGGGCATCCAGCTCGGCGGCCGCCTTTCCGCGAGGCTCCAGTTCGCGCACGGAGAGCCCCTCGCTGAACGAGCGCCGGAAGGCCATCCGCTGCTTCAGCCGGGGCTTGAGCAGACGCACGCCCTCGATCTGTTGAAGCGCCTCGAAGGTCTCGTCGGTCTCGCGCACGGCCTGGTGGGTATCGGCCCGGTTGATGAACGCCAGAATCTCCGGATGGTCGCGTGCGCCACGCTCGTCCTGTATCCGCTGCACGAAACGATGGGTCGACCAGACGTCTGCCTGACTGGGGGGCACCGGGATCAGCACGCGGTCGGAGCCCTGCACCGCCGCCATCAGCGACCCCATGTCCGATGCCCCGACATCGATCAGCACCTCTTCGTACTCGCCGGCCCGGGAACGCGCCGCATCAAGATCCTCCGCCGAGTCCAGGACCGGTTCGTAGCCCTCCTCCTGGCGCACCTCCAGCACGTCGCTGAGAGTCCGCTGGGGATCAAGATCCACGGTCAGGGCACGGCGGCGCCCCTCCAGCAACCACAGGGCCAGGTTGAAGACCACGGTACTCTTGCCGGTACCGCCCTTGAGATTGGCGACGACGGTCTGCATGGCGTCTCCTTTGAGGGAACACGGATGCATGTCCCCGTGAATATTGCGGATTGGCGGCTGTCCACAGCCCGCCAATCCGCAATATTCGGAAAAAAGGGCCTGCCCGAAATCGGGCAGGCCCGGACAGGTGGCTGGGCTTAGTTGCCCTGGCCCTGCTGCTGTTGCTGCTGGGGCTGCTGCGGCATCGGACCCTGCGGGCCATAGCCCTGCGGACCGTACCCCGGGCCATAGCCGGGGCCATACCCGTAGCCCGGGCCATAGCCGTAACCCGGGTGGCCATACCCCTGACCATAGCCTCGGCCATCGCCATAACCCTGGCCATACCCGTGGCCGCGGCCACGACCGCTGGCGGAGAAGTCAAAGTTACCGTCGCCCATCATGTCGCCCATCATGTCGCCCATGCCGTAATTACGGCCGGAGCCATAACCGGGGCCGCCGAAGAAGGGCATGCTCGGGCCGCCGTAGCCCGGACCATAGGCGCCGGGGCCATACCCGTAGCCCGGACCGCCCCACTGGGCGGAGGCCATCATCGGGGCGGCCAGGCCACCCAGGGAAACGGCGAGAACTGCTGCTTTAACGAACTGGTTCATGGTACTACCTCCTCAAGGAGTCGTGCCCTCAATTTGAATGCGCGCATGCGGGGAGGGCTTCTCGAATGCACGCCTTACTGGTCAGGGGAACGGAAAGCCGCCCATCCCCCAGGGGAAGACCGATGCCGGCCCTCCCATTCCCGGATACCCGGGCGAACCCGGATACCCGTATGGATTTCCCCCTGGCATCCCGCCGGGGGTGTGGAACGACGGAGCACCGGGTGTGCCGTACGGGCCCTGCGGCCCATAGCCGCCGTACGCCGGAGCCTGGTCCGGAGGCCCTGGCACTTCCCGCGACTCGTCCCGCCGTGACGGGTCGTAATCGCGGTCCGGGAAACGCCCGCGCGGGCGTTCCGGCGCCGAGCGCTCCACCTCCGGCGAACCGGAGGCCCAGGGATTGGGGCGATCAGTCGCTTTCAGCTCGGCGCCCGGCAACAGAAACCCCGCGGCCAGCACGACCCCGAGAATCGGGGCACTGATGACCCACGTGCGCTGCGATTGACCGGACTGCCTGCCCTGCATGACGAACTGCCTCCGTCTGGCTTCCACTGCGACGGGCACGGGCGCCCGTCGGCCTGCGATGACTGATCCGCGGATCAGTCATCGTCACCTTCTTCCATGGACTCGCGACGCTCCTGCATCATCTCCATGCGACGCTCGCGCTGGCGTTCCATCTCTTCCTCGTACGCCTCACGCCCGGCTTCCATCGCCTCCTCGCGCGCCTCGCGCATGGACTGCATCTCTTCCATGTACTCCTGACGCTCGGCATGCTGTGCCTTGATGCGCTCGCGCATCTCTTCCGGCATGTCTTCCGGCAGGTTGTCCGGATCGAACTCCGGCATCTGGCCCTGCTGCATGCCGTAGCCCGGCTGCATCATCCCCGGATGGCCGGGACCGCCCGCCTGCGGACCGGGACCATAGCCCTGGCCATAACCGGGGCCACCGTATCCGGGCCCGTAGCCCTGATAGCCGCGACCGTACCCCTGGCCGTAACCATCGCCATGACCGCGGCCATAACCCTGGCCCTGGCCACGCCCGGACATGCCGAAGCTGAAATCACCGGTGCCTTCACGCTGCTGCATCATCCCGCCACCGGGATGCGCGCCCATGCCGGAGCCGTACGGGGCATGTCCATAGGGACCGGGCACAGGACCCTGCTGGCCCATCGCCGGACCCTGGCCGTAGCCCTGACCCTGCTGTTCATCGGCCTGGGCCACGCCCAGAGCGAGCACGGATGCCACGGCGGCGCTCGCCAGCGTGGTACCGATCATTCGAGTGTTGAAACGCTTCTTCATTACGAACCTCCTCGAGGTCTTGCTTGCATGTTCATTTGAGACGAATCCCGCGCCGAGCGCGGCTCTTGCCGGGTGTACCCGACTTGCTACCCCCCTTGGGGGCTCCGCCGCTGTCCTTGCGGCCAGTCTTGCTGCTCTTGGCGGCGGACGTAGTGGCGCCGCCGGTCTTACTGTTGGACGCCGGCGACGCGCGCTTGTTCGGGGCGGCACCGCCGGTCTTGCCGCCGTCGTTGTCCTTGCGGGTCGTGCTTGCACGACCTTTCGTGGCGGCGGCCGGGCCGGAGGCGCCCCGGGCAGACTTGTTCTTCGAGCTCTTCGCGGCCCCGGCGGAGGGTTTCTTCACGGCCTTCGCGCCGGCGGCCGCACCCTTGGACCCGCTCGCCGAGCCTCGGGACGAACCGCCCTTTGCGGTACCCGACCCGGTGGCCTTCTTGTTCGACGCGGACTGGCCAGCACCCGCCCGGGACGACCCCTTGGGGGTGGAGCCGGCTTTCGTCGGCACGGCGGCGCGGGTGGCCTTCGCATCCGTCGCGTCGGTGGAGCTCGCGGACTCGCCATCCGGGGTTCCGGCATTTTCTCCAGCGGAGGCGCCGCTCGCCTTCCCGGGATGCCCCTTCGGCTCCCGGCCCTGCGCCATCGGGTCCGGACCCGTTGCATCGGCCGACGTCCCGGACGGGGAAGTGCCCGCAGGTGCCCCGGGGGCCGCACCCGAAGGGCCACCGCCTGCCGGTCCGCCCCCCCCTGCGCCGGATCCGCCGGCGGGGCCACTCGGGCCGCCACTGGGGGGTGGTGCGCCGCCACCGCCGTTGCCCCGGCGCTCAAGGAAGGAACGGATCAGGCGCCACAGGGCCAGACCGAGATCACGCAGGCCTTCGAGGAAGGCCAGCCCCAGACACTTGAAATAGAGCCCGGCGTACTGCACGGCCTGGGTGACGGGCCCGCCTTCGCGCGGACCGAACAAGTCATTCCCCTCGCCGGTTCCGCCCTGAGGTGCGCCGGAGGCCATACGGGCGGTCCCGCCATGGCCGTTGCCATTGCCATTGCCGGGCGCACAGGCCGTGCCCGCCTCGCCGTCCTCGTTCAGACTGGTTGGGCAGAAGGCGCGGCGCCCGGAGATGCAGCCCAACGGGATGACCAGCAGCGTCAGCAACGTGGCCACCACGGTGCCGAACATCAGCGAGATCGCCATGCCCTGGAAGATCGGATCGAACAGGATCACGCTGGAGCCGGCCAGCAGGGCCAGTGCCGTGATGATGATCGGACGGGTTCGCGCCTGGCAGGCCAGGATCATCGCGTCGCGCACGTCGTGGCCCTCGTCCACGGCCTGGCGGCCGAAATCCACCAGCAGGATCGAGTTTCTGACAATGATCCCCGCCAGCGCGATGAACCCGATCATCGAGGTCGCGGTAAACTCGGCATTCATCAGCCAGTGGCCGGGGATGATCCCGATCAGGGTCAGCGGGATCGGCGCCATGATGATCCCCGGCAGCACGAAGTTCCCGAACTCCCAGACCACCAGCATGTAAATCAGGATCAGCGCGATCGCGAAGGCGATGCCCATATCGCGGAAGGTCTCGTAGGTCACCGTCCATTCGCCGGCCCATTCGAAGGCGGTGGAGCCGTCATTGGGCGGCGGCCCCAACCAGTGCGGTTGCACCTGGGTGCCGTCCGGCAGCCGGTAGTCGTCCAGTTGCTCCTGTACCTCCAGCATGCCGTAGACCGGCGCCGCCAGGCGGCCGACCACCTCGCCGGTCACGTACTCCACCGGACGCAGATTCTTGTGGTAGATCGGCTCGTCCTGCGGGCGCTCGACGAATTCGCCCAGTTCGGCCAGCGGGATCGACCCGCCCTCGCGGGTGAACACTGGCAGCATCTCCAGTTGCCGAATGTCGTTGCGCGTGCCCATCGGCAGGCGCACCTCGATCAGGTGCGGCTCCACCAGCGACTGTGCTTTCACATCGCCCAGGATCTGCCCGCGAATCGCGGTCTCGAGGGTGCGGTTGACGGTCTCCACGGCCACGCCTCGGCGCAGCGCCTTGTCGCGGTCGACATCGAAGTGCCAGACATCGTGCGGCGCCTGCAGGAAGCTGTCCACGTCCGCGACGTGCTCGGCATTGGCGAACATGCCCTCGAGGTCCCGGGCCACTGCGCGGCGGGAGGCCGCATCAGGGCCGTACACCTCGGCCACGATCGACTGCAGCACAGGCGGGCCCGGCGGCATCTCGACCACCTGGATGTCCGCACCGGCGGCCGCGGCCAGCGGGGTCAGGCGTTCGCGCGCCTCGGTCGCGATCTCGTGCGAGGTCCGGCTGCGATCGCCCTTGTCCACGAGCTGGACCTGGATATCCCCCTGCCACGGCTCGTCGCGCAGGTAGTAGTGGCGCACCAAGCCATTGAAATTGAACGGCGACGCCGTGCCGACATAGGACTGCAAGCCGATCACCTCGTCCATGTCGCGCAGGATCGAGGCCATGTCATGGCTCAGCGTGGCGGTCTCGGTCAGAGCGGTTCCCTCGGGGAAATTCACCACCACCTGGAACTCGGGCTTGTTGTCCAGCGGCAGCATCTTCACGCGGACATCGGTGGTCATGAACAGGCTGACCACCAGGAAGAAGATCACGATCACGCCGATCAGAAAGCCATAGCCGCGCACGCGGTTGTCGGCCAGCCCCGGGATCGCCATGCGATAGAGTCGGCCCAGCTTCTCGGCCTGGCGGTGTTCCTTGTCGGTGGCCTTCTCGAGGTACGCCATGCTCGGGCGCATGCGCTGGGTCAGCCACGGGGTAAACACGAAGGCCGCCACCAGCGAGAACAACATGGCGACCGAGCCCAGCACCGGGATCGGCTGCATGTACGGACCCATCATCCCGGAGACAAAGCCCATCGGAAGCAGCGCGGCGATAACCGTGAAGGTCGCCAGGATGGTCGGGTTGCCGACCTCGCGCACGGCATCCACCGAGGTCTCGGTGTCGATGCCGCGCTTCATCAGCCAGCGTCGGTAGATGTTCTCCACGACCACGATGGCGTCGTCCACCAGGATGCCGATGGAGAAGATCAGCGCGAACAGGCTGACGCGGTCGATGGTGTAGCCGAGCACCCAGGCACTGAAGACAGTGAACAGGATCACCACCGGGATCACGATCAGCACCACGAGGGCGGCACGAATCCCCAGGAACAGGCCCACCAGGATGGTCACCGCGAAGGTCGCGATGAACAGCTTGAAGATCAGTTCGTTGACCTTCTCGTTGGCGGTCTTGCCATAGTCGCGCGAGACCGCGACCTCGACATTGTCCGGGATTGCACTGCCCTTCAGGCGCTCCAGGCGTTCGAGGACGTTGTTGGCCACCGTTACCCCGTTGCTGCCGGGCTTCTTGGCGATCGCCAGGGTGACCGCCGCCGCGCCCTCCGGCGCCGCATCCGGGTCGACGGCCGCCGGGCCGGAATAGTGGCGAACGAACTGCTCCACCTCGCCCGGGCCGTAGGTCACCTCGGCCACGTCGCGCAGGTAGACCGGCTGACCGTCACTGACGGCCACCAGCAGCTGTTCCAGATCCGCCGCGCCGGTGAAGAAACGCCCGGTGTGTACCGCGGTGCTCAGCCCCCCGCTTTCGATGCGTCCGGCGGAGCCCTCGACATTCGCGGACTGCACGGCCTGGCCGACCTGGTCCAGGCTGACACCGTAACCGGCAAGGCGCTCTGGCAGGACATCAATGCGCAGCCGCTCCTCGCGTCCACTGACGACGAAACTCTGGCTGGTATCGGGCACTTCGTTCAGCTGCTGCTGCGCGTCCAGCGCAATCTGGCGCAGCAGGGCGTCATCCACCTCGTGCGACCAGAAGGTCAGGTTGACCACCGGCACGTCGTCCGCGCCCTTGGCCTTGACCATGGGTTCGCTGACACCGGGTGGCATCAGGTCGCGATTGGCCATCAGCTTGTCGTGCACCTTGACGATGGACGACTCCATCTCCTCGCCAACGTCGAACTGCACGGTCACCATCGCCTCGCCGCGATGCGACACGGAGTAGACATTGTCGACGCCGGACAACTCGCTCATCAGCCGCTCCAGCGGCCGCGCCGCGAGGCTCGCCACCTGCTCGGAGGGCACGCCCGGATAGGACACCATGATGTCCACCATCGGCACGGAGATCTGCGGGTCCTCCTGGCGCGGCGTCACCATCAGGCCGAGGATGCCGATCGCGATACTGGCTATCAGCAGCAGCGGCGACAGCGGCGAATGGATAAAGGCCGCCGCCATGCGCCCGGCAATGCCGGGGTCGCCGTGCTTCTCCCGGAAACCGCTACCGGATTGTTTGTCGTCTTCGGCCATCGAGCGTGAACGGTCCTGTTGTCAGTCTGGCGTCCCGGGCGCCGGGCTGGGCGGCGCCCTGCAGCCGGTGCGCCTGCCAGGGGCGGCAACCGGAGCGGTGAAACCCGGCACCAGGCCGGGCATGAATCCCTACATTCGGTTCCACGGATCGGCGTCACCGTCACGGCGATCCGGTCCCGATTGCGGCGAGCTGCCGCCGGTCGGCTGACCGGAACGCACGCCCGCCCCCGGCCGGGCCAGGATCTGCATACCCGGCTCCAGACCGGAGGTCACCACCACCTGGTCGCCGCGCGAACCGCCCAGACGCACCATGCGCACCCGAACGTGGCCCTCCCCGTCCAGCACGGCGACCCGTGGCAGGGCCCCTCCCGGAATCAGGGCCGAACGCGGTACCACGACCCGGTTACCCGAAGCCTCGGCCTGGGGTAAATACACCGCGGCATGCATGCCCGGTCCACCGCGCACGCCCTCCGGCAGGTCGAACTTGACCGTCACGGTATGGCGCTGCGGATCGGCCAGCGGGAAGATCCGGGCGACCCGTGCCTCTACCTTGTCACCGGTATCCAGGCGCACCTGCACGTAGTCGTCTTCCTGAAGGCCACTCACGAGCCGCACCGGCACCTGCGCCTCGACACGCAGGAATTCGACATGCCCGAAGCTCACCAGCGGCTGCCCCGGCTGGACGGTGTCGCCCTCTTCCACGTGCTTGTTCATGACCAGCCCGTCAAAGGGCGCCTCGGAACGGGTGTCGCGGATCGCTGCATCCAGCTCCGCCACCTGGGCCCGGGCCTGTTCCCAGCGCGCCTGCGCCTGGTCCACGCCGATGTAGCGGGAATAGAGATCGGTCCGGCGGTCCAGCGCGGGATCGCCCATGCCCATGAACTGCCCCATCGGCTGCGTAAACATCTGGTCGAACATCGACGGCACACCCATGCCCGGCATCTGGCCGATGTTGCGCGACTGCGGCGAGATCATCTCGCGGCCGTACTGCATCTGGGCCTCGCGGATCGCCGCCTCGGCGGTGCGCATCTCGGCCTCGGCCGCCTGGCGCTGGGCGCGCAACCGGTCATCGCTGACGGCGACCAGCACCGTCCCCTGCTCGAAGCGGTCGCCCTCGGCACCGGCCACGTCCACCACGCGGCCGGACGACTGTGCGGTCAGGGTGACCTCGCGGTAGGGAACCACAGTGCCGCTGACCGTCTGCGTGGCCGCCCGGTCCGGCTCCACCGTGACGACGGGACCGGCGGCATGAGCCCCCGACGCGGCGACCAGCGGCAGGGCCAGCGCAGCGCCGAGAAGGGTTCCAGCCAAGAGGCTTCGGGAAACTCGAGCAAGCATGATCGTCCTACCTCGCGCCAAATGTCGCGATGAAAGAGGGCGCCCGGACCCGGCGCACCTGCGCACACGGGACCGAGGGCAGGGAATGGACCGCAGTCGACCGGACGCCCGGGAACACGGCGACAGCACCGGTTTGGCGACCTAGGACAGCAGGTTGAAAACCGCGGTGGGTATCCATTAACCAATTTGTAGATGAACTCATGCCCGACTACAAGCAAGGTATATGCCAGTATTGTGACATTCTTATAAAAACAATCAGTTATTACTTATGTACTGATATTCCCTTCACGACTGTTGCAACACCCCCATTTCGCGCTATAACCGAGACAGGGAAAGGCGAAGCGGGACATGTCCGGGTGTTGCAGACCCTTTCGGGTGTTGCAACGCCGGGGCGTTTCCGCTAGCCCCAAAACAAGAACAAGGAGGCGGGATGACCACAACCGAGTTGGCCGAGATCTGCATCCGACACAGTCGGGATCCACACCTCATCAGCGATACCCGGGGCCGCGTGCTGTTCGCCAACCCGGCCTTTCACCAGACCCTGCAAATCCCACCGGACGCCCGCCTCACCCTGGACCAGCTGGGCCCGCTGAATCTCGACGCGCATCTCAGGGAGGCCGCCATCGCGGCCGGCGACGACGAAGCCGACGCCCGCAATACCTTGCACGCCCTGCACTTCACCCTGATGGCCGAACTCGAGGGCGAGAGCCTCCCGCTGGAGGTCATCAGCCAGCCCCTGCGCCTGAACGACGACTCGCGCGCGCTGCGACTGATCACCCTGCAGCCCCAGCGCCGACGCACCACCGCAGTGGAGACCGTGTACGAGGATGGCCGGGCCGGGCTCGACGACAGCCACTTCCACTCCCACGACGCCCACTGCCGACCCACGCTGCAATTCGCACGGCGCGTGGCCGGCAGCGACGTGCGCGTGATGCTGCTGGGCGAATCCGGCACCGGCAAGACGCGCCTGGCCCGGGCCATTCACCAGACCAGCCGCCGCGCCCACGCCCCGTTCGTCGAGATCAACTGCGCGGCCATCCCCGAGGAACTGCTGGAATCGGAACTCTTCGGCCACGCCCGCGGGGCCTTTTCCGGCGCGGTCAGCGACCGGATCGGCCGCTTCGAGGCCGCCGACAGCGGGACCTTGTTCCTCGACGAGATCGGGGAGATGAGCCAGCGCCTGCAGGCCAAGCTGCTGCGCGCGGTCCAGGACGGGGCCTTCGAACGAGTCGGGGAGAACACCACCCGGCAGGTGGATGTCCGCATCCTGGCCGCCTCCAACCAGGACCTGCGCAGCCGCGTCGAGGCCGGCAAGTTCCGCACCGACCTGTTCTACCGGCTCGCCGTCGCGACCGTGGAGATCCCGCCATTGCGCGAGCGCCCCCAGGATCTGGCGGCCAACCTGCAGGACTACGAGGTGCATCACGGCATCCGCATCGCCGCACACCTGAAGGAGAAGCTGCGGGAATACCCCTGGCCGGGCAACTTCCGCGAACTGGAAAACGTATTCGAATGCCTGACCCTGCACGCCCGCGATGGGCAGGTGGATGACTTCCCGCTGCCCGAGCCGATGCGGGTGGACGCCCACACGGCCGACACGATCCACGCGCCGCATACCCATGGCCATCACGGGGACAGCGCCGGCGGGGCCGAACCGAATGGTTCCCGCACCCACGGGGCCCGCGACCCCCAGGCCAGCGAGCATCCCGAGGCGCGGCGCCTGCGCGACGCCCTCGTCGCCCATTCCGGCAACCGCTCGCAGACCGCCCGCGCCCTGGGCATGGATCGCAGCACCCTGTGGCGCAAGCTGCACCGCTACCAGCTGGTCTGAGTCCGCGCCCCACTACTGCATTGCCCACAAAAACGCCCCGGAGATTTCCATCTCCTGGGCGTTTGCAATCACCCGGTTCCGGCTGTGCGGGCCAATCGAATGCCCTTAAGGAGACGCGGATTTAATCGCACGTCCGCGTTGGTACCCCCTGTTTTCCGAGACAAGGCGCGTCGTGCAGCGGGTAGTGGTTCTACCCGCAAGCGGCGCAACACAGGATCGGGGAACAGGGGGCACCAACCCCACAAGCCATTGAAAAGCAGGCGCTCGGCCGCCTTTGCGTGGGAACTGCGTTGCGGTTCCCTTGTGCAGAATGACTGCACGGCAGTCACCGCGCCTTGTTCGCACGCAAAAGCGACTCGAGCGCGGACGCGCGATTAAATCCGCGTCTCCTTAACGGAACTGGCGCAGGTGACGTGCCCCGTCCCGATGGTTGCGGTCATACACGGGCGCCAGGCGTTCGACCATCACGCGGCGCTCGCCCGCCGGAAGCAGGTCCAGCGCGCTGTCCCAGGCCCGCATCGCGCCCCGGACATCGGACGCGGCATACAGGGCATTGCCCAGCTCTCCGTAGAAGTCGGCGCGCTGCGACGATGTCGCCGGGACGCCCTCCAGCGCGGCACGCAGGAGCACGGCCGCGGCTTCGGGCCCTTCGCTCCAGTAGGCGGCGCGTCCGGCCTCCAGCGCCTCCTGCACCTGCCGGGCGACCTGCTCCTCGCTCAGCATCTCGCCGGAGGCCGTCGTACGCGGCTGTTCCTGCGGATCCGGGATCGGCCGATGCGTACCGTCCCCTTCATCGCGTTCGTAGGGCTCGCCGGTCATCGGGTCCATGTCGCCCTCCGACAGGCGGCCCTCGCGCGGCGGGCTCTCGCCGGTGCGCGCCTCGCCAGCCGCCGGATCCCCGTCCGACTCGGCGACGGTCTCGACACCTTCATCCTCCGGCACCGCCTCCACGCTGGGGGCCAGCGCGTCACGTGCCGACCAGGCGATCAGCCACAGCA